>NZ_JBEYVI010000003.1:0-518827 GCF_040643955.1 Streptomyces sp. NPDC047061
CCCACCACCGTCATGGCAGTGCGCGCCAACTGGTGGGGGGCGGGGCGGGGGCGGCCGCCGGAGCGGCACCCGGGGCGCCGATGACGGCGAGCTTGGCGCCGACCTCGGCGGTCTCGTCCTCGCCGACCGTGATCTCAAGGAGCACACCCGAGGTGGGCGCCGGGATCTCGGTGTCGACCTTGTCGGTCGAGACCTCGAGCAGCGGCTCGTCGGCCTCGACGGAGTCGCCGACCGACTTCAGCCAGCGGGTGACGGTGCCCTCGGTGACGGACTCACCGAGCGCGGGCAGGACCACGTCCGTGCCGGACGCGCCACCGGCCGGAGCGGCGGGGGCAGCGGCAACGGGGGCCGGGGCGGGGGCCGCAGGGGCCTCGGCGACCGGCGCGGGGGCCGGGGCGGCCGGAGCCGGAGCGGCGACGGGCTCGGCGGCCGGGGCCGCAGCGGCGGCCGGGGCGCCGGTGCCGTCGTCGATGATGGCCAGCTCGGCGCCGACCTCGACCGTCTCGTCCTCGGCGACCTTGATCGAGGCCAGCACGCCCGAGGCGGGGGCCGGGATCTCGGTGTCGACCTTGTCGGTCGACACCTCGAGCAGCGGCTCGTCGGCCTCGACGCGCTCGCCCTCGGCCTTCAGCCAGCGGGTGACAGTGCCCTCGGTGACGCTCTCGCCGAGCGCCGGAAGGGTTACGGAAACCGCCATGGTTTCGGTTGCTCCTTACGAATTGCGGAAGTCTGAGTCGTCGCTTGTGTCGACCGAGGGTCAGTCGTGCGAGTGCAGCGGCTTGCCGGCCAGGGCCAGGTGGGCCTCGCCCATCGCCTCGTTCTGCGTCGGGTGGGCGTGGATGAGCTGGGCGACCTCGGCGGGCAGCGCCTCCCAGTTGTAGATCAGCTGGGCCTCGCCGACCTGCTCGCCCATGCGGTCGCCGACCATGTGGACGCCGACCACGGCACCGTCCTTCACCTGGACGAGCTTGATCTCGCCCGCGGTGTTCAGGATCTTGCTCTTGCCGTTGCCCGCCAGGTTGTACTTGAGAGCGACGACCTTGTCCGCGCCGTAGATCTCCTTGGCCTTGGCCTCGGTGATACCCACGGAGGCGACCTCGGGGTGGCAGTACGTCACCCGGGGGACACCGTCGTAGTCGATCGGGACGGTCTTCAGACCGGCCAGGCGCTCCGCCACCAGGATGCCCTCGGCGAAGCCGACGTGCGCGAGCTGGAGGGTCGGGACCAGGTCGCCGACGGCGGAGACGGTCGGGACGTTGGTCCGCATGTACTCGTCGACCAGGACATAGCCGCGGTCCATGGCGACACCCTGCTCCTCGTAGCCGAGACCGGCGGAGACGGGCCCGCGGCCCACCGCCACCAGCAGGACCTCGGCCTCGAACTCCTTGCCGTCGGCGAGGGTGACCTTGACGCCGTCGGCGGTGTACTCGGCCTTCGAGAAGAAGGTGCCCAGGTTGAACTTGATGCCGCGCTTGCGGAACGCGCGCTCAAGAAGCTTGGAGGAGTTCTCGTCCTCGACCGGGACGAGGTGCTTGAGGCCCTCGATGACGGTGACGTCGGCACCGAAGGACTTCCAGGCGGAGGCGAACTCGACGCCGATGACCCCGCCGCCGAGGATGATCGCGGACTTGGGCACGCGGTCCAGGACGAGGGCGTGGTCGGAGGAGATGATCCGGTTGCCGTCGATCTCCAGGCCCGGCAGCGACTTCGGCACGGAGCCGGTCGCGAGGAGCACGTGACGGCCCTGGATGCGCTGGCCGTTCACGTCCACGGAGGTCGGGGAGGACAGCCGCCCCGTGCCCTCGATGTACGTCACCTTGCGCGAGGCGATCAGACCCTGCAGGCCCTTGTACAGACCGGCGATGACGCCGTCCTTGTACTTGTGCACGGCGGGGACGTCGATGCCCTCGAAGGTGGCCTTGACACCGAACTGCTCGCTCTCGCGGGCCTGGTCGGCGATCTCGCCCGCGTGCAGCAGGGCCTTGGTGGGGATGCAACCCCGGTGCAGGCAGGTACCGCCGACCTTGTCCTTCTCGATCAGGGCGACGTCCAGGCCCAGCTGCGCCCCGCGCAGGGCCGCGGCGTAACCACCGCTACCACCGCCGAGGATCACTAGGTCGAAAACGGTGCTGGCGTCGTTCGCCACGTCACGTCCTCCATGCATGTGCGCCGTACGCCGGTCAACGGTGACCGGTCGGCGGCTGGTGTCCGGCCGCTCTTCTTCGGCCCTGTGGGTGGGGCCCTGTCCTGCCGAGCCCCATCTTCGCACTTGTCGGAGGTGAACGAGACGCGGGGCCGGGGTGTGAGACACCACACGCAGCGCCCCGCAGGGGCGCGGGGAACTGCGCGAGCAACCCTCCACGGCCCGCAGTCGCCGGACGACGGACCGGACCGAGTCGATGGGCGACGGGACCTCGCCCTACCCGCGTGCGAGGTCCCGTCGACAAAAACCGACGTCAGCCCAGGTCGCCCTCGGCGGTCAGCTCCGCCAGCCGCACCAGCGTCCGCACCGCCGACCCCGTGCCCCCCTTGGGCGTGTAGCCGAAGGCGCCGCCCTCGTTGAAGGCCGGCCCCGCGATGTCCAGGTGCGCCCAGGTGATCCCCTCGCCCACGAACTCGCGCAGGAAGAGGCCCGCGACCAGGCCGCCGCCCATCCGCTCGCCCATGTTGGCGATGTCCGCCGTCGGGGAGTCCATCCCCTTGCGCAGGTGCTCCGGCAGCGGCATCGGCCACGCCGGCTCGCCCACCTCCTCCGCGGCCTCGTGCACCGCGGAGCGGAACGCGTCGTCGTTGGCCATGATCCCGAACGTCCGGCTGCCCAGCGCCAGCATCATCGCGCCGGTCAGCGTCGCCACGTCCACGATCGCGTCCGGCTGCTCCGCCGACGCCGCCCACAGCGCGTCGGCGAGCACCAGCCGGCCCTCCGCGTCCGTGTTGAGCACCTCGACGGTCTTGCCGCTGTACATGCGCAGCACGTCACCCGGGCGCACGGCGGTGCCGGACGGCATGTTCTCGGCCAGCGCCAGCCACCCGGTCACGTTGACCGGCAGGCCGAGCCGCGCCGCCGTGACGACGGCCGCGAACACCGCCGCCGCGCCGCTCATGTCGCACTTCATCGTCTCGTTGTGGCCGGCCGGCTTGAGCGAGATGCCGCCCGAGTCGTAGGTGATGCCCTTGCCGACGAAGGCGAGGTGCTTGTCCGCGTCGGCGTGCGTGTACGACAGCTTCACCAGCCGCGGGGTCGCGGCCGAGCCGCCGCCGACGCCGAGGATGCCGCCGTACCCGTCCTTGGCGAGCGCCTTGTCGTCGAGCACCTGGATCTTGAGGCCGTGCTCCTTGGCCGCGCCCTGGGCGATCGCGGCGAACGCCGCCGGCGTGAGGTCGTTCGGCGGGGTGTTGACCAGGTCGCGGGCCCGGTTGAGTTCCTCGGAGACGGCCGTGGCGCGGGCCAGGGCCGCCTTGTGGGCCGCGTCCCGCGGCTTGCCGCCGAGCAGCACGCCCTCGGCGAGCGGCGCCCGGCCGTTCTTCGCCTTCGCGCTCTTGCCGGCGCCGGCACCGTTGTCCTTGTAGGTGTCGAAGGAGTAGGCGCCGAGCAGCACGCCCTCGCCGATCGCGCCCACGGCGGCCGGGTCCTCGACGGGCAGCGCGAAGGCCGCCTTCTTGGCCCCGGCCAGCGCGCGGGCGGCGACACCGGCCGCCCGGCGCAGCGCCTCGGCCTCGTAGTCCGCGTCCCGGCCGGGCTCGGCGCCCAGGCCCACCGCGATGACCAGCGGGGCCTTGAAGCCGGCCGGAGCGGGCAGCTTCGTCAGTTCGCCCTCGGCACCCGAGGCACCGAGGGTCTCCAGGACGGCGGCCAGCCTGCCGTCGTAGGCCGTGTCCACGGCTTCGGCACCCGGGGCGACGACCGGGCCCTTGGCGCCCTTGGCGACACCGATCACGATCGCGTCGGCCCGGAGGCCGGGCGCCGCTGAGGTGCTGAGAGTGAGAGCAGTCACGGTGGTGGAATCTCGCTTCCGATGTTGAGTTGCAGTGGCCGAGCGGGTGGGTCGACCGGGCCCGGGGAGGCGACCCCGAGGAGTGCCCTCGGGGCGCGTTGCGACCGGGGCCTTCACCCCCGTCGGCGAACACCCGGGACGAGCCTACGCGTGTGTATGCGTTCGCTCATTCCTGCGGGTGTTCACCTGGGGGTGGCGTCGTAGCCACTTTCCGTCGCGCCGGAGGCGGAGCGCCCGTTCAGGGGCGCGGGACCGTATCCATGCCCGGCTCCGGCCTCGTGGGCGCGAGCGGCCACAACGGGCCCGCGGCAGGCGTCCGTTCGCACGGTTCCCGCCGGTTTCCCGCCGCTCGCCCGCGCACGGGGCCCCGGTGCACCGCGCCGTGCCCGGGATGGGAGATCATCCGTCGGGTACCTCGCCGCACCCTTTGGAGCCCGTCCGGTGAACCTCCGCACCGTCCCGCTGCTCGCCCTCCTGGCCCTGCTCGCCGGCTGCACCCGGGCCCCGGACGACGCCGGACGCTGGCAGCCGAGACCGGGCATCAGCTGGCAGTGGCAGCTGAGCGGCCGTGTCGACACCTCGGTCAAGGCGTCCGTCTACGACATCGACGGCTTCGACCAGTCCCGGGCGACGGTCGCCACGCTGCACGGCAAGGGCCGCAAGGTCATCTGCTACATATCGACCGGCGCGTACGAGGACTGGCGCCCCGACGCGAAGAAGTTCCCCGCGTCGGTGCTCGGCCGCGGCAACGGCTGGGAGGGCGAGCGCTGGCTGGACATCCGCCGTACGGACGTGCTGAAGCCGTTGATGGCGGCCCGCTTCGACATGTGCAGGGACAAGGGCTTCGACGCGGTGGAGCCCGACAACATGGACGGCTACCGGAACCGCACGGGCTTCCCCCTCACGGCCGCCGACCAGCTCCGCTACAACCGGCTCATCGCCCGGCTCGCGCACGACCGGGGCATGTCGGTCGGTCTGAAGAACGACCTGGACCAGATCCCGCAGCTGGTGGGGGACTTCGACTTCGCGGTGAACGAGCAGTGCGCCCAGTACGGCGAGTGCGCCGACCTGAAGCCGTTCGTCGAGGCGGACAAGGCGGTCTTCCACGTGGAGTACGAGCTGCCGACGAGCAGGTTCTGCGCCCAGTCCCGCAAGCTGCGGCTGAGTTCGCTGGAGAAGAAGTACGAGCTGGGGGTGTGGCGGAAGGCCTGCTGAGGCGCCCCTTCAGAGACTCCCCAGCGAGAACACCACGAGCGCCGCGGTGGCCGCCGTCTCCGCGAGCGCCCCGAACACGTCCCCCGTGACCCCGCCGAACCGCCGCCTGCAGTGCCGCAGCAGTCCGTCCGTCGCGGCCTCGGCCACCACCACCGCGAGCAGCGCCCGCAGGCTGTCGCCCGGCCCGACCAGCGCCCCGGCGCCCGCCGCCAGGAGCATCACCGCGAACGTGACCACGGTCGCCCCCACCTTGGGCACCACGCCGGCCACCGCCGCCCCCAGCCCCTCCGGCCGGGCGGCGGGCACGCCCTCCACCGCGGCCAGCGTCAGCGCCAGCCGGGCCACCGTCGCCGCGACGACCGCCGCCAGGGCGCCCCGCGCCCACCCGTCGCCGTACGCCTGGGCCAGCGCGGCCACCTGCCCGAGCAGGACGAGGACGAGCGTGATCACCCCGAACGGCCCGATGTCCGACTGCTTCATGATCCGCAGGGCGTCCTCGGCGGGCTTGCCGCTGCCGAGGCCGTCGGCGGTGTCGGCGAGGCCGTCCAGGTGCAACCCCCGGGTGAGCACGGCCGGTACGGCGACTGCGGCGACCGCGGCCACCAGCGCGCTCGCGCCGAGCGCCACCAGCAGCGCACCGACCGCCCCCGCGCAGACCCCGACCGCGAGGCCGGCCAGCGGAGCGGACAGCATGCCGCCGCGGGCCGCCTCGCGGTCCCAGCGGGTGACCTTCACGGGGAACACGGTGAGCGTGCCGAAGGCGAAGCGGAGGCCGTCCGGCCAGGGAGTCGCAGAGGTTGCAGCCATCGGCGCAGGTTATCGGGTGATCAGGAAGGGCCGCGCCCCCGGCCGCGCTCCTGGCCGCGTCCCCGGCTGCGTCCCCGGCCGGGCTCCCGGTGGGACCGGCGGCCGGACCGGCGGCCCGACCCCGAGCCGGGGATAAAGTGCGCACATGGGACATTGGCTGGAGCGGAACATCGTCGAGCCGGGCAAACTCCCGTTGCTGCTGGCCCTGGCCGCCTTCGTCCTGACCTTCGTGATCACACGGGTCATCACCCGGCTGATCCGTGCCGGCAAGGGCCCGTTCGGCAACGTGCGGGCGGGCGGGCTGCACATCCACCACGTGGTCCCCGGGGTCGTCCTCGTCGTCGTCGGCGGCTTCGGCGCGGTCGCCAGTTCCCGCAACGGCCTCGGCGCGGCCCTCGCCGCGATCGTCTTCGGGATCGGCGCCGGACTGGTCCTCGACGAGTTCGCGCTGATCCTGCACCTGGGCGACGTCTACTGGACCGAGGAGGGCCGCAAGAGTGTCGAGGTCGTCGTCATCACGGCAGCTCTGGTGGGGTTGTTGCTCGCCGGGTTCTCGCCGTTCGGCGTCAACGACCTCTCGGCGGACGAACTCCAGGACCGGGGCGCCGTCATCGCGAACGTCGTGGCCAACTTCGCCTTCTCCCTCGTCGCCCTGAGCAAGGGCAAGGCCCGCATCGCGATCTTCGGGGTGATCGTCCCGCTGGTCGGCCTCGTCGGCGCGGCCCGGCTGGCCCGCCCCGGCTCGGCCTGGGCCCGCCGCTTCTACGGCAACCGGCCGCGCGCCAGGGCCAGGGCCGGACTGCGCGCCTACCACCACGACCGCCGCTGGTCCCGGCTCACCCGGCCCCTTCAGGACTGGATCGGCGGCAAACCCGACAGCCCCGAACCGCTACGGCTGCCCGGCCCCGGCCCCGGCCCCGGCCCCGGTCCCGCCCCCGGACCCGGCCCTGGGCCCGACCCCGGCCGCCGCTGACGCCGCCGGTGCCACAGCCGCATCCCCACCGGCACCACCGCGCACAGCACCGCCACGCCCGCGATGGCCGCCAGGTGCTCCTTGCCGGCGAGGTTGTCCTTCAGTGCCACCTCGACCGCCATCGCGGCCGCCACCGCACCGGCGGTGACATAGGCGCCGTACCGCCAGCCCAGGTAGACCGCGAGCCCGACGACGGCGGCCGACGGCCCGGTGTCCACGACCCGGGCGTCGGAAACCGGCAGACCCGGCGGAGCGTGCGGCCCCAGCGCGATGCCGAGCCGGGCGTACAGGGTGCCGGCGAGGGTCGCCACGTACGCGACGGCCAGGGTCCGCCACCAGCCCAGGCACACCTCGGCGATGCCGAACACCACCAGGACCTGCACCAGCGCGCCCCACACCGGAAGGTCCAGCGCCGGCACGAACAGCGACAGCGGGGTGCGCAGCAGGGCCGCCCACAGCGGGTCCGCGGCGCGCACCGCCCCCGCGTCCTGCACGAAGCGGTAACCCCACGACTGGTTCTGCGCGAACTGCAGCAGCGCGGTCAGGCACACCGCCCCGGCCGTCATGGGCACCGCCCCCAGCCGGCGCTTCGCCAGCGGGCCGCGCACGGTGGCGTACAACAGCCCCCATTCGGCGCGGGCCCAGCGGGCGAGCGGCTTCATGCGGTGGTCCTCATCCGTGCGTGTCTCGCCGGGTGTCCCGGTGCGCGTCCCGTTCGGTGTCCAGGTGCCGCCGGTGCAGCCACTTCGGCAGCCCCGACGACACCGCCCCCAGGAACCCCTCCGCGCGCGCCGACGCCAGGCCGATGCGCGGCAGGTCCGCGCTCTTCTCGAAGAGCAGGAACCGGGGTTCCCAGATGGGCCGGTACTTGGCGTTGGCCCGGTACAGGGACTCGATCTGCCACCACCGGGAGAAGAAGCTCAGCAAGGATCTCCACAGCCGCAGCACCGGCCCCGCGCCGAGACGCGCACCACGTTCGAAGACCGAACGGAACATCGCGAAGTTGAGCGAAACCTGGGTGATCCGGATCTCTCCGGCGCGCCGCAGCAGTTCGATGACCATGAACTCCATCAGCCCGTTGTCGGAGTTCCGGTCCCGCCGCATGAGATCGAGGGAGAGCCCGCCCGGCCCCCACGGCACGAAGGAGAGCAGGGCCCGCAGTTCCCCCTCCCCGTCCGTGCACTCCAGCATCACGCACTGTCCGTCCCGGGCGTCCCCGAGCCGCCCCAGCGCCATGCTGAACCCGCGCTCGGCGGCCCCGTCCCGCCAGTCGTCGGCCCGCCGGATCAGGTACGACATCTCGTCCGCCGGGATGTCCTCGTGGCGGCGGATCCGCACCGCGTACCCCGCCCGCCCGACCCGGTTGTACGCCTGCCGGACGGTCCGCATCGCCCGCCCCTCCAGCGTGAACTCGGCGACCTCGACGATCGCCTCGTCACCGAGTTCCAGCGCGTCGAGCCCGTGCCGCCCGTACACGGTCCCGGCCTCTTCGCCGGCCCCCATCACCGCGGGGATCCACCCGTGCGCCCGCGCCTCGGCGAGCCACGGCACGATGGCCCCGGGCCACGCCTCCGGATCCCCGATCGGATCCCCGGAGGCCAGGCTCACCCCGCCCACCACCCGATAGGCCACCGCCGCCTTCCCGGTCGGCGACCACACCACGCTCTTCTCCCGCCGCAGCGCGAAGTACCCGAGCGAGTCCCGCTCGCCGTGCCGCTCCAGCAGCACCCGCAGCCGCTTCTCGTCGTCCTCGGTGATCGGGTCGACGGCGCGGCGGGAACGGAAGGCGGCGTAGAAGACGGCGAGGACGAGCAGCGTGCTGAGCACGTTGACGACGACGTTCACCCAGTTGGGCGGCGCGATGTACGGGAACCGGGTGGGGTCGGCGGCGACCGACACCAGGCGGAGGGTGCCGTAGTGCCAGCGCTCCGGGAACGTCGAACGCCCGGCCTGCGGGGCCTGGTTGGTGACGGTGACCAGGAGGGCGGCGAGCAGCGAGGCGACGAGCCCGCCGCCCACGGCGACGGTGGCGGCGAGGCGGGGGTTGGACCGGTCGCCCTTGGCGTAGAACTCCCGCCGTCCGACGAGCAGCGCCCCCACGAAGGCGGCGGTCAGCACGATCGAGATCCAGTTCTGCGCGTACCGCCGGATCTCCGGAAAGGCCATGGCGAACGCGAACAGTGCCAGGAAGAGCCCGCTCAGCACGAGGTTGAGAATCCACGCAGCCCGCTTCCGGCGCCGCATCGTGATCGCGAGGAACGCGGTGAACACGCCGGAGGCGAAGCCGGCCGTCAGCAGGTACGGGGTGAAGAAGTTCTCCTGGTTGTGCCGCCGCACGTCCTGCCCCAGCGAAAGCCAGACCGCGCTGAGGAAGTTGACGAAGGCGACGGCCCGCAAGTACCAGACGGCAAAGGCGGCGGCCCGCCCGGAAACCCCGGCGCCCCGCCGCCCCGATCCACGTCCCTCGCTCCGCTCCACGGCAATTCGGACATCTCCCATGGAGAGCGATCATATGGGCGCCCTCGCCCCAAACCCCGCCACACGCACCCTTTTTCCGGCGCACGCGCACACGAACCACGGGTCTCGCCGCCGCGAGCACCGGTAACCCGCCGGGTCTCGCCGCCGTGGGTTCCGGTAACCCGCCGGGTGCCGCCGTCGTGGGTGCCGGCCGCGCGCCGGGTGCCGCGCCCCTGTGGTTGCTCGCGCAGTTCCCCGCGCCCCTGACGGGGCGCTACGGCCACCGCCCCCTCACCGACTCCCCTTCTCGCCGGTACGCCTTCTCGCCGGTTCTCCTGTGTGCCGGTCCCTCTCGGCTGTCGGCTTCACGCCTCTGCCGGTCTCTTCTGTCCGCCGCAACGGCGATCAACCGGGACGGCGCATCTCGGCGGTGCCGTCCCGGCCTTGCCCCCCAGGCCCCCGCTACTCTTCCGGCTTCTCCTCGGCTTCCGCCTTCTCCGGCTTCTCCGGCAGCTCCGCCGCCAGTGCCGCCGCGGCCTGGACCAGTGGCAGCGCCAGCAGTGCGCCCGCCCCCTCGCCCACCGTCACGCCCTGCTCCAGCAGCGGCTCCAGGGCCATCCGGTCCAGCGCCTTCGCCTGCCCCGGCTCCCCGCTGTCGTGCCCGGCCAGCCACCAGTCCGGCGCCCGGAACGCGATCCGCTGCGCGACCAGCGCACACGCGGCCACCACCACCCCGTCCAGCACCACCGGCAGCTTCCGCACCGCGGCCTGCAGCAGGAACCCGGTCATCGCCGCGAGATCGGCACCGCCGACCGTCGCCAGCAACTGCAACTGGTCCCCGAGCACCGGCCGCGCCCGCCGCAGCGCATCCCGGATCGCCGCACACTTCCGCATCCACGCGAGGTCGTCGATGGCGAGCCCGCCCCGACCGGTCACCACGGACGCGTCCGTCCCGCACAGCGCCGCGACCAGCACCGAGGCCGCCGTGGTGCCGCCGACGCTGACGTCACCGAGCACCACCAGATCGGTCCCCGAGTCGGCCTCCTCGTCGGCCAGCGCGACGCCCGCCCGGAAGGCCTCCTCGGCCTCCTCCAGGGGCAGCGCGTCCTCGATGTCGATACGGCCGCTGCCCCGCCGCACCCGGTGCCGTACCACCTCCTCGGGCAGCGTGCCCGGGTCGCAGTCCAGCGCCATGTCCACGATCCGCACCGGCACCCCGAGCCGCCGGGCAAGCACCGCCACGGGGCTGCCGCCCTCCAGGATCGCCCGGACCAGCAGCTCCGCGCTGCCCGCGGGCCGTGCGGAGACGCCGAGTTCGGCGACGCCGTGGTCTCCCGCGAAGAGCAGGACCCGCGGCCGTTCGACCGGTCGTACCGGTACCGAACCCTGCGCGGCGGCCAGCCACTCACCCAGGTCGTCGAGGCGGCCCAGCGACCCGGGCGGCACGATCAGCCGCTCCCGGCGCGCCTCGGCGTCACGGCGCACACCGCCGTCGGGGCGCTCGATCAGATCGGTGAAGTCGTCGAGATTAAGCGAGCTCATTCGCCGAACAGTACCGGCACGGAACGAACGGTTCGGTGCCAGATCGCCACCACACCCGCACGGCGTCTTGGCACGCAAGATCGGTATCCCATACGTTCCGGTTTGCAGTGGATTGCGTTCAGGGAGCACAGGGAGTACAGGGAGCCGCCCATGCCGCCGCCCACGCCCGAACTCGCCCCGGGGCCGGACCGGTTCCACGAACCGCGCCGCCAGGACTGCCCCTGGTGCGGCTCCAGGCGCCTGCGCACCCGCCTGCGCACGTCCGACCTCCTGCACCACCGGCCCGGCACGTTCACCGTCGACGAGTGCCGGGACTGCGCGCACGTCTTCCAGAACCCCCGCCTGTCCCCGGAGGGCCTCGCCCTCTACCACCGGGACTTCTACGAGGGCCGCCTGGAGGACTACACCGACCGCCTCCACACCACCCGCGCCGGCCGCCGCCGGCACCGCGCCGCGGCCCGCGTGATGCTGGCGCTGCCGGAGCCGGAGAGCTGGCTGGACGTCGGCACGGGCCACGCCCACTTCCCGCGCACGGCGAAGGAGTTCTTCACCTACACCGCCTTCGACGGCCTGGACCCGACCCTCCGGGTGGCGCGGGCCCAGGCCGAGGGACGCGTCGAGGAGGCCCACTGCGGCTACCTGGCCGCCCCGGAGGTCCAGGCCAGGCTGCGCGCCCGCTACGACGTCGTCAGCATGTTCCACCACCTGGAACACACCCCCGACCCACGCGCCGAACTGCGCGCCGCCCTCACCGCACTGCGCCCCGGCGGCCACGTCCTCATCGACGTCCCGAACCCGCGGAGCGCCTTCGCCAGGCTCCTCGGCAGGTGGTGGATCCCCTACGGTCAGCCCCGGCACCTGCACCTCATGCCGCTGGACAACCTCCGGGCGGAGCTGGAGGCGCAGGGCTGCGAGATCGTCGGAACGGACCGGAGATCGCCCCACCTGCCGTACGACATCTCGGCAGCGGTCGGGCTGGTCCTGGGGCAGGTCCTGCCGAAGCGGTGGCTGCGGGTGGCTGCGCCGCTGGTGGCCGTGGTGGCCACGCTGGACCACGCGCTGGCTCCGCTGCTGCGCCGGACACCCTTCTCGAACTCGTACCGGATCGTCGCGAGAAAGGGGCGGTGACGGCCGTGGTCCGACTGCGGGCCGGTGGGTGGTTGCTCGCGCAGTTCCCCGCGCCCCTTACGGGGCACGACCTCGCTGCGGGCAGGCGTGCCGCAGGGCGGCACGGGTGGGCGCTGGGGTCCCCCCGGCCGAAGGCTGGGGGAGGCACCCTGCCAGCGCCGGTAAGCGTCCCCACCCCCCTACCTCAGCACCACCACCTGCCCCGCCACCACCAGCACCACCTGCTCGCACTCGCCCGCGAACGCCGCGTTCAGGCGGCCCAGTTCATCCCGGTACCGCCGCCCCGACGCCGTCGCCGGCACGATCCCCGACCCCACCTCGTTCGACACGGCCACCACCGTCCGCCGCGTCGCCCGCACCGCCTCCGTCAGCTCCCGCACCCGCTCCCGCAGCGCCTTCTCCCCGCCCGACGCCCACTCCGTGTCGTCCCACGCCCCGACGGAGTCCATCGCGTCCGTCAGCCACAGCGACAGACAGTCGATCAGCAACGGCGGCCCGTCCTGCGCCAGCAACGGCACCAGGTCGCACGTCTCCGTCGTACGCCACGACCCCGGCCGCCGCTCCCGGTGGAGGGCCACCCGCGCCGCCCACTCGGTGTCCCCGCCGCGGGTACCGCCCGTGGCGACGTACAGCACGTCGGGGAAGGACTCCAGCCGCCGTTCGGCCTCCACGGACTTCCCGGACCGCGCCCCGCCCAGCACCAGCGTCCGCCGCGGCACGTCGGGTACGTCCTCGTACACCCCGACCGTCAGCGTCGTACCGTCCGGCACCGCCCGCGCCCCGGCCGCCGCGAGCCGGCGTCGCAACTCCGCGCCGGGCGGCACGTCATGTCCGAGATGGACGGCGACGACATCCGTGGTCGGCCCCACCGAGCCGACCGCCCGCAGCCGAGCCAGCGCGTCCGGGCGCCCGACGACGTCGAGGAGCACCAGGTGGTACGAGTCCGCGGTCCCGTTCTCCAGACCGGCCGGCGCCCCGCCCGGCGGGAGATACAGCAGCTGTTGCCCGTCGGGGCCGGTCACCGCGTACCCGGTGCCGCCCGCGTCCATCGCCACCGCCCGCACCCGATGCCCCGTCAGCAGCGCCAGCTCCCGCCCGTCCGGCACCCGCGCCGGCTGCGGCAGCGCGGCCGGCACCTCGACGGCGGGCCCGTCATGGGGATGCGACAGCAGCACCTGCCGCACGCCCCCGAGGGACCGCCCGGCCCGGGCCGCCGCGAACGCCGCACCGGGCGTCAGATCGAGCAGCAGCGTCCCGTCGACGAGCACCGCGGTAGCCGCCCGCGCATCCTCCCCGACGGCACCCGAACAAGCCGCACAGGGACAACCGGGACTGGGCAGCCCCGCGGGAGCACCGGTACCGAGCAGAGTCACTTCCACGGAACTGATTCTCACCTGCCCTTGCGGCCGACGCTGCGTGCAGCGTCCCTGAAAGGGGCGCGGGGAACTGCGCGGCAAGCCCCCACGCGCCCGCAGACACCCCACAACCTGCGGAGTTGTATCGACGCCCCCACCTCACGTCATACGATGCACCAGTTGGATCAAAGGAGGCCTACATGGCGGCATGGACGTGGCGGTTCGAGAAGGCCGACGGGACGGAGGTCCAGCCCGCGGTGGAACCCGAGGAGTTCACCACCCAGGGCGACGCCGAGTCCTGGATCGGCGAGCAGTGGAAGGCGCTGCTGGCCGGCGGCGCCGACCAGGTGCGGCTCTACGAGGACACCACCGAGATCTACGGCCCGATGAGCCTGCACGCTGACGAATCCTGAGACGCGCCGGTCCGGGGCGGCTCAACGCGGTCGCCCCGGACCGCCGTCACTGCTCGCCCAGCGTCACGTCCACCGTCCGGTCGATGCCGTCCCGGCTGTACGTCACCGTCGTCTTCTGCCCCGGCCGGTCCGTGGCGAGCGACTCGGCCAGTGAGGTGATGGTGGTGATGTCGTCGTCCCCCACCCTGGTGATGATGTCCCCGGGCCGGATGCCCGCCTTGTCGGCCGCGTCGCCCGGCTTCACGGTCACCACGGCCACCCCGGCCGGCTGGTAGTTCACGTCGACCACCGTGCGCCCGCTGATGCCGAGCGCGGCCCGCCCCGAGTCGGTGACCTTGCCCTGCTTGATGATCTGGTCGGCGACCGTCGTCACCATCGACGCCGGGATGGCGAACCCGATCCCCGGTGCCGCGCTGCCGCCCAGGTTGGGGTCGCTCGCGGCGAGCGTCGGGATGCCGACGACCTGGCCGTCCAGGTTGACCAGCGCGCCCCCGCTGTTGCCGGGGTTGATGGCCGCCGAGGTCTGCACCATGTTGGGGATGGTGGCGCCCGTGCCGCCGCCCGCGGTGTTCTCGCTGACGGTCCGCCCGGTCGCCGACACGATCCCCTCGGTCACGCTGGACGACAGCCCGAGCGGCGATCCCATGGCCAGCGTGATCTGGCCGACCTGGACCTTGTCGGTGTCCCCGAAGGCGGCCGCCTTCAGCCCGTCCGGGATCCTGTCGAGCCGGATGACCGCCAGGTCCTGCTGGGGGTAGGAGTACACCAGCGTCGCGGTGAGCGGTTCCTCCGTGTTGGCGGTCGTCACCTTGAACTTCTTCTCGTTGCCCACGACGTGCGCGTTGGTGACGATGTGTCCGTTGCCGTCGTAGACGACACCGGAGCCCAGGTCGCTGCTGGCCTGGATCTGCACGACCGACGGCAGGACGTCCTTGATCACCTTCTGGTAGCGGTCCTGCAGATCGGTCGCTGCCAGTGGGACCCCCGTCACCCGGGCGGCCCGGTCGGCCGAGGTGTCCCCGGCCGCGTCGCTGCCGAAGGCGGAACACCCGGCGGCGAGGGCGAGGCAGCAGCAGCCGAGCACGGCGGCCGTACGGCGGGTCCGGCGGGCAGGGGAAGCGTCCATGCACCGAGTCTCGCCGTGGCGGTGACGCTCCGGCTCGTGCTGCTGGCCCGAACGAGGAGCGGCACAGCGGCACCGGGCGAAGATCAGCCGCGCACCCCGCACAGGTGCAGCAGCGCCGCGACCGACCGGTACGGATCCGTCCGCCCGGCCTGCTCCTCCGCCGCGAGCAGTGTGCCCAGGTCGGCCGGAGGCCCGGCGTCGTCCGCGGCCGTGTCCGTGAACACCCGTACGCCGTACCAGGACTGCAAGGGGGCACCGATCCCGGCGAGGGCGCCGGTGAGGGTGGCCAGGCGGTCGGCCCGGACGTGCAGGCCCAGCCGGTTGCGGTAGGAGACGGTGTCGAAGGCACCGAGGGCCCCCGCCCAGTCGCCGCTCAGCCCCGGCCGCATGGCCAGCGCGTCGGCGTTGCGCACCAGCAGCGACAGCAGCCCGCCCGGGGCCAGCATCCGGGCCAGCCCGGCGAGCAGCGCGTCCGGCTCCTCGACGTACATCAGCACCCCGTGGCAGAGGACCACGTCGAAGCTGCCCGGCAGGAAGTGGACGCCCGTGTCCCGCCCGTCCCCCTCGACGATCCGCACCCGCTCGCGGATGCCCACCGGCTCGGCGGCCAGCGCCTCCCGGGCGGCCGCGACCATCGCCGGTTCCCGCTCGACGCCGGTCACCTGATGACCGGCCCGGGCCAGCCGCAGCGCCTGCGTGCCCTGCCCCATGCCCACGTCGAGCACCCGCAGCCGCTGTCCGACCGCGAACCGCCCGGATATCTGCTCGTCGAGCTGGCGGGCCACCAGCTCCTGTCGTACGACATCACGCAGCCCGCCCAGCTTGGTCAGCCAGGCCTTCGCCGCACCCCCGGAGAACGGCTCTGTGCTCAGGGCCGCTCTCCGCGCTTGACCTGCGGCTTGGGCAGCCGGAGCCGGCGCATCTGGAGGGAGCGGAACAGGCCGTAGGTGACGGCGCCCTTGCGGTTCTGGTCCGGGAACCGCTCGGCGAGGCGCTTGCGCAGCCGGAAACCGCTGACGGCCGCGTCGAGCACGATCAGCACGATCACGACCAGCCACAGCAGCAGCGCGATGTTCTTGATCGCCGCGTTGTTGACCACACTCATGACCAGGATGACCACGGCCAGCGGCAGGAAGAACTCCGCCACGTTGAAGCGCGAGTCGATCCAGTCACGGGCGAACCTGCGGACCGGGCCCTTGTCACGGGCCGGCAGGTACCGCTCGTCGCCGGTGGCCAGCGCCTGGCGCTGCCGCTCCATGGCGGTGCGCCGCTCGTCGCGCTGACGCTTGGCGGCGTCCTTGCGCGTGGTCGGCGTATTGGCCACGCTGCGCCGCTGGGTCTGGGCCTCACTGCGCTTGGGCGTGGGCCTGCCCTTGGGGGCCTGCGGGTCACGGGTCTGCTTGGAGTCGGTCACGACCGCCTTGTCGGCGGGGGCCTTCTCATCCTTGGCACGGCTACGGAACACAAAACCCAAGGGTACGGGGTGGAAGGGTGTGGGCCCTAGTCCGGCGGGGAACGATCCCGCAACGCGAGACGTCTCCATGGGGGACAGAGGGGACGTTGCAGACGCTTCGGTCCGGGGTTCACCTACTACCTGTGCCGGAGCGGAGCTGTCCGCAGTCGTCCTTGGGGATGAGCGCATCGGTCCCCGAACAGTGCGGTAATGGAGGCAGGGCCCGTACTGTGGGTCCTGTCGCAGGATCTGTGAGCTGGAGTCCGTCAGAAGGGGGCGCGCGAAGCCCATGAGCGGTGTCATGAAGCGTATGGGGATGATCTTCCGCGCGAAGGCGAACAAGGCCCTGGACAGGGCCGAGGACCCGCGCGAGACCCTCGACTACTCGTACCAGAAGCAGCTCGAGCTGCTGCAGAAGGTCCGCCGCGGCGTCGCCGACGTGGCGACCAGCCGCAAGCGGCTCGAACTCCAGCTGAACCAGCTCCAGCAGCAGTCCGGCAAGCTGGAGGACCAGGGCCGCAAGGCGCTCGCCCTCGGCCGTGAGGACCTCGCCCGCGAGGCGCTCTCCCGCCGCGCCGCCCTCCAGCAGCAGGTGACCGACCTGGAGACGCAGCACGCCACCCTCCAGGGCGAGGAGGAGAAGCTCACCCTCGCGGCCCAGCGCCTGCAGGCCAAGGTGGACGCCTTCCGTACGAAGAAGGAGACCATCAAGGCCACCTACACCGCCGCCCAGGCGCAGACCCGCATCGGCGAGGCCTTCACCGGCATCTCCGAGGAGATGGGCGACGTCGGCCTCGCCATCCAGCGTGCCGAGGACAAGACGCAGCAGCTCCAGGCCCGTGCCGGCGCCATCGACGAACTGCTCGCCTCCGGCGCCCTCGACGACCCGACCGGCACGGCGAAGGACGACATCGCCGCCGAGCTGGACCGTCTGTCCGGTGGTACGGATGTAGAGCTGGAGCTGCAGCGCATGAAGGCCGAGCTCGCCGGCGGTTCGCCGCAGCAGGCGATCGAGGGCGGCACCGGTCAGGGCCAGCAGGCGCAGCAGCCGCAGGACACCCCGCGCTTCGACAAGCAGTAGCCGACGCCTGGAGGGCGACATGGCCGACATGGTCGTGAGGATCATGGGGGAGGGCCAGGTGAGGCTGGCCGACAGCCACCTCGCCGAACTGAACAAGCTGGACGACGAGCTCCTCGCGGAGACCGAGTCCGGCGACGAGGCAGCCTTCCGCCACACCCTGGGCGCCCTCCTGGACAAGGTCCGGGAACTGGGCGCCCCGCTCCCCGACGAGGCCCTGGAACCCTCCGACCTGATCCTCCCGTCCCCGGACGCGACCCTGGAGGAGGTCAGGGCACTGCTGCGGGACGACGGCCTGATTCCGGGCTGACGGCTGGGAAACAGCCCGTCCGGCGCGCGTGAGGACGAAGGCCGGCGAGCACCCTTTCCAGCCTGTCCGGCGTTTGAGGACGAGGCCGTTCAGGCCGAAGCGGGGGTCCGGGGGCGGCAGCCCCCGGGGAGGGTGCCCGCAGCGGGCCGAACCGACAGTTCCGGCCCGCACCGACCCGCCGTACTGTTCAGAACGTGAGCACTCTCGAAAGAGCCCGCTGCAGAGCCGGCGCCCATCCACTCGCCGTGGACGCGGTCATCGCCGCGGGTGCTCTCGTCTGCATGGTCGTGAGCTCTTTCGCCGCCCCGCACGGCACGCACGGCGTCGCCTGGGGCGTCCGCACCCCGGACCCGCTCAGCCTGCTCCTGATGACGCTCGCCGCCGCGGCCCTGGTCTTCCGCCGGTACGCCCCGAAGGCGGTCCTGGCCGTCACCGGCGCCGCCTCCGTCGTGGAGTGCGTCACGGGCGACCCCCGCGCCCCCGTCGCGATGGCGGCCGTGATCGCCCTGTTCACCGTCGCCGCCACCACCGACCGCCGTACCACCGTGTGGGCCGGCCTGCTCACCATGACCGTGCTGACCACCGCCGCGATGGTCGCGGGCCCGCTGCCCTGGTACGCCCAGGAGAACCTCGCGATCTTCGCCTGGACCGGCATCGGCGCCACCGCCGGGGACGCTGTCCGCAGCCGCCGCGCCGTCGTCCAGGCCATCCGTGAGCGTGCCGAGCGCGCCGAGCGGACCCGGGAGGAGGAGGCCCGCCGCCGGGTCGCCGAGGAGCGGCTGCGGATCGCCCGCGACCTGCACGACGTCGTCGCCCACCACATCGCCCTGGTCAACGTGCAGGCCGGGGTCGCCGCGCACGTCATGGACAAGCGGCCCGACCAGGCCAAGGAGGCCCTCGCCCACGTCCGCGAGGCCAGCCGCTCCGCGCTGAACGAACTGCGCGCCACCGTCGGCCTGCTCCGCCAGTCCGGCGACCCCGAGGCACCGACCGAGCCCGCCCCCGGCCTGCACCTCCTGGAGGAGCTCGCCGACACCTTCCGCAACGCCGGCCTCCAGGTGGAGGTCGCGCGCGCCGACCAGGGCACCACCCCGCCCGCCGCCGTCGACCTGGCCGCCTACCGGATCATCCAGGAGGCCCTGACCAACGTGCAGAAGCACGCCGGGCCCGACGCCAAGGCCGAGGTGAGCGTCGTACGCGTCGGACCGCACATCGAGGTCACCGTCCTCGACAACGGCTCCGGCGAGGACACCGCCCCCGAGGCCGGCGGCGGCCACGGCCTGCTGGGCATGCGCGAGCGCGTCACCGCCCTGCGCGGCACCCTCACCACCGGCCCCCGCTACGGCGGCGGCTTCCGCGTCCATGCGATCCTGCCGGTCAAGACCGACACCAACGACCGTACGAGCGACCGTACGAGCGGTCGCGCGAAGGACCGTTCGGCCGCCCTGGGGGATTCCGTATGACGATCCGTGTCCTGCTCGCCGACGACCAGGCACTGCTGCGCAGCGCGTTCCGGGTGCTCGTCGACTCCGAGCCCGACATGGAGGTGGTCGGCGAGGCCTCCGACGGCGCGGAGGCGGTGCGGCTCACCGGGGAGCGCGAGGTCGACGTCGTCCTGATGGACATCCGGATGCCGGGCACCGACGGACTGGCCGCCACCCGGCTGATCAGCGCCGACCCCGCCCTGGCGCATGTCCGCGTCGTGATCCTGACGACCTTCGAGGTCGACGACTACGTCGTCCAGGCGCTGCGCGCGGGAGCCTCCGGCTTCCTCGGCAAGGGCAGCGAACCCGAGGAACTCCTGAGCGCCATCCGGGTCGCCGCCGGCGGCGAGGCGCTGCTCTCCCCGACGGCCACCAAGGGCCTGATCGCCCGCTTCCTCGCCCAGGGCGACCTCGGCGACGAGGGCCGCGACCCGGCCCGCGGCGAGCGGCTCGACGCGCTCACCTCACGGGAGCGCGAGGTCCTGGTCCAGGTCGCCGGCGGGCACTCCAACGACGAGATCGCGGAACGCCTGGAGGTCAGCCCGCTGACCGTGAAGACCCACGTGAACCGGGCCATGGCCAAGCTCGGCGCCCGGGACCGGGCCCAACTCGTGGTGATCGCGTACGAGTCGGGGCTGGTACGCCCCCGGACGGACTGACCCCGCCGCCCCGGACGCGCCGGTGACGGCCCTCGCCGCCGTCCGCGCCCTGCCGCCGGTGCCGCCGATGCCGTAGGGCGCCGTCCGCGCCCGGCCGTTCCGTATGCTGGCGCCGCGAACTGCAGGGCGGGGAAGGGGAGTTTGGGCGTGCCGCTGCACAAGGACGACCCGCGGTCCCTCGGCGGCTACAGGCTGGCCGACCGGCTGGGGGCCGGCGGGATGGGCATCGTCTACCGGGGCCGGTCGCGTTCCGGGCGCGAGGTCGCCGTCAAGGTGGTGCACGCCCAGTACGCCGAGGACCCCGTCTTCCGGGCCCGCTTCCGGCAGGAGATCGAGGCCGCCCGCCGGGTGAGCGGTGCCTTCACCGCCCCCGTCCTGGACGCCGACCCGGACGCGCCGGCGCCCTGGATGGCCACCCAGTACGTGCCCGGCCCCTCCCTCGCCGCCCGCATCCGCTCGCAGGGCGCGCTCCGCGTCACCGAGTTACGGCCGCTGGCCCTCGGCCTGGTGGAGGCGCTGCGGGACATCCACCGGGCCGGGGTGGTGCACCGCGACCTGAAACCGGCCAACGTCCTGATCGCCGAGGACGGCCCCCGCGTCATCGACTTCGGCATCTCCCGGGCCGCCGAGAACCACAACACCCTCACCGAGACCGGGCAGATGGTCGGCACCCCGCCGTTCATGTCCCCGGAGCAGTTCACCGACGCCCGTACCGTCGGCCCCGCCTCCGACGTCTTCTCGCTCGGCGCGCTGCTGGTGTACTGCGTCACCGGACGCGGCCCCTTCGACGCCGACAGCCCCTATCTGACCGGCTACCGGGTGGTCCACAACGAGCCCGTCCTGGACGGGGTCACCGGCCCGCTGCGCACGGTCCTGGAGCGCTGCCTGGCCAAGGACCCCGCCGCCCGGCCCGGACTCGACGACCTGGCCCGGGAGTTCGCGGCGGCCCTGCCGGAACCGGAGTCCGCCGAACCGCAGACGATGACCCTGCGCCTGCCCGCCACCCGTCCCGGCCACGCCCTCGCCCCCGACGCCACCACCCCGCCGGTCACCGGCCGCCGCCCCCGCCGCCGCGCCCCGCGCCTGCTGCTGGCCGCGGCCGCGGTGACCGCCCTGGCCCTGACCGGCTCCTACCTGCTGCTGGGCCCCGGGACCGGCGACGGCGAGGCACGCACCGGCTCCTCGACGTCCCCGACGTCCTCGGCGTCCCCCGGATCCCGCTGGGGCGCCCTCCCCGCCGGCTGGCGGCCCTGGCAGACAACGGTGTCCGCCACCGCCGAGCAGGGCGTGCGGAAGGCGCCGGGCTACGAGGGCGACACCTCGCCCTCCTGCGTCTCGGACGGCTCCTCCGTCTACTGCGGCGGCACCGCCCTCCTCCCGACCCGCGTCGACGCCACCACCGGCCGGACCCGCTGGCGCTCCGGCATAGCCCCTGCGGGCGAACCGGCCGACCGCTACATCACGACCGTCCTCGGCGTGGACGACGGGGTGGTCCTCGTCGAACTCCAGATCACCGACGACAACGGCGCGGGAAAGGCCCAGTCCGTCCTCGCGCTCAAGGCCTCGGACGGCACCGAGGTGTGGTCCCACGCGGTCCGCACCGACAGCCTGGGCTCGGCCTACGGCGACGGGGTCACCCTGACCCAGGAGGGCGACGGCACCACGTTCACCGTCCGCTCGGCACGGGACGGCAGCGTGCGCCGGAACGTGCCCGTGCCCCGGGGCTGGCTCTGCTCGATGCTCTCCGCGGGGGACTTCCCCTACGTGGACTGCGGCGACCAGTCGGACGGCTCGCACGCCACGAGGTTCTACGTCGTCCACCCCGCCGACGGCTCGGTGCGCACCCTGGACTCTCCCGCTCAGACGGCCAGTTTCGTCGGCACCCTCTCCGGACAGCTGCTCTTCCTGGAATCGGACGACCAGGACGTCAACAACGGCCCCGACCTGATCTACCACCGCATCGTGCGCGTCGACCCCGACACCGGCAGGCGCACCCTGGTCCCGCTGCCCGAGAAGTACCGGGGCGGGCTGCCCACCCTGGCCCGGGGCACGCTCTACCTCGCCACCTCCAGCGGCCTGGTCACCGCCTTCTCGCCGACGACCGGGGCCCGGCTGTGGGAGAGCCACACGACCCTGGAGTCACCGGGCCAGGCCTCCGTGGACGCCAAGGGGCGCACGGTGTACATGGCGGGCATGAGCGGACGGGTGGTCGCGCTCGACGCGGCGAAGGGCACCGTCCTGTGGGAGTCCTCGGCCCGCGCCGAGGTGCTCGGCAACAGCGGCCTGCTGCCGACCGTCTGGTTCAACCGCGGCGCCCTGGTCCTCTCCACCTCCGACGGCACGATCTTCACCCTCGACCCCGCGCACCCCGGGCGCGAACCCGTCGACCCGGGGTGACACGGGCGCCGTACGGCTACGGCAGCGCCAGCATCCGCTCCAGGGCCAGCTTGGCGAACGCCTCGGTCTCCTTGTCGACCTCGATGCGGTTGACCAGGTTGCCCTCGGCCAGCGACTCCAGGGTCCAGACCAGGTGGGGCAGGTCGATGCGGTTCATGGTCGAGCAGAAGCAGACGGTCTTGTCGAGGAAGACGATCTCCTTGCCCTCCGGCGCGAAACGGTTCGCGAGGCGGCGGACCAGGTTCAGCTCGGTGCCGATGGCCCACTTGGAGCCGGCGGGCGCGGCCTCCAGGGCCTTGATGATGTACTCCGTCGAGCCGACGTGGTCGGCGGCGGCGACGACCTCGTGCCGGCACTCCGGGTGGACGAGGACGTTCACGCCCGGGATGCGCTCGCGCACGTCGTTGACCGAGTCCAGCGAGAAACGGCCGTGCACCGAGCAGTGGCCGCGCCACAGGATCATCTTCGCGGCCCTCAGCTGGTCGGCGGTCAGGCCGCCGTTCGGCTTGTGCGGGTTGTAGACCACGCAGTCGTCCAGGGACATGCCCATGTCCCGGACGGCGGTGTTGCGCCCCAGGTGCTGGTCGGGCAGGAACAGCACCTTTGTTGCCGAGGGCTCCCCCTGCTCGAAGGCCCACTCCAGGGCCCGCTTGGCGTTGGACGAGGTGCAGATGGTGCCGCCGTGCTTGCCCGTGAACGCCTTGATGTCCGCGGACGAGTTCATGTACGAGACGGGGACCACCTGCTCGGCTATGCCGGCCTCGGTCAGCACGTCCCAGCACTCGGCGACCTGCTCGGCCGTCGCCATGTCGGCCATGGAGCAGCCGGCCGCGAGGTCGGGAAGGACCACCTTCTGGTCGTCCGAGGTCAGGATGTCGGCGGACTCGGCCATGAAGTGCACACCGCAGAACACGATGTACTCCGCCTCCGGGCGGGCGGCCGCGTCCCGGGCCAGCTTGAAGGAGTCGCCCGTGACATCGGCGAACTGGATGACCTCGTCGCGCTGGTAGTGGTGGCCGAGCACGAAGACCTTGTCGCCGAGCTTCTCCTTGGCCGCGCGGGCGCGCGCGACCAGGTCCGGGTCGGACGGCGAGGGCAGGTCGCCGGGACACTCGACGCCCCGCTCGCTCTTCGGGTCGGCCTCACGGCCGAGCAGCAGCAGGGCGAGCGGAGTCGGCTGTACGTCGAGCTCCGTGGTCTGGGCGGTGGTCACGACACGCACCCTTTCTACTTTTCGTCGTTCTGACGCTATCTATCATAACTGCTTCATGTCACTTTGACGATGGCCATAGCGTCGATGTGACATCAATCCCGGCGCCGAACGGGAGGGTGGCCGCCGGGTGGACGCGGGGTGGTCGCCTTGTGCGCAGGTCGCCGTGGGTGGCCACCGCGACTGCTGTGCGTCACTTCGGGCATGTGCGAGCATGAAGACGTAGGAAAAACGCGAGAACGCGCATGCCGGCCCGGAATGAATCAGCGGACCCGCCGGTTGCACTCGTCGGCAAGCAGTCTCCGTACAACCCGGGAGAGATGTAGATGTCCGTATCGGACGAGACCAGCACCGCCACCGACGGCATCATCCTGAGCGACGCCGCCGCGGCCAAGGTCAAGGCCCTGCTCGACCAGGAAGGCCGTGACGACCTCGCCCTGCGCGTCGCCGTCCAGCCCGGTGGCTGCTCCGGCCTGCGCTACCAGCTCTTCTTCGACGAGCGTTCCCTCGACGGCGACGTCGTCAAGGACTTCGGCGGGGTCAAGGTCGTCACCGACCGCATGAGCGCCCCGTACCTGGGCGGCGCGTCGATCGACTTCGTCGACACCATCGAGAAGCAGGGCTTCACGATCGACAACCCGAACGCGACCGGCTCCTGCGCCTGCGGCGACTCCTTCAGCTGAGCCGAAGGGCACACGGCAGGAAGGCGGCGGTCCCTCGTGGTGAGGGGCCGCCGCCTTCCTGTGTGCGCTCAGCCCAGCTGCGGGTTCAGCGTCGTCGCCTTCTCCTTCGGGACGGCCTTGCCGTCCGTGCCGACCACCTTCCGGCCGTCCAGCGGCGCGTCCAGGTGCACCGCCTGGTGGTACTGCTTGGCGATCAGCACGCAGATCTTGTCCGGCCAGGGCGTGGCGGTCACCTTCACCACCACCTGCTCGGAGCCCTCGTCCGCCGTCACCTTGTAGTCGGCGCACACCCCGCCGGTGAACGCGACGACCAGCTCGCGGTCGTCGGTCGTGTACCCGTCCACCTTCACGTCCTTCGTGGTCCCCGCCGACGCCGACGCCGACGCCGAGGCGCTCGCGCTCGCCGAGGGCGTCGGTGCGGAGGTGAAGGTCGAGGCCGAGGCCAGGTACTTCGGGTCCACCGCCGGATAGGTCACGGTGTACGAGTCCGCCGCCCCGCGCACCTGGAACAGCCAGGACGGCACCAGCGCCTGCCGCCCGGCGACGGACTGCGCGGCGAGCCCGAACACCGCCTTCTCGATCACGACCGAGGACGCGGACGAGTCGGCCGACGTCGACGGGGCGGCCGACGCGGACGACGTCGACGCGCCGCACGGCTGCTCCAGCCGGTCCTTCAGCGGTACGGCACTGGCGCAGCCGCCGATGCCCATCCGGTGGTCGGAGCGCGGCGCCGCGTTCATCAGGTCCAGCGTCTTCGCGGCGCTCAGCACCGGATACGTGTCGCCCTTCGCCGGCGTCGCCAGCATCCCGTTGCCGCCGACCACCTCGCCCTGCTTGCCGACGGTCAGCCCGGTCGTCCAGCCGTACGTCGGCAGCCCGCCGACCACCGGGTCGGCGTTCACCACCCGCTGGGCGCCGATCACCTGGCTCGTGTCGACCTTCGCGTCGTCCTGTCCGAGCGCCTTCAGCACCGGCGCCGCCGCCTTCTCGGCGTCGCTCACGCTCACCGGGTCACCGGCCGGCACCGCCGGGTCCTGCGTGCACACCAGGCCCCTCTTGCAGTTGTCGGTGCCCGGGGCGTAGCGGCTGTACGTCCACAGCCCAGGGGCGGCCCGGTTCACCTGGAGACTCCCGCCGGAGCCGTCGTTGTCGGTGCCGACCTTCCACACCTGGCCCTCGGCCACCGGGGTCCCCTCGACCCCGAGCGCCTTCGCCAGCGCGGCGACCCGGTCCTTGGAGACCTCGCCGGAGGGCTGGTACACGGCGGCCGAGCCGGGGCCGGCGGGGAGCGTTCCACTCGCCCTGTACGTCACGCCGTAGGGATCGGGCTCGCCCGGGGCTATGCCGTTGCCGCCGGAGGAGTAGCCGTCCAGGGCGAGGGGCGGGGGAGTGGAACCGCCGGACGCGCCCGTGGTCGTACCGCCGCCGGAGTCCGAACCGGCGCCGGAACCGGTGCTCGCGGCGAGGTAGGCACCGCCACCGCCGATCAGGAGGACGGCGGCGGCCACGGAGGCGACGACGAGGGCGGGGGAGCGACGGCGGGGAGCGAGGTCGTCGGCCTCGGGTGTCCCGGGGGCCTCAGGAGCGTCGGGGGCATCGGAAGGCGCGACCGCTTCCGGCTCGGCAGAGGGCTCCGCGGTCTCAGCGGTGGCCTCGGCTGCGGCCTCGGCGGCTGGGGCCGCGTCCGGCTCGGGGGCCTCCTCGGGCTCCGGAACCTCTGCCACGGCGCTCTCGGCGGACTCCGCGGTGGTCTGCGCGTCGGCATCGGCCTCGGCGGCCTCCGGCGACTCCGTGGCCTGCCGGGCCTCGGGGGGCTCCCCGGTGCCGCCCGCGGCCGCGTCGTCGTCGTTCTCGGGTCGCTCGCTCTTCACCGCATCGCTCCTTGCCGTGTCGTATCCCGCCTCCCCTTCACGGGGGACGGCGATGGGACGCGGGAGGGGAGCGCGCGGTTCCCTGGAAAACGCGCCGGGCGAGACTCAGTCGCCGTAGTCGGACATCGCGTCCAGCAGCCTGGCGGACTTCTTGGGCACGGTCACCCCGTGGATGAGTGACGGCGGCACGGGACGGGCATCGCTGTGATCGGGAACCGTCCAGTGCGGAGCCATCCGGGCGCAGTCCCCGCGCAGCGACGCGAGGTCGCCGTCGAGGTCGGCCGGAGCGGGGGAGTGGACCTTGAGGTTCGTCATGACGGAACCGTAAGCACGTCGGGCGTCGCGAAGAAAGATCTACTATCGGGTAGTTTTGGCACCTTCAGGGTGCCCACGCCGACCCGGTAGCGTTAACTGTCAATTACGCCTCCCCCTGAGGAGAGTCCCAGCCGTGCGCATCGCAGTCACCGGCTCCATCGCCACCGACCACCTCATGACCTTCCCCGGCCGCTTCGCCGACCAGCTGGTCGCGGACCAGCTGCACACGGTCTCGCTGTCCTTCCTGGTCGACAACCTGGACGTACGACGGGGCGGCGTCGGCGCGAACATCGCGTTCGGCATGGGACAGCTCGGCACCCGGCCGATCCTGGTCGGCGCGGCGGGCTCCGACTTCGACGAGTACCGCGCCTGGCTCGACCGGCACGGCGTCGACACGGACTCCGTCCGCATCTCCGAGACCCTGCACACCGCGCGTTTCGTGTGCACGACCGACGCCGACCACAACCAGATCGGCTCCTTCTACACCGGTGCGATGAGCGAGGCCCGGCTGATCGAGCTCAAGACGGTGGCCGACCGGGTCGGCGGCCTCGACCTGGTCCTGATCGGCGCGGACGACCCGGAGGGCATGCTCCGCCACACGGAGGAGTGCCGGACCCGGTCCATCCCCTTCGCCGCCGACTTCTCCCAGCAGATCGCCCGGATGGACGGCGACGAGATCCGGATACTGCTGGAGGGCGCGACGTACCTCTTCTCGAACGAGTACGAGAAGGGCCTGATCGAGTCCAAGACCGGCTGGAGCGACGAGGAGATCCTCGCGAAGGTCGGCCACCGGGTGACGACCCTCGGCGCGCGCGGGGTGCGGATCGAGCGGGTCGGCGAGGAGACCATCGAGGTCGGCTGCCCCGACGAGGAGCGCAAGGCCGACCCGACGGGCGTCGGCGACGCGTTCCGCGCCGGGTTCCTCTCGGGGCTGGCGTGGGGGGTCCCGCTGGAGCGGGCGGCCCAGGTGGGCTGCATGCTGGCGACCCTCGTCATCGAGACCGTGGGCACGCAGGAGTACCAGCTGCGTCGGGGGCACTTCATGGAGCGGTTCACCAAGGCGTACGGGGATGAGGCCGCCGACGAGGTTCGGGGC
Organism: Streptomyces sp. NPDC047061; assembly: GCF_040643955.1. Taxonomy (NCBI): domain Bacteria; kingdom Bacillati; phylum Actinomycetota; class Actinomycetes; order Kitasatosporales; family Streptomycetaceae; genus Streptomyces; species Streptomyces sp. NPDC047061. The sequence goes on from NZ_JBEYVI010000003.1 coordinate 27,568, forward strand.
TATCTGGTCTGAGTTTCGGGTGCGGGTGCGTGGGGGCTGGTCGCGCTCACGCGGCGGAAGCCGCAAATCGACACAGCCCCGCGCCCCCAAGAACAGGGGAGCTCAGGTCACCCGGCGTACCAAGTACGCCGCTCCCTTTTCTGCCTTCTCCTCACCCATGTACTCCTGGCCCCGCATCTCGCACCACGCCGGGATGTCGAGCCGTGCCGCCTCGTCGTCCGACAGGACCCGCACCCTGCCGCCCACCGGCACGGTGCCGATGACCTTCGCCAGTTCGATGACGGGGATCGGGCAGCGCTTTCCGAGTGAGTCGACGACGACTTCTTCCGCCTGCGGCACGGTCTCCGTCGGCATCGTGACCCCCAGCTTCTCCCGCACCCCGGCCACCACCCCCGGCAGCACCTCCAGGAACCGCTCCACGTCCGCCTCGGCCGTCCCCGTCGGCAGCGACACCCGCACGTTCCCCTCGCTCAGCACACCCATCGCCTTGAGCACATGGCTCGGCGTCAGCGTGCTGCTCGTGCAGGACGATCCGGACGACACGGAGAAGCCCTCCCGGTCCAGCTCGTGCAGCAGCGTCTCTCCGTCGACATAGAGACAGGAGAAGGTGACGATCCCGGGCAGCCGCCGCTCCGCGTCGCCCACCACCTCCACGTCCGGCACCAACTCGGCCACCCGCGTCCGGATCCGTGCCGTCAGCTCCCGCAGCCGTACGGCCTCCTGCTCCGCCTCCGCCCGTACGGCCCGCAGCGAGGCCGCGGCCGCGACGATCGCCGGCAGGTTCTCGAAGCCGGGTGCCCGGCCCGACTCCCGTTCGTCCGAGGCCCCTTGGACGGCGAACCGCACCCCCTTGCGTACGACCAGCAGCCCGACCCCGCTCGGCCCACCCCATTTGTGCGCACTCGCCGTCAGCAACGACCAGCCGTCCTCGACCCGCCCCCACCCCAGCGACTGCGCCGCGTCCACCAGCAACGGCACCCCGGCCGCCCAGCACACCTCGGCCACCGCCGCCACCGGCTGCACGGTGCCCACCTCGTGGTTGGCGGACTGGAGGCACGCGAGCGCGGTGTCGGGGCGGAGCGCGGAGGCGTACGACTCCACCCCCACGGCGCCTGTCCGCGCCACCGGCACCCGTGTGACCTGTCCACCCTCCGCCTCGAACACCTCGGCCGAATGGAGTACCGAGGAGTGTTCGACGGCTGACACGATCAGGTGACGCCCGACCCGGCGACGACCGGCCAACGACCCTGCCACGCCCGCATGGACGGCACGCGTCCCGGACGGCGTGAACGTCAGCTCGTCCGGCCGACAGCCGACGGCCTCGGCCGCCGCCTCCCGGGCGGCATCCAGCAGCATGCGCGCCTTGCGCCCCTCGCGATACAGCCGGGAGGGATCGGCCCACCCGTCTTCAAGCGATGCCAACAACGCCTGACGGGCAACAGGATGGAGCGGGGCAGCGGACGCAGCGTCAAAGTAGGACACACAGCAACGGTAGAACGCCGGCGGAACACCCAACCTCAGGGGCGCGGGGCTGTGCCCGTATGCGGCTCCGCCGCGTGGGCGCGACCAGCCCCCCACGCACCCGCACGCGCACACGAAACCCCACCAACCCGAGCTATTGGGCGCCCATTCCCACCCCTACAGAGTGACCCGCGGCGCGTATGCCCCCCTCCCCGCGACCCCCCGAATCGCGTCGGCTAGGGTTTGGTCCGCATAAACATCCAAACCCCTGCCCGACGCAGGGCGGCGACCGACCAGCGAGAAGGCCGCAGCCGACCGCGCGGGCGAGACTCTCGGGAAGGCGCTACGTGAGTCCCAACGGCTCCGACCGCTCGCCGCGGCGCCCGATGCGGCGGAAGCTGCTGCAGGCAATGACCGCGGGCCTGGTCCTGGTATCCGCTACCGGATGCACATACAAGGACTTCCCCCGCCTTGGTATGCCCACCCCGACCACGGAAGAGGCTCCGCGGATCCTCTCCCTGTGGCAGGGCTCCTGGGCCGCCGCGCTCGCCGTCGGCGTGCTGGTGTGGGGTCTGATCATCTGGAGCGCCATCTTCCACCGGCGCAGCCGTACCAAGATCGAGGTCCCGGCCCAGACCCGGTACAACATGCCGATCGAGGCGCTGTACACGGTCGTGCCGCTCATCATCGTCTCCGTGCTGTTCTACTTCACGGCCCGCGACGAGACGAAGCTGCTCAGCCTCACCGACAAGAAGCCGGACGTCACGGTCAACGTGGTCGGCTTCCAGTGGAGCTGGGGCTTCAACTACATCACGCCCGTCGACGGCGTGACCGGCGACGCGAAGACCGACGCGAACCTGGCCGCCATTCCGGACCGGTTCAAGAAGGAGTTCCCGGCCGCCGCCGGCGGTGTCTACGACGTCGGTACGCCGGGCACGAAGAACCCGCAGACCGGCAACCCCGGTCCGACGCTCTGGCTCCCCAAGGGTGAGACCGTCCGCTTCGTCCTCACCTCGCGTGACGTCATCCACTCCTTCTGGGTGGTGCCGTTCCTGATGAAGATGGACGTCATCCCGGGCCACACCAACGCGTTCCAGGTGACTCCCAACCAGGAGGGCACCTTCCTCGGCAAGTGTGCCGAGCTCTGCGGCGTCGACCACTCCCGGATGCTGTTCAACGTGAAGGTCGTCTCGCCCGAGCGTTACCAGCAGCACCTCAAGGACCTCGCCAAGAAGGGGCAGACCGGTTACATTCCCGCCGGCATCGCGCAGACGAGCCACGAGAAGAACCGGGAGACGAACAACCTGTGAGCATCCTCAACGAACCCCAGGGTGCCGCGGCAGCTGAAGGCTCTTACGCAGATGAGCTGCCGGTCAGGCGCAAGCAGCCCGGCAACGTGGTCGTCAAGTGGCTCACCACCACCGACCACAAGACCATCGGAACGCTGTATCTGGTCACGTCGTTCGCGTTCTTCCTGATCGGCGGTGTGATGGCGCTGCTGATGCGCGCCGAGCTCGCTCGCCCCGGTCTGCAGATCATGTCGAACGAGCAGTTCAACCAGGCGTTCACGATGCACGGCACGATCATGCTGCTGATGTTCGCGACGCCGCTGTTCGCCGGCTTCACGAACTGGATCATGCCGCTCCAGATCGGCGCGCCGGACGTCGCCTTCCCGCGGCTGAACATGTTCGCCTACTGGCTCTACCTGTTCGGCTCGACCATCGCCGTCGGCGGCTTCCTCACCCCGCAGGGTGCGGCCGACTTCGGCTGGTTCGCCTACTCCCCGCTGTCGGACGCGGTCCGCTCGCCGGGCATCGGCGCCGACATGTGGATCATGGGTCTGGCCTTCTCCGGCTTCGGCACCATCCTCGGTGCGGTCAACTTCATCACCACGATCATCTGCATGCGTGCGCCCGGCATGACCATGTTCCGGATGCCGATCTTCGTGTGGAACGTGCTGCTGACCGCCGTGCTGGTCCTGCTCGCCTTCCCGGTCCTCGCCGCCGCGCTGTTCGCCCTTGAGGCGGACCGAAAATTCGGGGCACATGTATTTGACGCCGCGAACGGTGGAGCGCTGCTCTGGCAACACCTCTTCTGGTTCTTCGGACACCCAGAGGTGTACATCATCGCGCTGCCGTTCTTCGGCATCATCTCCGAGGTCATCCCGGTCTTCTCCCGTAAGCCGATGTTCGGCTACATGGGTCTGATCGCGGCCACCATCTCGATCGCCGGTCTCTCCGTGACGGTGTGGGCCCACCACATGTACGTCACAGGTGGCGTACTCCTGCCGTTCTTCTCCTTCATGACCTTCCTGATCGCGGTACCGACCGGTGTGAAGTTCTTCAACTGGATCGGCACCATGTGGAAGGGCTCGCTGTCCTTCGAGACACCGATGCTCTGGGCCACCGGCTTCCTGATCACCTTCACCTTCGGTGGTCTGACCGGTGTCATCCTGGCCTCGCCCCCGATGGACTTCCACGTCTCCGACTCGTACTTCGTGGTGGCCCACTTCCACTACGTGGTGTTCGGCACGGTCGTCTTCGCGATGTTCTCCGGCTTCCACTTCTGGTGGCCGAAGATGACGGGCAAGATGCTCGACGAGCGGCTCGGCAAGATCACCTTCTGGACGCTGTTCATCGGCTTCCACGGCACGTTCCTGGTGCAGCACTGGCTGGGTGCCGAGGGCATGCCGCGTCGTTACGCCGACTACCTGGCGGCCGACGGCTTCACCACCCTCAACACGATCTCGTCGATCAGCTCCTTCCTGCTCGGCCTGTCGATCCTGCCGTTCCTCTACAACGTGTGGAAGACGGCCAAGTACGGCAAGCCGGTCGGCGTCGACGACCCGTGGGGCTACGGCCGTTCGCTGGAGTGGGCGACCTCCTGCCCGCCCCCGCGGCACAACTTCGTCACCCTGCCGCGGATCCGCAGCGAATCCCCGGCCTTCGACCTGCACCACCCTGAGATCGCCGCCCTGGAGCAGCTGGAGCACGGCCACGCGGCCGCCGCTGTCACGGGCAGCAAGGAGGCCGGCAAGTGAAGATCCAGGGCTGGATGTTCGTGTGGCTGAGCGTCTTCGTCCTCGCCATGGCCGGTGTCTACGGCGTGTGGTCGAAGGAGGCGGCCGGCACCACGGCGCTCTTCATGGCCTTCGGCCTCTGCCTCATGATCGGCTTCTACCTGACCTTCACGGCCTCCCGCGTGGACGCCGGTGCTCAGGACAACAAGGAAGCCGACGTGGCGGACGACGCCGGTGAGATCGGCTTCTTCAGCCCGCACAGCTGGCAGCCGCTCGCCCTCGGTGTCGGTGGCGCGCTGGCCTTCCTCGGTGTCGCCGTGGGCTGGTGGCTGCTGTACTTCGCGGCGCCCGTCATCCTGATCGGTCTCTTCGGCTGGGTGTTCGAGTATTACCACGGTGAGAACCGCACCCAGTAGGCACTCACCGAACGCACCGGGAGCCCGGATCCTCCGTCAGGGGGGTCCGGGCTCCCGCCGTCTCCGGCCCGTTCCCGCCCTCGGTGCGGCGTCCGTCCCCCGTCCGGACCACTCGCCGCGCCGGTCCGCAAAACATCTCATAGCGTGACAATATGAGTCACTTTCCGTGCGCCCGTACCGTCGTCAGCTGCACCCTGCTGGTGATCGCCCTCGGCGTGGGCGTCACCGCCTGCGGTTCGGACGGCAACCCCCTCGCGGACAAGCCGTACGACGCGGCGGACCAGATCTCCTTCAACACCCCCACGGGTGCGGGGAAGCGGGCCGACCCCGACAAGCCCCTGGAGGTCGTCGCCAAGAGCGACGAGGACCGCATCACGGACGTCACGGCCCAGGACGCCACCGGTCGCTTCGTGGCGGGCGAACTCGACGCCGACGGCCACCGCTGGCACAGCACCTCCCCGCTGGCCGCCAACGCCCACTACACGGTCCAGATCAGCACCGAGGACGAGGACGGCGCCCCCGGCCGCAAGGTCCTCACCTTCGACACCACCGTGCCCACCACCCGGCAGCGGCTGAAGGTCACCTTCGGCCCGAAGGCGGGCGAGTACGGCGTGGGTCAGCCGGTCACCGCCCAACTCGACCACGAGATCAAGGACAAGGCCCAGCGCGCGATCGTCGAGCGCGCCCTCAGGGTCGACTCCGTGCCGGCCGTACAGGGTTCCTGGTACTGGGTGAGCGACAAGGAACTCCACTACCGGCCCAAGGACTACTGGCCCGCCCACGCCACCCTCCAGGTGCACAGCAACCTGGACGGCGTCCGGATCAGCGACCGCCTGTGGGGCGGCGCGGCCAAGCCCCTCAAGCTCACCATCGGCGACAAGCTCCTCGCCGTCACGGACGCCGCCGCCCACCAGATGACGGTCTACAGGAACGACAAGGAGATCAACCAGATCCCCGTCACGACCGGCAAGGCGGGCTTCGAGACCCGCAACGGCGTCAAGGTCGTCCTGGAGAAGCAGTACTTCGTACGCATGCGCGGCACCACGGTCGGCATCGCCGAGGGCACCTCGGACTCCTACGACCTGCCGGTCTACTACGCCACCCGGGTCACCTGGTCGGGCGAGTACGTGCACGCCGCGCCCTGGTCGGTGGGGTCCCAGGGGTACGAGAACGTCAGCCACGGCTGCACCGGCATGAACACCTCGAACGCCGAGTGGTTCTTCGACACCGTCCACCCGGGCGACGTGGTGAAGGTCGTCAACTCCAACGGCAAGACGATGGAGGACTTCGGCAACGGCTTCGGCGACTGGAACCTCGCCTGGAAGGACTGGCGCAAGGGCAGCGCCCTCACCGACGGCACCCCGGACGCCCCGAAGCCGGAGGACGCGGCGAGAGTGCAGCCGGCCGCCCTTTGAATCGCCCCAAGCGGCAGCCAACCCAGGGGCGCGGAGCCGTATCCGATATGCGGCTGCCGCCGCGTGGGCGCGACCAGCCACCCACGACCGGCACTCGCGCACTCAGCCCGCGCCCCACCCCCTTAGGCGCTCAGCAGCCTCTTCTGCCGCAACAGGGACGCCAGCGCCCCCGCGAACTCCACCGGCTCCACCGGCAGCGTCACAGCCGCGTCCGCCCGGCTCCACGTGGCGAGCCACGCATCCTGCGGCCGCCCGATCAGCACCAGCACCGGCGGGCAGTTGAACACCTCGTCCTTGATCTGCCGGCACACCCCCATGCCCCCCAGGGGCACCGCCTCGCCGTCCAGCACGCACACGTCGATGCCGCCCTTGTCCAGCTCGGCGACGACCGCCGCGGGCGTCGCGCACTCCACGAACTCGACGAACGGCACATCGGGAGCCGGTCGCCGGCCGGCGGCGAGCCGTACCTGCTCGCGGGTGTTGGAGTCGTCGCTGTAGACCAGCACCGTGGCGGTCGGCTGCATTGTTCCTCCGAGACGTCAGCGTCGTACGGACAGGACCGATGCGCCGGATGCTACTCCCCTGAACACCTCGTCAACACCTGTTGGAACACCGCTTCGATGGGCCATCCGGGCAGTACACACGCTGCGGACACTCCGAACGGCACCCCCCGGAGTGAGCGCGAGATAAGCGACCGACATAATGTCGGTCGTGGCGACAGCAACGACAGTAGAAACCGGGCACGCGCACCCGTCGGTCAACAGGCCGAACCTCACCAGCGTCGGAACCATCATCTGGCTGAGTTCCGAGCTGATGTTCTTCGCGGCCCTCTTCGCGATGTACTTCACCCTGCGATCGGTGACCGGTCCGGATCACTGGAAGGAGATGGCGAGCCATCTCAACATTCCGTTCTCCGCGACCAACACCACGATCCTGGTGCTCTCCTCCCTCACCTGCCAGCTCGGCGTGTTCGCCGCCGAGCGCGGGGACGTGAAGAAGCTCCGGGGCTGGTTCATCGTCACCTTCATCATGGGCGCGATCTTCATCGGCGGTCAGATCTACGAGTACACCAGCCTGGTGAAGGAGGACGGGATCTCCCTCTCCTCCGACCCGTACGGTTCGGTGTTCTACCTGACCACCGGCTTCCACGGCATGCACGTGACGGGCGGCCTCATCGCCTTCCTGTTCGTCCTGGGGCGCACCTACGCGGCGAAGAGGTTCACGCACGAGCAGGCGACCGCGGCCATCGTCGTGTCCTACTACTGGCACTTCGTCGACGTCGTCTGGATCGGCCTCTTCGCCACGATCTACCTGATCAAGTAGCCGGGTCGGCACCACGCGCCGTAGCAGCGCGCACTTTCCAGAAGCATCGACGCAGAAGATCCTGACACCGGGGTAATCCGTGAAAAAGCTCTCCGCACGACGACGCCATCCGCTGGCGGCGGTCGTCGTCCTACTCCTCGCGCTGGCATGCACAGGAGGGCTGTACGCCGCGTTCGCACCCGCGGGCAAGGCGCAGGCCGATGAAACATCCCAGTCCCTGACCATCGAGGAGGGCAAGAAGCTCTTCTCGGTCAGCTGCGCCAGCTGCCACGGCACCGGGGGGCAGGGCTCGTCCGACGGCCCCAGCCTGGTGGGCGTGGGCGCCGCGGCCGTGGACTTCCAGGTCGGCACCGGCCGTATGCCGGCCGCCACCTCGCAGGGCCCGCAGGTCGTCGCGAAGAAGAACATCTTCACCCAGGCCCAGATCGACCAGCTCGCGGCGTACATCGCCTCGCTGGGCGCCGGTCCCGAGGTCCCCACCTCGGAGCAGTACGGCCCGGACGGTGCCGACATCGCCAAGGGTGGCGAGCTCTTCCGCACCAACTGCGCGCAGTGCCACAACTTCGTGGGCTCGGGCGGTGCGCTGACCAAGGGCAAGTTCGCGCCGGACCTGAAGGGTGTCGACCCGAAGCACATCTACGAGGCCATGCAGACGGGCCCGCAGAACATGCCGTCCTTCCCCGACACCACGCTGACGGAGAAGAACAAGAAGGACATCATCGCGTACCTGAACGCGGTCAACAGCAGCAACACGGAGAACCCCGGCGGTCTCGACCTGGGCGGCCTCGGGCCGGTCAGCGAGGGTCTGTTCGCGTGGATCTTCGGTCTCGGTGCACTGATCGCGGTCGCCGTCTGGGTCGCCGCTCGGACCGCAAAGGCCAAGAAGTCATGAGTAGCCAAGACATTCCAGAAGAGAACCTGCCCGCTGAGCAGGGCCACGCGCACGCGCACACCGCCGTGACGGTGGCGGACGAGAAGGACCCGTTCTCGGATCCCGGTCTGCCGCCGCACGAGCACCGGATCCAGGACATCGACGAGCGGGCCGCCAAGCGGTCCGAGCGCGTCGTGGCCATGCTGTTCACGGTGTCGATGCTGGCCACGGTCGGCTTCATCGCCTCCTATGTGACGATCCCGAAAGACAAGTCGATCTTCGTCTTCCCGATCGGTCACATCAGCGCGCTGAACTTCGCGCTGGGCCTGACCCTCGGTGCGGCGCTGTTCTGCATCGGCGCGGGCGCGGTCCACTGGGCCCGCACCCTGATGTCCGACGTGGAGGTCGCCGACGACCGGCACGCCATCTCGGCCGAGCCGGCGGTCAAGGCCAAGGTCCTGGCCGACTTCAAGCAGGGTGCCAAGGAGTCGGCGATCGGCCGGCGCAAGCTGATCCGCACCACCATGTTCGGCGCGCTGACCCTGGTCCCGCTCTCCGGCGTCGTGCTGCTGCGCGACCTCGGCCCGCTGCCCGGCACCTCGCTGCGCCACACGGCGTGGTCGAAGGGCAAGCTGCTCGTCAACATGAACACCAACGAGCCGCTGCGTCCCTCCGACGTCGCCGTCGGCTCGCTGACCTTCGCCAAGCCCGAGGGCGTCGAGGAGTCCCAGGAGGACTTCCAGAACGTGATGGCGAAGGCGGCCCTGATGATCATCCGGCTGCAGCCGGACAACATCAAGGACAAGCGCGAGCTGGAGTGGTCGCACGAGGGCATCGTCGCCTACTCGAAGATCTGCACCCACGTCGGTTGCCCGATCTCCCTGTACGAGCAGCAGACCCACCACGTGCTCTGCCCGTGCCACCAGTCCACCTTCGACCTCTCCGACGGAGCCCGAGTGATCTTCGGCCCGGCCGGTCACGCCCTGCCGCAGCTGCGCATCGGCGTGAGCGAAGAGGGTTACCTCCAGGCGCTCGGCGACTTCGAGGAGCCCGTCGGTCCTGCATTCTGGGAGCGCGGATGAGCACTTCAGAGAACTCAGAGTCCCGCGAGCGCGGGAAGGCACCGGCCGGCGAGCGTGTCGCCGACTGGGCCGACGGACGGCTCGGGATCTACTCCCTGGCCAAGTCCAACATGCGCAAGATCTTCCCCGACCACTGGTCGTTCATGTTGGGCGAAGTGTGCCTGTACAGCTTCATCATCATCATCCTCACGGGTGTGTACCTGACGCTGTTCTTCCACCCGTCGATGAACGAGGTGGTGTACCACGGCAGCTACGTCCCGCTCCAGGGACAGCTGATGTCCGAGGCGTTCAACTCGACCCTGCACATCTCCTTCGACGTGCGCGGTGGTCTGCTCATCCGGCAGATCCACCACTGGGCCGCGCTGATCTTCCTCGCCGGCATGTTCGTGCACATGATGCGTGTGTTCTTCACCGGCGCGTTCCGCAAGCCGCGTGAGATCAACTGGCTGTTCGGCTTCCTGCTGTTCGTCCTCGGCATGTTCACCGGCTTCACCGGTTACTCGCTCCCGGACGACCTGCTCTCCGGCACCGGTGTCCGCTTCACCGAGGGCGCCATCCTGTCGATGCCGATCGTCGGCACGTACATCTCGTTCTTCCTCTTCGGCGGGCAGTTCCCCGGCCACGACTTCGTGGCGCGGTTCTACTCGATCCACATCCTGCTGCTGCCGGGCATCATGCTCGGCCTGGTCGTGGGCCACCTGATCCTGGTCTTCTACCACAAGCACACGCAGTTCGCGGGCCCCGGAAAGACCGAGAAGAACGTCGTCGGCATGCCGCTGCTGCCGGTCTACATGGCCAAGGCCGGAGGCTTCTTCTTCCTGGTCTTCGGTGTCATCGCGGCCATCGCGGCGACCACCCAGATCAACCCGATCTGGGCCATGGGCCCCTACCGCCCGGACCAGGTGTCCACCGGCGCCCAGCCCGACTGGTACATGGGCTTCGCCGAGGGCCTGATCCGCTACATGCCCGGCTGGGAGATCAACTTCTGGGGCCACACCCTGGTCCTGGGCGTCTTCATCCCGCTGGTCCTGTTCGGGCTGGTGCTGGGCGCGATCGCGCTCTACCCGTTCATCGAGTCCTGGGTCACCGGCGACAAGAGCGAGCACCACATCCTGGACCGGCCGCGCAACGCCCCGACCCGTACCGGGTTCGGCGTCGCCTGGGTGACCGTGTACATGATCGGCCTGATCGGTGGTGGCAACGACCTCATCGCCACCCACTTCCACCTGTCGATCAACGACGTGACCTGGTTCGTCCGGATCTTCTTCTTCGCCGGACCGGTGATCGCGTTCATCGTGACCAAGCGCATCTGCCTCGGCCTGCAGCGCCGGGACCGCGAGAAGGTGCTGCACGGCCGCGAGACCGGCATCATCAAGCGGCTGCCGCACGGTGAGTTCATCGAGGTCCACGAGCCGCTCTCGCAGGAGCAGCTGCACACCCTCACCGCGCACCACCAGTACGAGCCGGCCCAGGTCGGCCCGGCGGTCGACGAGAACGGCGTCGAACGCAAGATCAAGGGGTCCGAGAAGCTCCGCGCCAAGCTGAGCAGCGCCTACTACGGCGAGGACAACCAGATCCCGAAGCCGACCGTCGAGGAGTACAAGGAGATCACGAGCGGCCACGGCCACCACTGATCCACCGCGTCGCCACGCCACAGCCGAAGGGCCCCCGTCCGCACCGCGGACGGGGGCCCTTCGCGGTGCCCGGAGCTGGATAGGGTAGGCCGTGAGACCTTCATTTCGCGTACGACGATCAGGAGCGGCCCTATGAGCGCTGTGACCCCCGCTGGAGGCGACACCGCGGCGGGCCGTTCCTGGCCCGACGTACTGAACGCGCTGCTGTACGGGCAGGACCAGAGCGCCGAGGCGACGGCCTGGGCGATGGACCAGATCATGCGCGGCCAGGCCACCGACGCCCAGATCGCCGGCTTCGTCGTCGCCCTGCGCGCCAAGGGCGAGACGGTCGAGGAGATCAACGGCCTCGTCCGCACGATGTACGAGCACGCCAACGTCATCGAGGTGCCGGGCCGCACCGTCGACATCGTCGGGACCGGCGGGGACGGCGCCAAGACGGTGAACATCTCCACGATGTCGGCGCTGGTGGTGGCCGGCACCGGGGCGAAGGTCGTCAAGCACGGCAACCGCGCGGCCTCCTCCGCGTCCGGTGCCTCCGACGTCCTGGAGAAGCTGGGCGTCAACCTCGACCTGACCCCGCAGCGGGTCGCCGAGGTCGCCGAGGAGGCCGGCATCACCTTCTGCTTCGCCATCAAGTTCCACCCGGCGCTGCGCCACGCGGGAGCCGCCCGCGGCCAGCTGGGCATCCGCACGGTCTTCAACATCCTCGGTCCGCTGACCAACCCCGCGAAGGTCCGGGCCCAGGCGGTCGGCGTCGCGGACCCGCGCATGGCCCCCGTGGTCGCGGCCGTCTTCGCGGAGCGCGGCAACTCCGCCCTGGTCTTCCGCGGCGACGACGGCCTCGACGAGCTGACGACGACCGCCACGTCCCACGTCTGGATCGTCCGCGACGGCAAGGTCACGGAGGAGACCTTCGACCCCCGTGACGTCGGCATCGACCTGGTCCCCGTGGAAGCGCTGCGGGGCGGCGACCCGTCGTACAACGCGGAGGTCGCCCGCAGGCTGCTGGACGGCGAGCAGGGGCCGGTACGGGACGCGGTGCTGCTGAACTCGGCGGCCGCCCTGGTGGCCCTCGACCCGGGCGCCGGGACGCTCGCCGGGCAACTCCGGGCGGGCATGGACAAGGCCGCGGAGTCGATCGACTCGGGCGCGGCCAAGCGCGCACTGGAACGCTGGGCGGCGGCGACGCACAAGTAGAGGCGGCGAGGGGTCCGGCACTGCCGGGCTCCGTCGTCGCGGCTGATCGCCGGTGCTCGAGATTCTTTCCGCCGCGACGGCGATCAGCCACACACCTCCTCTTCGGCGGTGCCGGCCGGCCAGACCCCCGTCCCGTCATCCGGACAGGAGTTGCGCGTCGGCGATCACTTCACCTACGTTTCCTTCCAGGTCATGAGTGACAGTCATGAGGCCCCGGCCGACTGTCCGGCAACCCTCCGTCCGTGGCGGGGTGCCCCGGGTGAGGACCAGGCCGTGGGCAGCGAGGTCCACGGCAAGCGCGGACCCCTCGAACACCAGGGGTCCTGGTCGTCGAGGAGCCTCCCGTGAGCAAGCGAATGCGATAGGGCCGCAGAGCCCCGCCTCCGCATCCCCTTTTCCTTTTTCTCCGTGCTGGAGCCGCGCTCGTCCGCGCGCTCGCACGGCGATTCCGCCTTGCCTCTCACGGGAGTTCCGCCATGTCCGTCTCCACCGTCGCCTCCGTACAGACCATTTGTGCCCCGTTGCCCGTTCTGGGGTGTGATGTCACCGTCCCGCTCGTCACCGGCGGTGAGGTCACCTATGCGGCCCTCGACTACGCGGCCAGCGCCCCGGCCCTCCAGCGGGTCTGGGACGACGTGGCCGCCTACGCGCCGTACTACGGCAGCGTCCACCGCGGCGCCGGCTACCTCTCCCAGCTGTCGACCGACCTCTTCGAGAACGCCCGGAAGACCGTCGCCGAGTTCCTCGACTGCCGCCCCGACGACCAGTTGGTCTTCACCCGCTCGACGACGGACTCCCTGAACCTCCTGGCCCGCGCCCTCCCCGCGGACTGCCAGGTCTTCGTCTTCGAGACCGAGCACCACGCGAGCCTGCTCCCCTGGAAGGACGCCCGGGTCACCTGTCTCGACGCCCCGCGGACCCCGGCGCAGGCCGTCGAAACCCTGGAGAAGGCCCTCGCCGACCGCGACCCCCACGGCCCGGCCCTGGTCTGCGTCACCGGTGCCTCCAACGTCACCGGCGAGCTGTGGCCGGTCCGCGAGCTGGCGGCCGCCGCGCACGCGCACGGCGCCCGGATCGTCCTGGACGCCGCCCAGCTGGCCCCGCACCACCCCGTGTCCGTCCGCGACCTGGACGTCGACTGGGTCGCCTTCTCCGGCCACAAGCTGTACGCCCCCTTCGGCTCCGGCGTCCTCGCCGGCCGCGCCGACTGGCTGCTGGCGGCCGAGCCCTACCTCGCGGGCGGCGGCGCCAGCCGCAAGGTCACCAGGCGCGAGGACGGGGGAGTGGCCGTGGAGTGGCACGAGAGCGCGGCGCGGCACGAGGCGGGCTCCCCGAACGTCATCGGCGCCTACTCCATCGCCTCCGCCTGCAAGGCGCTCACCGAGGCCGGCTTCGACACGCTGGTCGCCCGCGAGCGGTACCTGATCGAGAAGGTGCGGGCGGGGCTGGCCGAGGTCCCCGAGGTCCGGGTCCTCTCCCTCTTCGGCGACGACGCCCCCCGCGTCGGCGTGATCAGCTTCGTGGTGGACGGCTGGAACAGCTCCCACTTCGCCGCCGCCCTCTCCGCCGAGTACGGCATCGGCGTCCGCGACGGCCTCTTCTGCGCCCACCCGCTGGTCAGGACGCTGCTGGGGTCCGACCCGCAGACCCAGGGCGAGTGCGGGGCGCCGGAGGCGGCACAGGGCGAGAAGTCCCTCAACGCCATCCGCGTGAGCTTCGGCGCGGGGACGCCGGACGAGCATGTCGAGCGCTTCGTGAACGCCGTGCGGGAACTGGTGACCGAGGGCGCGAAGTGGTCGTACCGCACGGAGGAAGGCCGCTGCGTCCCGGCGGTCTGATCAACGCGCCCCTTTGGGGCGCGCTGCAGTCGGCGGCGCTTACTAGCTGTCCAGCCCGATCGCGAACGCCGCTTCCAGGTCGTGCTGGGAGTACGTGCGGAACGCGACGTGCGTGTCCGTGGCCTCCACGCCGGGGATCTTGCTGATGGAGCCGGGGATGACCTCGGCCAGGTCCTCGTGCTGCTTGACGCGGACCATGGCGATCAGGTCGTAGGTACCGGTGACGGAGAAGACCTCGCTGACGCTGTCCAGCGCGGCGATCCGTTCCGCGATCTCGGGGATCCGGTCCACGCTGGTCTTGATGAGGACGATCGCGGTGATCACGGCTGGTTCTCTCCCTCGGGTGCCGGAGCTGGGGCGACCTTCACTTTAGTCCTACGGCCGTACCGCACCCACGCGTAGCCGAACCCGAGCCCGAAGCCGATCAGGTGGGCGAGGTAGGCCACGCCGGGGCCGGAGGGGGCGTCGTTCAGGGCCAGCCACTGCAGGGCCGCCCAGAAGGGGAGGACCACCCAGGCCGGGAAGCGGAGCGGGAGGAAGAAGAGGAAGGGCAGGAGGCTGGTCACGCGGGCGCTGGGGAACAGGTACAGGAACGCGCCGAGGACCGCCGAGATCGCACCGGACGCCCCCACCAGCGACTGCGGGGACGTGGCGTTGGCGGCCGCGTACCCGAGCAGCGCGAGGTAGCCGCAGCCGAGGTAGAAGAGTGTGAACTCCACGCGGCCCATCCGTTCCTCGGTCATCGCCCCGAAGACGAAGAGGAAGAGCATGTTGCCGAGCAGGTGCACCCAGCTGCCGTGGATGAACAGCGCCGTGGCCGGGGTGAGCGCCTCCCGCGCCGGACCGTCGAACAGGCCGGCGGGGACCACCCCCCAGCGCCGGAAGTACGCCCGCTGCGCGGCCGCCAGGGCCTCTCCGGTGCCGTAGGACGGGGTGAGGCCGGAGGCGGGGCCGAGCACGAAGATCAGGCAGCACACGGCGATCAGGGTGTACGTCATGGGCGCGGACGTGCCCCGCAGGCTCCGCAGGGTCCGCGCGGCCGTCGTGTTCCAGTTGCCGATCATGGACATAGAGCATGGCGTAACGGGATGCACCGGTGCAGATCGCCTCGCCGCCGCAGACGGGGCGGCATCGAGTACCCGCCAGGCCGTAGGGTTACGAGCCACACGCGTCGGGACGGCGCGTCACGGACACTAGAAGGAAGCGAACAAGCCACGATGACGGTTCCCCTGCCGACCGCCACGACGCGGTGGCGCTGCACCCTCTGCGGCAACCTCACGCGCTTCGACGTGACCCGCTCGTCGAAGGTGGTCGAGTACGTGCACCTCGACCTGGCCGGTGAGCCCAGGGTCGAGGAGCGCGAGGTGGTCAGTGAGACCATCGAATCGGTGCGCTGCCGCTGGTGCAACGCGGTGGACCAGGTGGAACTCGTGGACAGGCCGGGCGCCGACTCCTGAGACCGGGAGCGGCCCCGCACAGGTGATGGGGTGTGACGGATGGTGGAGACCACAGGCGGGGGGCCGGGCGACGGCACCGCCGAGGTGCTTGACCGTCCGTTGCCCGACGGTGTGCGACGGCGGGTCGTGCAGATCGTGTCGGACGGTTTCGGCGGGCTGACCCTCGCCGAACTGCCCGCACAGCTGCGGCAGTACGCCCGGTTCGCCCCGAATCGCCGGGCCAAGTTCGCCGGGAACGCGATGGCGGCCGCGCTGGAGACGGACACCCTCTTCCGGCAGCGGATCGGGGAGAAGCTGAGAGAGGCCCAGCCGGAGCTGGCCGGCGCCCTGGACTCCGGCTCCCCGCCCCCGGCCGCGGACCCGCTCGATGTGGCGGCCGCGGCCTATGTACTGCGTCCCACGGGCTGGGTGAAGCTGGTGGCGGCGGCCGGCGAGGAGGCCCAGCGGGCCGACGCCGAGCGGGCCGACGAGGAGAGCCGTGCCGAACTGGAGCGGCTGCGCGAGGAGCTGGACCGGGCTCGGGAGCAGGGCCGCGCCGAGACCGAGCGGCTGCGCACCGAGCTGGACGCGGCCAAGAGGGAAGCGGAATCGCTTCATCGCAAGCTGCGGGCCGCCCTGAGCGACGTCAAGCGCGGTGAGGCCGCCCTGCGCAAGATGCAGGCGGGGATGGAGGCGGGGCGGACCGAGGGGCAGGCCCAGGTGTCCGCCGCCGAGAGCGAGACCCGGCGGCTCAAGGCCCGGCTCGGCGAGGTCGAGGCGGCCCTGGAGGCCAGCCGCCGGGCCGCCCGCGAGGGACGCAGCGTCGAGGACATGCGGCTGCGGCTGCTGCTCGACACCGTTCTCGACGCGGCCCAGGGGCTGCGCCGGGAGCTGGCCCTGCCGCCGGTGTCGGTGCGGCCCGCCGAGACCGTGGATGCGGTCGAACCGGGACGGATGACCCCGAAGGACATCGCGGCGCGTGCGTTGTCCGAGAACGACCCGGCCATCCTCAGCCAGCTGCTCGCCCTTCCCCAGGCGCACCTGGTCGTCGACGGCTACAACGTGACCAAGACCGGCTATCCGCAGATGCCGCTGGAGAAGCAGCGGCTGCGGCTGCTCGGCCAGCTCTCCCAGCTCGCCGCCCAGACCGGCGCCGAGGTCACCTGTGTCTTCGACGGCGCCGAGCTGGCCGCGCCGGTGCTCCTCGCCCCGCCGCGCGGCGTCCGCGTCCTCTTCTCCAAGCCCGGTGTCACGGCCGACGAGTTGATCCGCCAGCTGGTGCGGGCCGAGCCGCCGGGCCGCCCGGTGATCGTCGCCTCGACCGACCGGGAGGTCGCCGACGGGGTCGCGAAGGCGGGTGCCCGTCCGGTGGCTTCTGCGATGCTTCTGAAGAGACTGTCCTGAACGTGCAATCCGCATATGCAATGCCCGAATTGACCGAACCGTCACGCAACGTAGCGTCAATCGCGCATTACTGCTCGTGAGTTATATGCAAAGAGTGCGTTGCGTGACGACTTTTTTGGCTGCTGGGTTTGAACTGATCACAGGTAGGTCACTAGGGTCTGGCCTCGAACCTCCACACGGGTGATCACTCAAACGAAGGAGCCCGTCTCCGTGGCGTCCCATCGTCGACCCAAGCAGCCGAGTCGTGCGCGCGTGACCGTGCTCACCACCGCAGCCGCCGCCGCCGTAGTCCTCAGCGCCAACGCCGCCAACGCGGCGCCCAGCGAGAAGCTGAGCAAGGACGAGGTCAAGGCGAAGGTCGACAAGCTCTACGAGGAGGCCGAGCAGGCCACCGAGAAGCTCGACGGGGCCAAGGACAAGCAGCAGAAGCTGCAGAAGGAAATATCCACGATCCAGGACAACGTGGCCCGTGGTCAGGAGGAGCTCAACAAGCTGCGGGACAGCCTCGGTTCGCTGGCCACCGCGCAGTACCGCTCCGGCGGCATCGACCCGTCGGTCCAGCTCTTCCTCTCGTCCGACCCGGACGACTACCTCGACAAGGCGTCCACGCTCGACCAGTTGAGCAGCCAGCAGGTCGAGGCCCTGAAGAAGATTCAGGACAAACAGCGCGAACTCGCCCAGGAGCGGGCAGAGGCCTCCGACAAGCTCAAGGACCTCTCCGCCACCCGCACCGAGCTGGCCAAGCAGAAGAGCGCCGTCCAGTCCAAGCTCGCCGACGCGCAGAAGCTGCTCAACACGCTGACCGCCAAGGAGAAGGCGGCCCTCGACGCCGAGCAGGCCCAGGCCGCCAGCCGCGCCTCCTCGCGGGTGGACCTCGGCAACACGGGCTCCGCCTCCAGCCGGGCCGCCGCCGCCTTCGCCGCCGCCCAGTCCGTGATCGGCTCGCCGTACGTCTACGGCGCCTCCGGCCCGTCCTCCTTCGACTGCTCGGGTCTGACCTCCTGGGCCTACGCCCAGGCCGGCGTCACCATCCCGCGCACCTCCGAGGCGCAGGCCAACGCCGGCACCCGCATCTACAGCCAGAGCGACCTCAAGGTCGGCGACCTGGTCATCTTCTACGGCGACTACCACCACGTCGGCCTGTACGCCGGCAACGGACAGGTGCTGCACGCCCCGCACACCGGCGCCGTCGTCCGCTACGAGTCGATCAGCAACATGACCTTCGAGTTCGGCGTCCGGATCTGATCTGACCCCACCGGGTTACGCCGACACCCGTACGGCCGAAGATCAACTTGCCGTGGCGCCCGAACGGGCGAATCGCGGCAACCGGAACTGACTCCACGCCCCGCCGGTGACCTGCGTCAGCGGCGGGGCGTCACGTTTCCGTGGCCGCGGAGGTCTTTGGCCGTTGGCCGGTCGTATGGCTAGCATCGCCGCGTTCGGCGACCGAGTCGTCGGACCTACCGCCGGACGGGCGGGAAGTCACGCCTGCGGAGGCCACGTAGGACCAGCCCTCATGGGTTGGCGGCGGCCTGTGAAACAGGAACCCGTGGTGGCGCCGCTGTGCGGTGCGGACCGGAATTCCCCGTCTTCGGGCGGGGGAGGGCGTCAATGTCTGGCGCGTTTCCCCCTGTACCCGGGGGAGACCGTCGGCGTCCGACAAACGGAAGGGGTGCCGTTTCCTGTGGGGTCTCATCGCCGTCTCGCACCGTCGTCCGGATTCAACCGGGGCGCCGGTGCCGCTCTCTGCGTGCTGTCGGCCGCGGCCGCCGCGCTCGGTGCCGTACCGGCGAGCGCCGCCCCGCACGCCGACAGCCGTGCCGAGGTGGACCGGCTGTACAGGCAGGCCGAGGAGGCGACCCAGGCCTACGACAAGGCCGACGAGCGGGCCGGCACGCTGCGCCGCGAGGTGCACGACTCCCAGGACCGCATCGCCCGCCAGCAGCAGCGCATCAACACCATGCGGGAGGCGCTCGGTTCGCTCGCCGGCGCCCAGTACCGCTCCGGCGGCATCGACCCCACCGTGGCCCTGCTGTTCTCCGACGACCCCCAGGAGTACCTGGACCGGGCCTCCCTCCTCGACCGCATCGACGTCCGCCAGGCCGGACAGCTCAGGCGGCTCCAGGCGGCGATGCGCGAACTCGCCCAGGAGCGCACCGAGGCCGCCGGGCAGCTCGCCGAACTGGAGCACAGCCGCCGCGCGGTCGCCTCCCACAAGGCCGTCGTGGAGGACAAGCTCGCCAGGGCCCGGCGACTCCTCAACGCGATGCCCGCCGCCGACCGCGCCGCCTTCGAGCACGCCTCCCGCGGCGACGGCCGGGCCGACCTGCCCGACCTCTTTGGCGTCGCCGCCCCCGACGGCCGCGCCGCCGCCGCGATCGCCGCCGCCCGCTCCGCCCTCGGCAGGCCCTACGTCTGGGGCGCCAGCGGCCCCTCCGGCTTCGACTGCTCGGGCCTGATGCAGTGGTCGTACGCCCATGCCGGGATCCACCTCCCGCGCACCTCGCAGGAGCAGCGCTACGCCGGCCACCAGGTCCCGCTCTCCCAGGCGCAACCCGGTGACCTGGTCGTCTACCGCTCCGACGCCAGCCATGTGGCCATGTACGTCGGCAACGGCCAGGTCATCCACGCCCCCTATCCGGGCGCCCCGGTCCGCTACGACCCGGTCGGAATGATGCCCGTCTCCTCCGTCACCAGGCCCTGACTTCCGGGCCCCGACCCGTACGATCGGAAAGTGGCTGGTCATGGACGGGCGTGGCGCTCAGCGGCGGCGGGGCTGTGTCTGCTGCTCCTGCCGCTGGCCGGATGCGGCGGCGGGCAGTCGTCGACCGGCACGGCGATGGCCGCCGTGCAGCAGGTCCTGGACCGCCGCGCGGCCGCGGTCCTCGGCCACGACGAGAAGGCGTACGCCGAGACCGGCACCCGGAGCTCGTACGCGGACCTGCGGGCCGTACCGCTCGCCGACTGGAGCTACCGGCTGACCGCCCTCCACCCCGACGGCGCCGGCGCCACCGCCGACGCACAGCTCAGCTACCGGATCCAGGGCTACGACAAGGCACCGGTCACGGCGGACCGGACACTGACCCTCAGCCGCACCGCCGACGGACAGTGGTATGTCACATACGACAAGCCCGCCAAGAAGTCCGCGCAGCAACTCTGGGACCAGGGCAAGGTCACCGCCGTCAGGAGCACCCACGCCCTCGTCCTGGGCGTCGGCCAGTCCGGGGCCACGCTGCGCGGCTACGCCCGGCTCGCGGACACCGCCGTCCCCGAGGTCTCCAAGGTCTGGGGCACGGACTGGACCCGGCGGGTGGTCCTGCTCGTACCCGGGTCGCTGAACGGGATGGCCGGCCTGCTGGGCGCCCCCGCCTCCAACTACCGGGGCATCGCCGCCGTCACCACCGGCGAGGCGGGCGGCTCGGGTCAGACGCCCGCGGACCGGGTCATCCTCAACCCGGAGGCCTACGCCGGCCTCGGCTCGGTCGGCAGACAGGTCGTCCTCACCCACGAGACGACCCACGTGGCGACCCGCGCCCACACCACGGCGGCCACCCCGCTCTGGCTCTCCGAGGGCTACGCCGACTGGATCGGCTACCGCGACACCGGCCGCACGCCCACCGAGGCCGCACCGGAACTCGCCCGCGCCGTCGAGGCCGGCGACCTCCCCGAGAACCTCCCCGCGGACCAGGACTTCGGCTTCACCGACGACCCCACCAAACTGGCCGAGGCCTACGAGGGCGGCTGGCTGGCCTGCCGGATGATCGCCGGGCACTGGGGCGAGGAGAAGCTCGGCGCCTTCTACCGGGCCGTCGGCGCGCACAGGGAGCGCGCGGGCGCGGTCGAGGACGCCCTGAAGACCGAACTCGGCACGACCCTGCCGGACTTCACCGCCCGCTGGCGCGACTACCTGACGGCCCAGCTCGGCGACTGAACGGGCCGCACCCGGGCTCAGGGGGAGACCGGGGTCTCCTTCGTGCGGGTGGCCTGGGCGGGGAAGGGGGCGACGGCGGTCTCGGTCACCGTGGCGCGCCACAGCACGCGGGCCGCCGTGACCGTCGCCGCGAGCAGGAGGCCGTTGCGCAGGACGAGCAGGAAGATGCCGTACCAGTCGCTGACCACGACGTGCGAGAAGCCGACCGGGAACTCCAGGACCGTCACGAAGGTCGCCAGGAGGAGCAGGACGGCCGGGAGGGTCATGCGGCTGGCGCGGAAGCAGAGGCAGACGGCGGCCAGGCCCACCAGCCACACCATGTACTGCGGGCTGATCACCCGGCTGGTGACCGTGAACATCAGGACGGCGGTGAAGGCCGCGTCCGCGAGCGTGTGGGGCCGGAAGCGGACGGCCGACAGCCGCCACAGCAGCAGCCAGCCGAACGCGAGCACGGTGAGCAGCAGGGCCGCCGTGCTCACCGCCTGCACGTCCGGGCCGAGGAACTCGATCGAGCCGTAGTTGAGCAGCACCTCGCCGTGCCAGCCGAAGTGCCGGGCGACGTGGAAGACCAGCGCGCCCAGGGACTCCACCTCGGTGCCCCGGTCCCGCTGGAAGGTCAGGAACGAGAACGCGCCCGGCATGGCCACCGCGAACAGCGTGCCGACCGCGCCCGCCGTGACGGCCGCCGACGCCCAGGCCCGCCGCCGTACGGCACCCACGAGCAGCAGCGCCGGCCACACCTTGACCATCGCGCCGAAGCCGGCCAGCGCGCCCATGACCCGGGGGTGCCGGGCCCCGGCGAGCAGCGCGGCGACGGCGACGGCGGTGACCATCAGGTCGTAGCGGGAGTAGACGGTCGGGCCGAGGAGCGGGACACCGAGCACCCAGACCAGGGCGCCGCGCAGGGTCCGGCCGGGGCGCACGCCGGCGTAGAGCAGGAGGGACAGGACCACCAGGTCGGCCAGGCAGGCCAGCACGAAGAAGGCGGTCGGGTAGTCCAGGAAGGGCAGCAGCGCGGGGGAGAGGATCGCCAGGGCGGCCGCGGGCGGGTACTGCCAGGTGACGTCGTCCAGAGGAAACGTTCCGTGCCGCAGGACCTCGTACCAGCCCTGGTAGATGACGGACACGTCGGTGGTGACGTCCGCGCCGGGGAACACGAACACCTTCAGGACGAACAGCAGCAGCACCAGCCGGGTGGCACCCCAGGTGACCAGCAGCAACGCCAGGGCCCGCCGCACGCCCGTCCTGTCCACCTGAGCCCCTGTCCGTCGGCATCGCCGTGTCGAGTGGGCCACATGATCTCCCGACGTCCTGTGCGGGGGCCATGAAGCACGGCCGAACGCCCTGTGCGGGTATGGTCTGCGGCGATGCACAAGACGCTCATCGTGACCAATGACTTCCCGCCCCGGCCGGGCGGCATCCAGGCCTTCCTGCACAACATGGCCCTGCGGCTGGACCCCGAGCGGCTCGTCGTCTACGCGTCCACGTGGAAGCGGGGCCGGGAGGGCGCCGAGGCCACCGCCGCGTTCGACGCCGAGCAGCCCTTCACCGTCGTACGCGACCGTACGACGATGCTGCTGCCGACGCCGGGGGCGACCCGGACGGCGGTCGGGCTGCTGCGGGAGCACGGGTGCACGTCCGTGTGGTTCGGGGCGGCGGCTCCGCTCGGGCTGATGGCGCCGGCGCTGCGCAAGGCCGGGGCTCAGCGGCTGGTCGCCACCACCCACGGGCACGAGGCCGGCTGGGCGCAGCTGCCCGCGGCCCGGCAGTTGCTCGGGCGGATCGGGGACGCGACCGACACGGTCACCTACCTCGGCGAGTACACACGGTCCCGGATCGCGACCGCGCTGAGTGCGGAGGCGGCGGAGCGGATGGTGCAGTTGCCGCCGGGGGTGGACGAGAAGACCTTCCATCCCGGTTCCGGGGGCGCCGAGGTGCGGGCGCGGCTGGGGCTGAGCGAGCGGCCGGTCGTCGTGTGCGTGTCGCGGCTGGTGCCGCGCAAGGGGCAGGACACGCTGATCCTGGCGATGCCGCTGATCCTGGCCGCCGAGCCGGACGCGGTGCTGCTGATCGTGGGCGGCGGGCCGTACGAGAAGGAGCTGCGGCACCTGGTCCGGGAGACCGGGGTCGAGGCGTCGGTGCGGTTCACGGGGGCCGTGCCGTGGTCCGAGCTGCCCGCGCACTTCGGCGCGGGTGACGTGTTCGCCATGCCGTGCCGGACCCGGCGGGGCGGGCTGGACGTGGAGGGGCTCGGGATCGTGTACCTGGAGGCGTCGGCGACGGGCCTGCCGGTGGTGGCCGGGGACTCGGGCGGGGCGCCGGACGCGGTGCTCGACGGGGAGACCGGGTGGGTGGTGCGGGGCGGGTCCCCCGAGGAGGCCGCCGAGCGGATCGTGGCGCTCCTGGGAGACGCCGAGCTGCGGCAGCGGATGGGGGAGCGGGGGCGGCGGTGGGTCGAGGAGAAGTGGCGGTGGGATCTCCTTGCGGAGAGGCTGAAGGCGTTGTTGTAGAGGGTTGGGTCGCGTTTCGTCCGCGGGTGCGTTGTGGCTGGTCGCGCCCACGCGGCGGCAGCCGCATGTCAAACAACAGCCCCGCGCCCCTTCGGGGGCGCGTTGTCACTAACCCTGTCGCAGGGCTAGGCGGAACCGGAAAATCCGCACATGCTGCGCGCATGACAGCAAAACTGATGCAGCGTCAGCTGACCAGACGTCACATCCTGGGCATGATCGCCCTCCAGACCGCCGCCGCGGCCGGTCTCACCCGTGTCGGACTCCAGTCGGCGCAGGCCGCCGAGGAAGCGGCCGACGTCACCAACGCCCCGGCCATCGTGGTCGGTTCCGGGTACGGCGGGGCCGTGGCCGCGCTCCGGCTCGGGCAGGCCGGGATCCGGACCGTCATGATCGAGATGGGCCAGCTGTGGAACACGGCCGGCTCCGACGGCAAGATCTTCTGTTCCACCGCCGCCCCGGACAAGCGCTCCATGTGGTTCAAGACCCGCACCGAGGCGCCGCTCGCCACCTTCCTCTGGCTGGACGTCGTCAACAAGGACATCGCCTCCTACGCGGGGGTGCTCGACCGGGTCCACTACGACAACATGTCCGTGTACGTGGGGCGCGGTGTCGGAGGCGGGTCGCTGGTCAACGGGGGGATGGCGGTCACCCCGCTCCAGTCGTACTTCGCCGAGCAGTTCCCGACCGTGGACGCGAGCGCGATGTACAACACGTACTTCCCGCGCGCCCGCACCATGCTGGGCGTCAACACCATCGACTCCACCTGGTTCGAGTCGACCGAGTGGTACCAGTTCACCCGGACGTCCCGGAAGGCCGCCGCCAACACCGGGCTCAAGACCACCTTCGTACCCAACGTCTACGACTTCGGCTACATGCAGCAGGAGGCCGCCGGCACCGCCACCAAGTCCGCGCTCGCCCAGGAGGTCATCTACGGCAACAACTACGGCAAGAAGAGCCTCGACAAGACCTACCTCGCCGCCGCCCTCGGCACCGGGAACGTCACCATCCACACCCTGGAGAAGGTCAAGACCATCACGAAGGCGAGCGACGGCTCGTACGTGCTGAGCGTGGACCGGATCGACACGAGCGGGAACGTCGTCGAGAGCAAGCAGTACAGCTGCACCTACCTGTTCCTCGGCGGCGGGAGCCTCGGGACCACCGAGCTGCTCGTCCGGGCCCGGGACACCGGTGCGCTGCCCGCGCTCAACTCCAGTGTGGGAGGCGGCTGGAGCACCAACGGCAACACCATGCTCGGGCGCGCGAACCACATCTGGGACACCACCGGGGCCAACCAGGCGACCATGCCGGTCATGGGCATCGACGACTGGGCCAACACCGACAACCCGGTCTTCGCCGAGATCGCCCCGCTGCCCATCGGGTTCGAGACCTGGGTGAGCCTCTACCTGGCGATCACCAAGAACCCCCAACGGGCGTCCTTCACCTACGACTCCGCGAGCGGCGGGGTGAAGCTGGGCTGGACCGCGGCCCAGAGCGCGGTCTCGGTCGCCATGGCCAAGAAACTGTTCGACCGGATCAACACGGCCAACGCCACGATCTACCGGTACGACCTGTTCGGCTCGTCCAGCAAGGTGTTCGCGGACGACTTCTGCTACCACCCGCTGGGCGGCTGCGTACTCGGGCAGGCGACCGACGACTACGGGAGGGTCAAGGGGTATTCCAAGCTGTACGTCACGGACGGCTCGCTGGTGCCCGGGAACATCGGCGTGAACCCGTTCGTCACCATCACCGCGCTCGCCGAGCGGACGATGGAACGGGTTCTCGCCCAGGACTTCTGAGCACACCCCGAGTGCCCCGCTACTTCTGGTAGATGGCCTCGATCTCGTCCGCGTAGTCCTTCGCCACCACGTTGCGCTTGAGCTTCAGGGACGGCGTCAGGTGGCCCGACTCCTCCGAGAACTGGGAGGACAGAATGCGGAACTTCCGCACCGATTCCGCCTTCGACACCGCGGCGTTGCCGTCGTCGACAGCGGCCTGGATCGCCGCGATCAGATCCGGGTCGTCACGCAGCGACGCCGCGGTGGAGCCCGCCGGTTTGCCGTGGTCGTCCGCCCAGCGGCCCAGGAACTCGTCGTCGATGGTGACCAGCGCGCCCACGAACGGCCGCCCGTCGCCCACCACCATGCACTCCGCGACCAGCGCGTGCGCGCGGATCCGGTCCTCGATCACGGCCGGGGCGACGTTCTTGCCGCCCGCGGTGACGATGATCTCCTTCTTGCGGCCGGTGATCCTGAGGTAGCCGTCCTCGTCCAGGGTGCCGATGTCCCCGGTGTGGAACCAGCCGTCGGCCAGCGCCTCGGCGGTCGCGGCCGGGTTGTTCCAGTACCCCTTGAACAGGTGCTCGCCGTGCAGCAGCACCTCCCCGTCGTCCGCGATGCGGATCACCGAGCCGGGCAGCGGCTGCCCGACCGTGCCGATCTTCTGCCGGTCCCAGGGGTTGAACGCGGTCGCCGCACAGGACTCGGTCAGGCCGTAGCCCTCCAGGACCGTGAAGCCGATGCCGCGGAAGAAGTGGCCCAGCCGCTCGCCGAGGGGGGCGCCGCCGGAGATGGCGTACTCGCCCTTGCCGCCGAGCACCGCGCGCAGCTTGCTGTAGACGAGCTTGTCGAAGGTCTTGTGCTTGATCTTCAGGCCGAGGGCCGGGCCGGACGGGGTGTCCAGCGCCTTGCTGTACGCGATCGCGGTGTCCGCGGCCTTGTCGAAGATCTTGCCCTTGCCGTCCGCCTGCGCCTTGGCGCGCGCCGAGTTGTAGACCTTCTCGAAGACGCGCGGGACGCCGAGGATCAGCGTCGGCCGGAAGGCGGCCAGTTCGTCGGTGAGGTTCTTGATGTCCGGGACGCAGCCCAGCTTGATCGGCGCCATCATCGGGGCGATCTGGACCAGCCGGCCGAAGACGTGCGCGAGCGGGAGGAAGAGGAGGACCGAACACTCACCGGTGCGGAACAGGGGGCGCAGGCGCTCGACGATGTTGCCGCACTCCGCGAAGAAGGCGCGGTGGGTGAGGACGCAGCCCTTGGGGCGCCCGGTGGTGCCGCTGGTGTAGACGATGGTCGCCGGGTCGTCCGCCTTCGCCTGCGCGCTGCGCTCGTCGACGGTGGCGTCGGTGACCCCCTGGCCGAGCCGGCCCAGCTCCTCCAGCGCGCCGGCCTCGATCTGCCAGACGTGCTTGAGGGCGGGCAGCGTCTCGCGCACCGACTCGACGGCGGCCGTGTGGCTGTCGAGTTCGACGATGCAGGCGGTCGCGCCGGAGTCGCTGAGGATCCACTGCACCTGCTCCGGCGAGCTGGTCTCGTACACCGGCACGGTGACCGCGCCGGCGCTCCAGATCGCGAAGTCGAGGAGCGTCCACTCGTACCGGGTGCGGGACATCAGGCCGACCCGGTCGCCCGGCTGGATGCCGGAGGCGATGAGGCCCTTCGCGGCCGCGTGCACCTCGGCCAGGAAGGCGGTCGCGGTCACGTCCGTCCAGACCCCGCCGACCTTGCGGGCCATGACGGCGACGTTCGGATGCTGCGCGGCGTTTCTGCGGACGATGTCGGTCAGATTGCCGTCCGCGGGGACCTCGTACAAAGCCGGAAGGCTGAACTCGCGCAAGACTGCTGCTCCTCATAGGGCGCCGACGCCACGACGTTGTGCGATGCGACGGTGCGGTCCAAGGCTCGGGCAGGTGCTCAGGGCTTCGCCACGGGCTGGAAGATCCGTTGGTTGAAATCCTGAGCACGACTGGACTGCCCGGACGTTACCCGCCGGTATGGCTTCTTCGACAGGGGGGTCCGGCGAGATGTTCGGTGCGTCACACGGGTTGGTGTTCCTTCGCGTACGGTAGTCCACGGCCTTAGTGACTGACCAGTAACCGCCGGTGCGGCCATCGCCTGTTCACGTTTGCCGCACAGGCCTACCCTTGATCACCATGGCAGCCACACCCACCGGCATCCCGAGGACCCGCGTCCACGTGGTCAGCGACGTGCACGGCAACGCCCGTGACCTGGCCCGGGCCGGCGACGGGGCCGACGCCCTGATCTGTCTCGGCGACCTCGTCCTCTTCCTCGACTACGCCGACCACTCCCGCGGCATCTTCCCCGACCTGTTCGGCGTCGAGAACGCCGACCGCCTCGTCGAACTCCGCACCGCCCGCCGCTTCGAGGAGGCACGGGAACTCGGCGCCCGGCTCTGGGGCGGGATCGGCATGGACCGGGCGACGGCGATCGAGAAGGCGGTGCGCAAGCAGTACGCCGAGATGTTCGCGGCGTTCCCGACCCCGACGTACGCGACGTACGGCAATGTCGACATGCCGCCGCTGTGGCGGGAGTACGCGGGCCCGGGCACCACCGTTCTGGACGGCGAGCGGGTCGAGATCGGCGGGTGGGTCTTCGGCTTCGTCGGCGGCGGGCTGCGCACCCCCATGCGCACCCCCTACGAGATCTCCGACGAGGAGTACGCGGCGAAGATCGAGGCGCTCGGCGAGGTCGACGTGCTCTGCACGCACATCCCGCCGGAGGTGCCGGAGTTGGTGTACGACACGGTGGCGCGCCGTTTCGAACGGGGCAGCCGGGCGCTGCTGGACGCCATCCGCCGCACCCGCCCCCGGTATGCGCTCTTCGGACATGTCCACCAGCCGCTGGTGAAGCGGATGCGGATCGGGGCCACCGAGTGCGTGAACGTCGGGCACTTCGCGGGCACCGGACGGCCCTGGGCGCTGGAATGGTGACGACCCCGGACAGGGGGTGAAGTCGGCTGGTCGGACGCGCGGTAGCCTTCACGCGGCACACGCGTGCGCACGCCCGCGCACGCCGACCCCCTTTACCGGTCCCACCGGTCCCACCGGCCCGCATCTGGAGGAGCCACGGCGATGGCGGAACACACCAGCTCGAACATCACGATCGAGGCGGCCCCGGCGGACGTCATGGCGGTGATCGCCGACTTCGCCCGTTACCCGGACTGGACCGGCGAGGTGAAGGAGGCGGAGGTCCTGAAGGCCGACGCCCAGGGCCGTGCCGAGCAGGTCCGCCTGGTCATGGACGCCGGCGCGATCAAGGACGACCAGGTCCTCGGATACACGTGGACCGGTGACAACGAGGTCTCCTGGACGCTGGTGAAGTCCCAGATGCTGCGGTCCCTGGACGGCTCGTACCTCCTCAAGCCGGCGGGCGCGGGCGCGACCGAGGTCACGTACTCGCTGACGGTGGACGTCAAGATCCCGATGCTCGGGATGATCAAGCGCAAGGCGGAGAAGGTCATCATCGACCGTGCGCTGGCGGGACTCAAGAAGAGGGTGGAGTCGGGGGAGAAGTGAGGTAGGGGGCGCGTCGCGCCCCTGAAAGACTCAGCTGCGGGCAGGCGTGCCGCAGGGCGGCACGGGTGGGCGCTGGGGGTCCCCCCGGCCGAAGGCTGGGGGAGGCACCCTGCCAACGCCGGTAAGTGACACCCCCCACGCCCGCTGTAACGAGGGCTCACCTGGACGTCCGTTACGGTTCACCCTCATGCGCACCATCCTGATCACCGGCCCGGGCGGCAGCGGCCGTACCACCGTCGCCGCGGCCACCGCCCTGCGCGCCGCAGCCGAGGGCACCCCCACCCTCGTCCTGAGCGCCGACCGCACGGACACCCTCGGCGCCGCCCTGGGCACGGCGACAGGACCGGAGCCCACCCGCGTCACCCCCACCTTCACCGCCTGGCGCCCCGACGCCGCCGCCCGCTTCCGCGAGGACCTCACCGCCTTCCAGAGCCGCGCCGCGAACGTCCTCGACCTCCTCGGCGCCTCCCGCCTGGACGCCGAGGAGCTCACCCCGCTGCCCGGTGCCGAGGAACTGTCCTTCCTGCGCGCCCTGCGCGACGCCGCCCTCTCCGAGCGCTACGAGCTGCTCGTCGTGGACCTCCCGCCCGCCCCCCAGGCGCTCGCCCTCCTCGCCCTCCCCGAGGAGCTCCGCCGGTACCTGCGCCGGCTGCTCCCGCCCGAGCGGCAGGCGGCCCGCGCCCTGCGCCCGGTCCTCGGCCGCCTCGCCGGCGTCCCCATGCCCGCGGAGTGGCTGTACGAGACGGCGGCCCGCTGGGACGTCGAGCTGGCCGCCGTGGAGGCCGTCCTCGCCGACCGCGACACCGCCGTACGCCTGGTCGCCGAACCCGGCCCGGCCGGCGCCGACGCCGTCCGCACCGCCCGCCTCGGCCTCGCCCTGCGCGGCCTGTCCGCCGCGACCCTGATCGCCAACCGGGTGCTGCCCGAGGCCACGCCCCTGCACACCCTCGTCGCCCAGCAGCGCAAGACCCTCGCGGAGTGGGGGGAGGCGTACGAGGTCGCGGCCGTCGCCCACCTGGGGCACGACCCGCGCGGCACCGACGACCTCGCCGCGCTCGCCGTGCCCGGTGTCAACACGGCGCCCGCCCCGGTCGAGTGGCCCGTCGCCGACCGGATCGAGGAGGACGGCGTCCTCGTCTGGCACATCCCGCTGCCCGGCGCGATACGGGACGGCCTGGACCTCGTCCGGCGCGGCGACGAGGTCGTGATCACCGTGGGCGGCTTCCGCCGGATCGTCGCCCTGCCGTCGGCCCTGCGCCGCTGCACCGTCGCCGGGGCCGGACTGCGCGACGGCGAGCTGCGGCTGCGCTTCGCACCGGACCCGGAGCTGTGGCCGCGCTGACGGTGAAACCGGTACGCCCGTTCGGGTAACGTCGTAGAGACGAACCGTAGTCAGGAGTCCGTCATGAGCGAAGAAGGCCCCACAGCCGACGCCTCCGAGGCCGCGGACGAGGTACGGGCGACGGACGACGACGCCTGGGCCACCGCCTGCGCCGAGGACCTGCAGGCGGAGAAGGCCCGCCGTCGCGCCCAGTACGGCGCGCCGCCCGGGTCGGCCGCCGAGGAACTGCGCAAACTCGTCGACGCCGTCGCCGAAAAGCTGTCCGGCCTCCAGACCCCGCTGCTCGGGGCGGTCGCCGGACCGGCCGCCCAGCAGGTGGTCCGGCAGGTCGTCCAGCAGGCGAAGAACGCCGTCGAGCCCGTCATAGAGCGCAACCCGGACGTCTTCGACCACCTGGCCGCGGCCGGCGGTGAACTCCTCGCCGCCTACCGCTCCGCGGTCCAGGCCCAGGAGACCCGCTGGACCTCCCGCAAGCACGACCCGGGCGACGACGCCGGCCCCGGTGAACGCATCGACCTGGACTGACACCCCCGTCGAATCCCTCCGTCCCGCGCCCCGTCCCGCCGACCGGTCCGCTCACCGGACGGACGACGAGAACCCGACGGCAGGGCCTCGGGTACGGTTGGCCGTAGCGGGGCTCGACCGAAACTGAGGGATTCATGGGACTCACCATCGGCGTCGACATCGGCGGCACGAAGATCGCGGCCGGCGTGGTCGATGAGGAAGGCAACATCCTCTCGACCCACAAGGTGCCGACCCCGGGCACGCCCGAGGGCATCGTGGACGCCATTGCCTCCGCCGTCGAGGGCGCCCGTGCCGGGCACGAGATCGTCGGCGTGGGCATCGGCGCCGCCGGTTACGTGAACCGGCAGCGCTCCACGGTCTACTTCGCGCCCAACATCGACTGGCGCCAGGAGCCGTTGAAGGAAGAAGTCGAGGCCCGCGTCGGCCTCCCCGTGGTCGTGGAGAACGACGCCAACGCCGCCGCCTGGGGCGAGTACAAGTTCGGCGCCGGCAAGGGCCACCGCAACGTCATCTGCATCACCCTCGGCACCGGCCTCGGCGGCGGCATCATCATCGGCAACAAGCTGCGCCGCGGGCACTTCGGCGTCGCCGCCGAGTTCGGGCACATCCGGATGGTCCCGGACGGGCTGCTGTGCGGCTGCGGCTCGCAGGGCTGCTGGGAGCAGTACGCGTCCGGCCGCGCCCTCGTCCGCTACGCCAAGCAGCGCGCCAACGCCACCCCCGAGCACGCCGAGATCCTGCTCGGCCTCGGTGACGGCACCCCCGAGGGCATCGAGGGCAAGCACATCTCCATGGCCGCCCGGCAGGGCGACCCGGTCGCCGTCGACTCCTACCGCGAGCTCGCCCGTTGGGCCGGCGCCGGCCTCGCCGACCTGGCCTCCCTCTTCGACCCCTCCGCGTTCATCGTCGGCGGCGGCCTCTCGGACGAGGGCGAACTGGTCCTCGACCCGATCCGCAAGTCCTACAAGCGCTGGCTGGTGGGCGGCAACTGGCGCCCGGTGGCCGAGGTCATCGCGGCCCAACTCGGCAACGAGGCCGGCCTGGTGGGCGCAGCCGACCTGGCCCGGGAGCCCGACCCGATCATGTAGCGCCCTGGACTTTTCGGGATGCGGCAACCGCAACGCCCTAGGGGCGCGGGGAACTGCGCGACAAGCCACAACGCACCGGCAGTCGCCCACCCACCTCGCGCCCCACCCCAGTAGGCGCACGGCCCCCCGACCCGGCGTACATTGATCCACATGGCGCCGCTCCCCAACTCCCACACAGAGCCCGACGGTTCCGCCGTCATCCGCGTCCTCAGCTACAACATCCGCTCCATGCGGGACGACACCGACGCCCTCGCCCGCGTCATCAGGGCCTGCGCCCCCGACCTGGTCCTGATCCAGGAGGCCCCCCGCTTCTTCCGCTGGCGCAAGAAGCTCGCCCGCCTGGCCTCGGCCTCCGACCTGGTGATCCTCACCGGGGGCGGCACCGCGGCCGGCCCGGCGATCCTCTGCGACCTCCGCGCCACCGTCGAGCGCACCGAGGACGTCCTCCTCCCGCTCACCCCCGGCCTGCACCGCCGCGGCCTCGCGACCGCCGTCGTCCGGTTCGGCGGCGCCCGCCTCGGCGTCACCAGCTTCCACCTCAGCCTCCAGCAGGACGAGCGCTACGAGCAGGGCGGCATGCTCCTCGACCGGGTCGCCGGCATGGGCGTGGCGCACGCCGTCGTCGGCGGCGACCTCAACGACCGCCCCGACGGCCGCACCTTCCGCCGCCTGGCCGACGCCTTCCAGGACTGCCGTACCACCGCCCCCTGGGGCGGCGAGTTCACCTCCTGGTCCACCGACCCCCACCAGCGCATCGACGCCGTCTTCGCGACGAAGGGCATCGAGGTGCTCGGCTGCGGCGTCCCCCTGGACCAGCCCGGCGTGACCGAAGCCGATCTCACGCGGGCGACCGACCACCTGCCCGTGCTGGCCGCGCTCCGCGTGCCCTCGGCCTGACCCCAAGCCGTCGGACGGGAATCGGGCGGGAATCGGGCGGGAAACACGAGGGCCCGTCCGGAATCGCTCCGGACGGGCCCTCGGGCAGGCGTGGACCGGTCAGACGACGGCTCCCCGCCCGGGGTCGCCGTCCTCGTCGTCGTCGGTCTTCATGCGGGTCACCAGCGTGACGAAGCCGCCGAGGAAGCCGCCGATGCCCAGCGTCGCCAGCCACCAGGTCATGTCCCAGCCCAGCAGCACGGCGAGCAGCAGCAGGACCGGCCCGCCCACCACGCCCAGCCAGGCGAACTTGGCCGTCGCGTCGGCCTCCGGCAGCGGCGGCGGCTCGGGCGGCACGAAGTGCCCGTCGTCGTCATCGTCGAAGTCGTCCTCCGACGCCTCCGGCGCCGTGTAGTCACGCGGGCCCACCCCGGGCGCGAAGGAGACGGAACCCCCCAGCGGCTGCACGGGCCGTGGCTCCTCGGCCGTCGCCCCGGCCGCGGTCCCCGCGGCCTCGGCGCCCTTCTCGGTCTCGTCCTCGTCCTCGTCGGTCGCAGGCAGCGCGAGATCCTGCACCGGCTTGTAGGGCTTCGTGCCCGGCGGGTCCGGCGGCTCGTCGCCGTACCCCGCGACGATCGCCGCCCAGGCGGCCGCCTCGTCGAAGGGCACCCCCGTCTCGTCCGGCTCGCGGTCCTCGCGGTCGGAGTCGTGCTCAGCCAACTGCGGCCGTCCCTTCCTTGCCGACACTGGGTGCGAGCCGGCCGATGAAGGCGAGGCTCTCCTCGAAGATCCGGTCCGCGTCATGGTCCAACGTCGCCACGTGGTAACTCTGTTCCAGCACGACCTCCGTTACGTCCGTGGACGACACCCGGCTCAGGATCCGGGCGGAATCCACCGCCGGAACCACATGGTCCCGGGTGCTGCGCAGGAGCAGCAGCGGCTGGGTCACCTGCGGCAGCTCCTTGTCCACCTGGCGGAAGAAGTTCCGCAGCGAGTGCGCGCAGTGCAGCGGCACCCGGTCGTACCCCGTCTCCGCGGCGCCCGGCTTGGCGATGTCGCTGGCGATGCCCTTCGTCGTGCGCACGAGATGCCGGGCCACCGGAAGGGCGTACGCGGACAGGCCGTGCACCTTGTTCGCCGGGTTGACGATCACCACGCCGTCCACACCCGTACCGTTCCTGGCGGCCAGCCGGAGCGCCAGCGTGCCGCCCATGGACAGGCCCGCCACGAACACCTGGGAGCAGCGCTCGCGCAGCAGCCGCAGCTCGCGGTCCACCTCCGCGTACCAGTCCTGCCAGCCGGTGACCTGCATGTCCTCCCAGCGCGTGCCGTGCCCCGGCAGCAGGGGAACGGACACGCTCAGGCCGTGTGCCGCATGGTGTTCCGCCCAGGGGCGCAGCGACTGGGGCGAGCCGGTGAAACCGTGGCAGAGGAGGACGCCGACCTCCCCGCCGTCATGGCGGTACGGCTCGGCTCCGGGGAGAACCGGCACCTTCGGTCTCCAATTCTGAGAGAGGGCGGAACTGCGAGGGGCATGGACGACGACTCCAGTTGTGCTTCACCGTACGCGACGGCACTGACACCGACCAGGGTCGTCGGGGCCATTCCCGGCGCTCCGGGTTAAGGTCTGATCGACGGAAACAGGAGGCACTGGGTTGTTGTACGGCGCGATGAAGGTCACCATCGGGGGACCGCTGAAGGTCACCTTCAGGCCCTGGGTGGAGGGCCTGGAGAACGTCCCGGCCGAGGGCCCGGCGATCCTGGCGAGTAACCACCTGTCCTTCTCGGACTCGTTCTTCCTGCCCGCGGTGCTGGACCGCAAGGTCACCTTCATCGCGAAGGCCGAGTACTTCACCACGCCCGGCGTCAAGGGCCGCCTCACGGCCGCCTTCTTCAAGGGCGTCGGCCAGCTGCCGGTGGACCGCTCCGGGGCGCGCGGCGCCGGCGAGGCCGCGGTGCAGAGCGGCATAGACGTGCTGGAGCGCGGCGAGCTGTTCGGCATCTACCCGGAGGGCACCCGCTCGCCCGACGGCCGCCTGTACCGGGGCAAGCCCGGCGGCCTCGCGCGCGTGGCGCTCGCGACCGGCGCCCCGGTCCTCCCCGTCGCCATGATCGACACGGAGAAGATCCAGCCGCCGGGGCAGGTGATGCCCAAGCTGATGCGGCCGGGCATCCGGATCGGCAAGCCGCTGGACTTCAGCCGCTACCAGGGCATGGAGCACGACCGGTTCGTGCTGCGCGCGGTGACCGACGAGGTCATGTACGAGATCATGAAACTTTCCGGCCAGGAGTACGTGGACATCTACGCGACGGCAGCAAAGCGGCAGATCGCGGAGGCCGCGAAGGCCGGGAAGGACGCGGCACGGAGAGCCGAGAAGAAGGCTGCCGAGTCCTGAGCGGGTCCGGCGAAGTCCGCTGCGGTTCGGCAGCGCCCTGAAGGGGCGCTGGGGGTACCCCCAGCCGAAGGCTGGGGGAGGAACTGCGCGACCAGCCACGACGGTGCCGCAGCCGGCCGACGGCATAGCGTGGCACTTGCAGCGGTGCTCGGCAGCCGCGGCGGCACGGGGACGGGCAGGGGGGACTGGGGGACATGAGCAAGCGGGAACGCGTCATACGGATGTCGGTCGAGCAGCCCCTGTGGCGTGCCCTCACCGGCTACCGCGTACTGACCCTGCTCTACGCGATCGGCCTGTTCGCCTCCGCCTACGACGACTACGACCGCGCGGGCGTCGCCATCGCCTACTTCGCCGTCCTGACCGTCTGGACCCTCGCGACCCTGCCCCGCGTGCAGAACGCGGCGGCCTGCACCAAGCGCTTCCTCGCCGTCGATCTCGCCGTCGCGCTCACCGGCATCCTGCTGACCCCCTGGGTGGTCACCCAGGGCCACATCGACCGGGGCGGCCCGACCCTGCCGTCGATCTGGACCGCCGGCTCGGTTCTCGCCTACGCCCTCAAGGGCGGCTGGCGGTGGGCCGCGT
Source organism: Streptomyces sp. NPDC047061 (assembly GCF_040643955.1). Lineage (NCBI taxonomy): Bacteria > Bacillati > Actinomycetota > Actinomycetes > Kitasatosporales > Streptomycetaceae > Streptomyces > Streptomyces sp. NPDC047061. The sequence continues at coordinate 63,225 of NZ_JBEYVI010000003.1, forward strand.
TCGCCTCCACCCCGGTCGCCGTCGCCAACCTCGTCGAGCGCGGCCACCCGGCCCGCGACACCGTCCACAGCGTGGTCCTGGTCTGGGTCGCCTCCATCGCCATCGGGTACGTCGTCGAGGTCGCCCGCGCCTCCGAGCGCACCCTCGCCCGCGCCCTGGAGATCGAGGCGGCGACCCGGGAACGGGAGCGGCTCGCCCGGGACATCCACGACGGCGTGCTCCAGGTGCTCGCCATGGTGCAGCGGCGCGGCACCGTCCTCGGCGGCGACGCGGCCGAACTGGGCCGGCTGGCGGGCGAGCAGGAGGTGGCGCTGCGGACGCTGGTCTCCGGCGGCCTGGTGCCGCTCTCCCGGGTCTCGGAGGACGAGGCCCAGGGCGCGGTCGTACGCCTCGTCGAGGAGCCGGACGACAGCGGCCCGGCCGACCTGCGCACGCTGCTCGCGCGGTACGCCGGATCCCGGGTCAGCCTCGCCGAGCCCGGTGCGCCGGTGGAGCTGCCGCCGGGCGCCGCACGCGAGCTGGCCGCGGCCGTCGGCGCCGCCCTGGACAATGTGCGCAGGCACGCGGGGGACGGGGCGCGGGCCTGGATCCTGGTCGAGGACGAGCCCGGCGAGGTCGTGGTCACCGTACGGGACGACGGCCCCGGCATCCCGGAGGGCAGGCTCGCCCAGGCCGAGGGAGAGGGGCGGCTCGGGGTGGCCCAGTCCATCCGGGGGCGGCTGCGTGACCTCGGGGGCAGCGCCGAGCTGGTCTCGGTCCCCGGGCAGGGCACGGAAGTCGAGCTGAAGGTACCGAAGGTCTCCCCGGGGAAGGCGGAGCGGCGATGAGCATCAAGGTCATGGTGGTCGACGACCACCCCATGTGGCGCGACGCGGTCGCCCGGGACCTGGCCGAGTCCGGGTTCGAGGTGGTCGCCACCGCCGGGGACGGCGACCAGGCGGTGCGCCGAGCCAAGGCCGCCGCGCCCGACGTCCTCGTCCTGGACCTCAACCTGCCGGCCAAGCCGGGGGTCCAGGTCTGCAAGGAACTCGTCGGCCACAACCCGGCGTTGCGGGTCCTCGTCCTCTCGGCGAGCGGGGAGCACGCCGACGTCCTGGAGGCGGTGAAGTCCGGCGCGACCGGCTACCTGCTGAAGTCGGCGTCCACCGAGGAACTCCTCGACGCGGTCAGCCGTACCGCCGTCGGCGACCCGGTCTTCACCCCCGGCCTCGCGGGTCTGGTCCTCGGCGAGTACCGCCGGCTGGCCTCCGAGCCCGCCCCGGCCGCGGACGCCGACCGGCCCGACGCGCCCCGGCTCACCGACCGCGAGACCGAGGTGCTGCGGCTGGTCGCCAAGGGCCTGAGCTACAAGCAGATCGCCGAGCGCCTGGTCATCTCCCACCGCACGGTCCAGAACCATGTGCAGAACACCCTCGGCAAGCTCCAGCTGCACAACCGGGTGGAGCTGGTGCGCTACGCGATAGAGGCCGGCCTCGACGACGACTGAGCCGCCGACCGAACCGACGACTGATCTGATCTTCGGGCGGCCGTAAACCAACCGCCCGACAATTCACCGGAATTGCCCTTCCGTGCCCATCCCTGTGTGAGCTGGATCACCATTAGCGTGAGTCCCACCAGGCAACCGCGGCGAAGGGACATTTCCATGCGGGTCGGAGTACTGACCGGAGGCGGCGACTGCCCCGGGCTCAACGCCGTCATCCGGGGCATCGTCCGCAAGGGCGTGCAGGAGTACGGCTACGACTTCGTCGGCTTCCGGGACGGCTGGCGCGGACCCCTCGAAGGCGACACCGTCCGCCTCGACATCCCCGCCGTACGCGGCATCCTGCCCCGCGGCGGCACCATCCTCGGCTCCTCGCGGACCAATCCGCTCAAGCAGGAGAACGGCATCCGCCGGATCAAGGACAACCTCGCCAAACTCGAGGTCGACGCGCTGATCGCGATCGGCGGCGAGGACACCCTCGGCGTCGCCGCCCGCCTCACCGACGAGTACGGCGTGCCCGTCGTCGGCGTGCCGAAGACCATCGACAACGACCTGTCCGCCACCGACTACACCTTCGGCTTCGACACCGCCGTCGGCATCGCCACCGAGGCCATCGACCGGCTGCACACCACCGCCGAGTCCCACATGCGGGTCCTGGTGTGCGAGGTGATGGGCCGGCACGCCGGCTGGATCGCCATCCACTCCGGGCTCGCCGGCGGCGCCAACGTCATCCTCATCCCCGAGCAGCGCTTCGACGTCGACCAGGTGTGCGCCTGGGTCACCTCCCGCTTCAAGGCGTCGTACGCCCCGATCGTGGTCGTCGCCGAGGGCGCCATGCCGAAGGACGGCGACGCCGTCCTCAAGGACGGATCCCTGGACTCCTTCGGGCACGTCCGGCTCTCCGGGGTCGGCGAGTGGCTGGCCAAGGAGATCGAGACGCGCACCGGCAAGGAGGCCCGGACCACCGTCCTCGGGCACATCCAGCGCGGCGGCACGCCCAGCGCCTTCGACCGCTGGCTGGCCACCCGCTTCGGCCTGCACGCCGTCGACGCCGTCCGCGACGGGGACTTCGGCAAGATGGTCGCGCTGCGCGGCACCGACATCGTCCGGGTCCCGATCGCGGAGGCCACCGCCAAGCTGAAGACCGTCGACCTGAAGCTGTACGAGGAGGTCGGGGTGTTCTTCGGCTGACGGCCGGCTTCCCCCGCTCGGTCGGCGCGCCGTCACGGTCACCGTGACGGCGCGCGGGCCGAGCGGGGGAAGGCCGAGCTTTTACGCACCGGCTACGGCGAGACACCTGAGGGGCGCGGGGAACTGCGCGACCAGCCCCCACGCACCCGCACCCGAAACTCAAGCCTGAACTGCTCCAGTGCCGCGCAACTGTCCTACCAACTCCCGCACAATCGCCGCCCCGTTCAGCGTGAGCACCGACTCGGGGTGGAACTGCACCCCGGCCAGCCCCGGTCCCCGGACGGCGTGCACCTCGCCGTTCTCCGCCCGGCTCACCTCGATGCCGTGCGCGGCCAGCTCCCGCGCCGCCTCGTCGTCGCAGCGGGCCACGAAGCTGTTGTAGAAGCCGACCGTCTCCGGGCGCCCGAACAGGTCCACGGTCGCCTGCGCCCCCTGGTAGGGGACCTCCTTGCGGACGATGTCCAGCCCCAGCTCCGCCGCGATCAGCTCGTGCCCGAGGCAGACGCCCAGCACCCCGTCCCGGTGCTCCCGGAGCACGGTCGCGGTCAGCTCCCGCAGGAACCGCATCTTCGGATCGTCCAGGTCGGACGGGTCACCGGGCCCCGGGCCGAGCACGACCGGCCCCTCGTGCGCGAGCACGGCCGCCCGCAGCCCCGGCTCGTCGTACCGCCGGACGGTGACGTCCAGCCCGCCGGCCCGCAGGACGTGCGCGAGCATCGCCGTGAACGTGTCCTCGGCGTCCACCACGAGAGCGTGCCCGGTCAGTTCCGCGGACCGCTCCTGCATCCGCAGCCAGAACGGCGCCAGTGACGCCCGCCGCCCGTCCAGCGCCGCCCGCACCCGGGGGTCGTCGGCCAGCCGGGGGCGCGACTGCTCGGCGCGCGGCCGTGACGGCCGTACGCCGAGGGCCGCCAGCACCCCCGCCGCCTTCGCGTGCGTCTCCGCGACCTCGCTCACCGGGTCCGAGCCGCGCACCAGGGTGGCGCCGACGGGGACCCGCAGCCGCCCGTCCGCGTCGATGTCGGCGGTCCGGATCAGGATGGGCGAGTCGAGGGTCTGGGCACCCCCGGAGTCCCGGCCGAGCAGGGCCAGCGCGCCGGCGTAGTAGCCCCGGCCCCCGACCTCGTGCCGCTCGATCACCCGGCAGGCGTTCTGCACCGGGGACCCGGTCACGGTCGCCGCGAACATGGTCTCCCTCAGGACCTCCCGCACGTCCAGCGAGGACCGGCCGCGCAGCTCGTACTCGGTGTGCGCGAGGTGCGCCATCTCCTTCAGCCGCGGCCCGACGACCACCCCGCCCATGTCGCCCACCGTGCACATCATCTTGAGCTCCTCGTCGACGACCATCGACAGCTCCTCGATCTCCTTGCCGTCGGCGAGGAAGCCGAGCAGGTGCTCGGGGGTGGGGCCCTCGGCGGGATAGCGGTACGTGCCGCTGATCGGGTTCATGACCACCGTGCCGCCGGACATCCGCACATGCACCTCGGGGCTGGCGCCGACCAGCGTCCGGTCCCCGGTGTGCACGACGAACGTCCAGTAGGCGCCCCGCTCGCCCTCGAGGAGGCGCCGGAACAGGGCCAGCGCGTCGGCGCGCCCGAAGCCCGGGATCTCGCCCTGGTACGTCCGCCGGATCACGAAGTTCGCGCCCTCGCCGCGGCCGATCTCCTCGCGCAGCACGCGGCCGACGATCTGCGCGTACGCGTCGTCGTCGACGTCGAAGGCGCCGGATTCGACCTGGACGTCGTGGGAGGGGAGGGCGGCGAGGGCCTCGTCGAGTGGAATGTGACATACCACTGTCGGGGTCAGCGCCAGCAGCGGCGTCCCGTCGTCCCGCACGTCGAACCCCCGCTCCCGGATCTGCCGGTACGGAACGAGGGCGAGCCCCTCCTCGGGCAGGTCGGCGAGCCGGTCGTGGGCGGTGACCGGGCCGACAAGGAGTTCCACCGTGCTCTCGTCATGGCCGGGGGTGCGGCGGCGGAGCAGGGCGAAGGGACGGTCGTCGTGGAGCAACTGGTTCAGGTCCATGGTTCCTCTGCGGTCCTTTGTCGGGTGGGACAGGTGAGACAGCTGGGAGAGGAACGACCCCGGGAACGCCGAAGGCCGCCCCTCCGGGCGGCCTTCGCGAAGTCTTGCGTACGCGCAGTCAGTGGGCCGCCGGAGAAGCGGTCCACCACCAGTTCTGGATCGAGTGCGCGAACATGCGGAAAACCTTACCGCAGCCCACCCTCTGTCCACAGGACAATCGCTCTGTCTCACCAGTCGAGCCGGAGGAAAACATGGCGACACGACCCCGTAATGTTTACGAGGTGACCGTGAACGCTAAGACCAGCCTCGGCGCTGGCAACACCTGGCGAAACCTGCCCGCGGCGCAGCAGCCCGAGTACCCCGACCCCGAGGCTCTGCGCGCAGTCGTTGCGGAGCTGGAGTCGTATCCGCCGCTCGTCTTCGCGGGCGAGTGCGACCAGCTGCGCGCCCGGATGGCGGCCGTCGCCAAGGGAGAGGCGTTCCTCCTCCAGGGCGGCGACTGCGCCGAGGCCTTCGACGCGGTGTCCGCCGACCACATCCGCAACAAGCTCAAGACCCTCCTCCAGATGGGTGCCGTGCTGACGTACGCCGCGTCGGTGCCCGTGGTGAAGGTGGGGCGGATCGCCGGCCAGTACAGCAAGCCGCGCTCCAAGGGGACCGAGACCCGCGACGGCGTGACCCTGCCGACGTACCGCGGTGACTCGGTCAACGGCTTCGACTTCGACGAGAAGGCGCGGATCCCGGACCCCGAGCGGCTGAAGCGGATGTACAACGCGTCCGCCTCGACGCTGAACCTGGTGCGTGCCTTCACCACCGGCGGTTACGCGGACCTGCGCCAGGTGCACGCCTGGAACCAGGACTTCGTGAAGTCCTCCCCGTCGGGCCAGCGCTACGAGCAGCTCGCCCGCGAGATCGACAACGCGCTGAACTTCATGCGGGCCTGCGGCGCGGAGCCCGAGGAGTTCAAGACGGTCGAGTTCTTCTCCTCGCACGAGGCGTTGCTCCTTGACTACGAGTCCGCCCTGACCAGGGTCGACTCGCGCACCGGCAAGCTGTACGACGTCTCCGCGCACATGGTGTGGATCGGTGAGCGCACCCGGCAGCTGGACGGGGCGCACATCGAGTTCGCCTCGAAGATCCGCAACCCGATCGGCCTCAAGCTCGGCCCGACGACGACGGCCGAGGAGGCGCTGAGGTACATCGACCGCCTCGACCCGGACCGCGAGCCGGGCCGGCTGACCTTCGTCGTCCGGATGGGCGCGGACAAGGTCCGCGACAAGCTCCCCGAGCTGGTCGAGAAGGTCACCGCCTCGGGTGCCACCGTGGCCTGGGTGACCGACCCGATGCACGGCAACACCTTCGAGGCGGCCTCGGGCCACAAGACCCGCCGCTTCGACGACGTGCTCGACGAGGTCAAGGGCTTCTTCGAGGTCCACAAGGGGCTTGGCACCCACCCGGGTGGCATCCATGTCGAGCTCACCGGTGACGACGTCACCGAGTGCGTGGGCGGCGGCGACGAGATCTTCGTCGACGACCTGCACCAGCGCTACGAGACGGCCTGCGACCCGCGGCTGAACCGCAGCCAGTCCCTGGACCTGGCGTTCCTCGTCGCGGAGATGTACCGGGACCAGTAACCACCCGGACATGCCGTGGGGCGCGGATCACATGCGATCCGCGCCCCTTCGGACTTTTGCGGGCCGGGGACGCCGGGTAAGGTTAGGTTGACCTTATCGACCCGGCGGGAGGTGAATCCGCGTGTACGTCTGCAGCTGTTTCGGGGTGACCGAAGCGCAGGTCAAGCAGCACGCGGAGGACGGCGCCGCCACTCCTCGCCAGATAGCGTCCGCCTGCAAGGCGGGCACGGACTGCGGTTCGTGCGTCCGCCGCATCCAGGCGATCCTCGGCCGGGGCGCCTGCCCCCGCCGCGAGCTGGCCGACCAGGGTCGTCCGGTGCTCTCCGAGATCGACGGCGGGCTCGACGGGCTGGGCGAAGCCGCCTAGGCCGAGCCGCCCGGGTCAGCTCTCCGGCTGCTCGATCAGCTGTGCGAGGTAGAGCGCCTCACCGAGCTTCTCCAGCAGCTCCAGCTGGGTGTCGAGGTAGTCGATGTGGTGCTCCTCGTCCTTGAGGATGTCCTCGAAGATGTTCGCCGACGTGATGTCGCCCTTCTCGCGCATCACCTTGATCCCGCGCTTGAGCCGGTCGATCGCCTCCACCTCGATCTGCCGGTCGGCCTCGAACATCTCCTTCACGGTCTGCCCGACACGGACGTGGAACAGCCGCTGGTAGTTGGGCAGCCCCTCCAGGAACAGGATCCGGTCGGTGAGCACCTCGGCGTGCTTCATCTCGTCGAACGACTCGTGCCGGGTGTACTTCGCGAGCTTGTACCAGCCGAAGTTCTCCTGCATCTTCGCGTGCAGGAAGTACTGGTTGATCGCGGTGAGCTCGCCGGTGAGCTGCTCGTTGAGGAATTCGATGACCTCGGGGTCGCCCTGCATCGCAGAGGCTCCTTCCACGGACTGGGGTGTCTGCGGCGCATGATTGCACCGGCGTAGAAGATCGTCCAGTAAGTGCTGACTTAGTAAGTAAGTCCATACTTGGTGGAAGTTGACCGATTTGATGATCGGTGGGCGGTCTGCCTGGTCAGGTGCACCGCCCGTGGTCTGTCAGGATGGAAGGCATGGGTCATCCGGTGGAGCACGCGTCTCGGGAAGCCGCGGGAGCCGAGCTTCCGCCGGGGCAGCGACTGCAGCGCGGCTGGCCGGTCACGCACTACGGCCCGGTGCCCAAGTTCCGTCCCGAGCGCTGGGAGTTCCGGGTCTTCGGCGCCACCGCCGACGGGGGCGCGCAGGCCTGGAACCACGAGCGGTTCACGGCCCTGCCCTACGCCACCGTGGTCGCCGACCTGCACTGCGTGACGAAGTTCAGCATGCTCGGCGCGGAGTGGGGCGGGATCCCGGCGCGGACCGTCCTGGAGCTGGCGCCGCCCGCCCCCGAGGCCACCCATGTGATGGTCTGGGCGGAGTACGGCTTCAGCTCCAACCTGCGCCTCGCGGACTTCGCCGCCGAGCGCACCCTCTTCGCCACCCACAAGGACGGCGAGCTCCTCACCGCCGAGCACGGTTTCCCGGTCCGCCTGGTCGTCCCGCACCTGTATGCCTGGAAGGGCCCCAAGTGGGTCCGCGGTATCGAGTACATGACCGCCGACCGCCGCGGCTTCTGGGAGGAGCGCGGCTACCACAACATCGGCGACCCCTGGAAGGAGCAGCGCTACTCCTACCAGGAGGGGCCGGGAGACGGTCCGGAGCTCTGAGATCCTGGCGCCCGGTGGTGGAGGTCCCGCCGCTCAGTGGTGGTAGCGGTGCACCACCGCGTGCCCCTTGCCCCGCCCGATCGTCCACTTGTTGACCGGCGCGGTCACCACGAACGCGAGCACGAGCGAGACGGCCAGCGAGACCCAGAACAGCGCGTCGCCCAGCTGGGCGTCCATCGCGGCCGGCCAGACCAGGATCGTGCCGTTGTCGATCAGCTCCATCACGGCGATGGAGAGGGTGTCCGCGGCCAGCGCCACCCGCAGGGCGGTGCGCAGGTCGACGCCCGCCTTCAGGACCCCGCGCATGGTGAGCGCGTAGCCGAAGAAGAACGCCAGCACGATCGCCAGCAGTGTGGTCGGCAGGTTCCCCCAGCCGAACGCCGTGCCGACGACCATGCCGAGCACCTCGCCGATCGCGCAGCCGGTGAGGCAGTGCAGGGTGGCCTGGGCGGCCATGGCCCAGGAGGTGCCGGCGGCGCCGGGTGCCTCGTGGGGTGTGTGCGGTGCGTGCGTGTGTTCAGTGTGCTCGTGGACGGCGTGCTCGTGGTCCATGACCGACCCCCGGTGTCAGGTGCGGATCCTTCTGTGACGCCAACATGTATACCCCCCAGGGGTATTCCGGGGAAGGGTCCGGGCTCGTTCCGGTAACGGCGCGCACATTCCGTGCCCAGAGCGCTACGCTGAGATTCTTGCCTGGCGGGAGACGCGCCGGGCGGAGACGGATCCGAGGGGCCCTTGGGGTTCCGCTTGTGATCCGGTTCGGGGGCGAGCGGTCGGGGGACGACGGTGGGGCTGTTCGGAGAGCGGCATACCTTCATGGGTGGCCTCGGTCCGGGGGACCGGGAGGCACTGGCGGGACTCGGCACCCGGCACGAGTACCCGCCGTACGAGACGGTCGTCGCGGAAGGCGACCGCACCACGTTCGCGGTGGTCCTGCTCAGCGGCTGGTGCACGGTGTGGACGCCGACCGAGCGCGGTGGCCGGCTGATCCTGGCGCTGCGCCGGGCCGGCGAGGTCGTCGGCGACATGGCGGCGCTCGACGGCCGCCCGCGCAGCGCCTCGGTGAGCACCCTCGGCCCGGTGACCGGACTGGTCGTGCCCGGGGAGCGGTTCCGGCGGTTCCTCGCCTCCCGGCCGCACGCCAACGCGCTGATGATGAACCAGCTCACCGAGCGGCTGCGCAGCGCGGACCACGAGCGCCGGGCCCTGGCCTCCATGACCGTGCTGCAACGGCTCGCCGAGCGCCTGGTCGAACTGGCCGACCGCACCGGCCGGCCGGAGAACGAGGCCGTGACCATACGGCTGCCGCTCGCGCAGCACGAACTGGCCGCGTCCGTGGGCTCCACCCGCGAGGCCGTCGCCAAGGCCCTGCGCCTGTTACGGGAACAGGGCCTGGTCCGCACCGGCCCCGGCACCCTGGCCGTGGCCGACCTGGACCCGCTCCGCCTGCTCGCCGCCGGACAACCACACGGCACGGAGACCTGACAAGCACGCGTCCCGCGCTGTGTAAACGGCTACAGCGGCGACCGTCCGGCTCCGCGACCATCGCAGCCGAGGGGCCGATGGTCCGGCGGGACGGCAGGGAGGAGAGAACGATGGAGGGGGAAGCCGCGTACGGCTTCATCGTCAACGTGGACGCGCAGGGCTCGGGCCTGCTGTCCGACACCGAGAAACCCGAGATGCGGCGCAGACTCTACGACGTCACGGGCACCGCCTTCGAACAGGCGGGCATCCACCCACCGCGCCTCTACCAGGAGGACCGCGGCGACGGCATCCTCAGCGTGCTGGCGCCCGACGTGCCGCCCGCCCGGATCGTGGGGGAGTGGGTGGAGCAGCTCCACCAGAACCTCCGGGAGAGCAACCGGGACCTCAGGAAGCCGCTGCGGCTGCGGGTGGGACTGCACATCGGCCGGGTCACGCCCGACGCCTACGGCCGCTCCGGGCGCGCCGTCGACCTGGCCTGCCGGCTGTGCGACTGCGGCACCACGAAGGCGATCCTCGCGGCCGCGGCCGACGCGCCCCTGGTGGTGGCCGTCTCCGACCGCGTGCACGAGGACTTCGTGCTGCCCGGCGGGCGCTGGGTGGACCCCGAGCACTACCGCCGGCACGACGTGGACCTCAAGGAGGGCCGCACCACCGCCTGGTTCAGGGTCCCCGGCCGGCCCGCGCCACCCGAGCCGCCCGAGTCGGCAGAGGCGGCCGCGCCGCCCGAGCCGGCCGCGCCGGCCGGTGCGGAGGACACGAAGGCGAGCACCCCGCCGCGGCCGCCGGCCGCCACCGACACCACGGGCCGCTTCGTCCAGAACATCCACCAGCACGGCGACGGAGAGGTCATCGCCGCCGAACGCATCGAGACCCTCAACATCGACCGCCGCGGCGGTGGCCGGTGAACGCCCAGAACCCACCGCCCCCGGGCGGCCCGAAACCGCCGCAGCAACCGCAGCCGCAGCAGAAGGCCGAGCCGGACAAGCCGCAGGGCGCCGAGCCCGGCGGCGCGCCCGAGCCGGAGAAGGCCGACGTCATCGGCGGCTCGGCCGCCGACCCGCTCGGCGAGGAGGCGCTGCCCGGCGCGGCGGCCGCCGCCTCCCGGATCTACCGCTCGACCGTGAGCCAGCACGGCACCGGCACCCTCATCAGCTCCGGATCCGTCGGCACCATGAACTTCTACAGCCGGCAGGCGGCCGAACGCGTCCTCGCCGGCCCGCTCCCGGAGGACCAGCTGCGCAGACTGCGCCAGGTCTTCCAGGAACCGGCGGACTACGCCGAACACCGCGAGCAACTGCGCGACGGACGCCTCCTGGTGCTCTACGGCCAGCCCGGCACCGGCCGCGCCTACACCGCCCTGTCCCTGCTGGACGGCCTGACCGGCGGCCGGGTCTCCCGGCTCGACCCGCGCACCGACCTGGACCGACTCGACGACGACCAGATCAGCGACGGCCACGGCTACGCCCTGGAGCCGAGCGCCACCGGGTTACCGGACGAGACCGGACTCGACCGGCTCTGCCAACTGCTCGGCGAGAAGGACGCCTACGCGGTCCTGCTGGCCGCCCCCGAACCCGGAGACGTGCTCTCCCGCAGCGGCCGCTACTACCGCGCCCACACCCCGGCCGCCCAGACCGCCGTACTCGAGGGCCACCTCGCCGTCGAACTGGCCGACAAGGACCCCGAGCTGTACGAGCGGGCCCGGGCCACCGCCCTGGACCCCGACGTCCTGGAGGCGCGCGGCCTCGACGAACTGCGGCCCGCGGAGGCCGCCCACTACGCGCGGCTCCTCGCCCGGCACACCAGGGACGAGCTCACCCACGACGAACTCCTCGCCGAATGCCGGAAGTTCGCCGAGAGCCAGGCCGCCGAGTGGTTCGCCGGCGGGGTCCGCTCCGAGACCCCGGAGCGGCTGCGGGACGCGGCCTACCGGATCGCCGTCGCCGTCCTCGACGGGGCCTCGCTCAGCGCCGTCGCCGAGGCCGCCGAGGTGCTCGCCTGGGAACTGGCCGTCACCGTCGACCCCGAGGCCGCTCCCGGCCGCCCGCTGTTCAGCGACGGCGTCGACGCCCGGCTGGTCTCCGCCCGCGCGGTCGCCGAACTCGGCACCGAGGAGGTCGGCACCGAGGAGGTCCCGGTGCGCACCGTGCGGTTCGGCGGCGAGGCCCTCGCCCCTGCCGTACTCGGCCACCTCTGGCAGCACCGGCACAACGCGCGCGGACCCGTGCTGCGCTGGCTGGCCGGACTCTGCGAGGACGACCGGCCCCAGGTCTGGGTGCGGGCCGCGGTGGCGGCCGGCCAGTTGTGCCGCCTCGACCTCTCGCACACCGTGCACGAACTGGTCCAGCCGATGGCCCAGGCCGAGCGGGCCCGCCGCCGGCTGTTCGCCGCGACCGTCCTCGACGTGGCGCTGCGCTCCCCGGAGGTCGGCACCGCGATCCGCGCCCTGATCGGCTCCTGGGCCCGCTACGGCGACGAGCAACTGCGCTGGACGGCGGGCGCCGTGCTCGGCCGGGGCCGGGCCACCGACACCGTCCGCGAGACCCTCGACCTGCTCGGCGGCATCGGCGTCTGGGACGAGGGCAGACTGCGGTCCGGCGCCGCCGTCCAGGTCGCCCACTTCGCCGGCGCCCGCCCCGAGGCCCAGACCCTGCACCGGATCCGCGCCTGGCTCTCCGACGCACGCCGGCCCCAGCAGGACCTCGGCCTGCAGTCCACGGTCTACCTCGCCACCGTCCCCGTCACCGACCTCTGGAACCAGCACGAGGACCTGGAGGGCTACGGCGACTGGCCGCTGATGCTGGCCCTGGCCGCCGTCCGGCCCGCGCTCGCCCCGGAACTCGCCGGGCTCCTGTGGACCGCGCTGCAGACCCCGCGGTCCTACGAGGCGGCGATCGAGACCCTGTCCGACTGGCTGCGCGGCTCGGCCGACCAGCCCTGGGCCGACCGGCTGGAGCGGTTCCTGCCGCTTCTCGTGCACAGCCAGGACGACCGCAACCGGCTGCTGGCCCTCATCAAGGAACTCACCGAAGACCCCGATCAACCACTGAACGAACAGCAGGTCCGCCGCCTGTGGGGGGCGGTCCAGGGAGCGAGTACACCATGACGCACAACCAGTGGCAGCCGTGGCCGCCCCAGGACGAGGAGTTCGTCCTGCCGCACGACCTCAGAGGCCCCTTCGTCCGCGAGTTCGCCCCGCAGGCCACCTACCGGCACCGCAACAGCCAGGTGGCCTCGGTGCTCTACTACAAGAACGGCGGGCACAGCATCCTCACCGTCCGCGGCGCCGAGCACTTCAACAAGCCGCTGATGGGCAGGCCCACCTCGGTGTGCTGGATCGCCCGCGGCCAGCACCAGGTCTCCTTCCAGCTGGCACTGCCCACCCTCGGCGACCGGGCCCAGTTCAGGGCGGGAGCGGACGTCAACTGGGAGGTCCGCGACTTCTACACCGCCGCCGAGAAGCGCGTCGTCGACGTGGAGCGGATGCTGCGCCCGTCCCTGGAGGCCCGGTTACGCGGACTCAGCCGCCGCTACAGCCTGGACTCGGCCCAGCAGGTCGACGAGGCCATCCAGGACGAGCTGGCCAGCGGCCGGTGGAACGACTTCGGTGCCGAACTGGGCCTCGCCACCCAGGTGTTCGTCCGCATCGACCTCGGACAGGCCGCCGCCGACCACCAGGCCCAGATGGTCGCGGTGGAGAAGGGCGGCGTGGTCCAGGAGGCCATGGACAACGTCACCAAGGCGCGGATCGCGGCCAACATGGACGACGCCCAGAAGCTGATCACGGCCGGCGAGACCGTCCAGTACGCCCACCTGCTCGCCTCGGACCCGGGCCGGGCGGCCGAGATCCTCGGCGTGCTCCAGCAGCAGGCCCGCGACCAGCGCCAGGGCGCCCTGGACTACCTGACCAACCTGATCAGCCAGGGCGTCGTCCAGCGCCACCAGATCGACGACCAGGTGCAGGCGCTCATCGACTACAGCCGCACGGTCTCCACCGGCGTCTTCCCGAACGGCGCGCTGCCGCAGGCCCCGACCTCGCTGCCGGTGCCGCCCATGCCCCCGATGCCGCCCGCACCCCCGCTGCTCCCGGCCGACGCGCCCCCGCCGGTCCCGCCCGCGGACGCCATCCCCGGGCAGGGGACGGGGGTGGAGGACGACTCCAGCCCCGAGGCGCGCCGATGACCCCGGGCGACCCCGACGCCGCCGCGTACTACGTCGCCGAACGGCTGCTGGGGACCGTACGCGAGGACCTGGGCAGGGCGGACGTGAAGGCGTCCGTCCTGCTCTCGGGCGCCGTCGCGGTACCGGCGCTGGTGCTCGGCAGGGGCGCGCCGTCCGGCACGTCGGGCGTCGCCCTGGCCTTCCTCGCGGTGGGCGGGGCACTCTGGGCGGCCGGCAGCCTGCTGCTGCTCGCGGTGATCGTGCCCCGCACCCGTACGGTCCGCTCGGCACCCGGCCCGACCTTCTACGCCGACGCCCTGCACGGCATCGACCCGGAGGCGCTGCGCCGCGCCGCCGCCGACGCCGGGGCGGACCAGGTGGGCTGGCTGCTCACCCAGCTCCAGGACGTCAGCGTGATCCTGTCGGCGAAGTACCGCTGGCTGCGCCGGTCGATGGCGCTGCTCGGCGCGGGGCTGCTGCTGGCGGCGGTGCCGCTGGCGGTGGGGTGACCCGTCCGGAGGTCCGCAGAGGGGTGTCAGCCGTCCCGGAGCCGCTTGAGGCGCTCGACGTCGGCCGCGTGCCCCTCCTTGCCACCGGGCGTCTCGATGATCAGCGGTACGCCCGCGGTGGCGGGGTGGGTCATCAGCGCCCGGAACGGGTCCTCGCCGATGTGACCGGAGCCGATGTTCTCGTGCCGGTCCTTGTGCGCGCCGACGACGTCCTTGGAGTCGTTGGCGTGGATCAGCTTCAGCCGCCCCTCGCCGACGGTGTCCACCAGCAGGTCCAGTGTCCGGTGCATCCCGCTCGGCCCGGTCAGGTCGTGCCCGGCGGCGAAGATGTGGCAGGTGTCCAGGCAGACGCCCAGCTTCGGATGGGCGTCCAGCGCCTCGAAGTACGGGCCGAAGTCCCAGGTCCGCGAGCAGAGCGAGGCGCCCTGTCCGGCGGTGGACTCCAGGAGCAGGAACGGGTCGTCGTCGTGGGTCAGCTCGTCGAGGAGCGGCAGCAGATGCGTCCGTACCTGCTTCAGCGCCACGTCCCGGGCCCGCCCGCCGGTCGCGCTCCCGGTGTGCACGACCACCCCGAGCGCCCCGATCTCCCGGCCGCGCCGCAGCGAGTGGCGCAGCGACTCCACCGACTTCTCCACGGTCGCCTCGGTGTGCGAGCCGAAGTTGATCAGGTACGGGGCGTGCACGTACGCCGGGACCGACCCCTCGGCGCAGGCCGCGCGGAACGCCTCGTCCTGCTTCGGGCTGCCCGCCGGGGTGGCCCAGCCGCGCGGGTTGGCGACGAAGACCTGCACGGTCTCGGCCTTCAGCTCACGGGCGTACGAGAGCCCCACGGAGTGCAGACCGCCGGCCACCGGGACATGGCCGCCGACGGGGTTGCGGGAGGGACCTGACTGCTCGCTCTTCACCCGTCCAGGGTGTCACGCCGCGGCCCGGCCCCCGTCACCGGATGGTGATCGTGATCGTCGACCCCTTGGGCGCCTGCTCCCCGGCGTCCACCGACTGCTTCTTCACGGTGTCGCCGAACAGCCCCAGCAGCCCGCGGTTCTCCTTGACCTGGAAACCGGACTGCTCCAGCAGCTTGGTCGCGTCCTCCACGGTGGCCCCGACCACGTCCGGCACCTCGACCAGCTCCGGGCCCTTGGACAGCGTCAGCGTCACGGTGTCGCCCTCGGCGGCCTGCGCGTCGCCCGCCGGGGTCTGCTGGGCGACCTGCCCCTGGTCGTACTCGGAGTTGATCTCGGTGGCGGACACCGTCACCTTCAGCCCGGCCTCCTGCAGCTCCTGCCGGGCGTCGTCCAGGTCGTCGCCGGTGACGTCCGGGACGTCGACCGGGGCGCCCTTGCTGACGACGAGCGCGATCGCGGTCCCCGCGTGCCGCTTGCTTCCCGCCCCCGGATCGCTCGAGATGACCGACCCCTTGGGCACGTCCTCGCTGAACTCCCGGGTCACCATGCCCGGTGCGAGCCCGTCCGCCGTGAGCAGCAACCTGGCCCTGGCCAGCGTCCGCCCCTGCACGTCCGGCACGTTCACCGTCTCGGGGCCGTCCGAGATGGTCAGCTTCACCGAGTCGTTGCTGCGGATCCGGTGGCCGGCCGCCGGGTCGGTGCTGATCACCGTGCCCCGCTTCACCGTGTCGCTGTAGGCGTGCTCGACCGACCCGACGTCCAGCCCGGCCTCCTTCAGGCGTGCGGTGGCCTGGGTCTCGGTCTTCGACAGCAGCGGCGGGACCTTCGTGAACTGCCCGGAGTTGATGTACCAGACGCCGGCGCCCGCGCCGAGGACGATCAGTACGGCGACGACCAGCGTCAGCAGCCCGCGCCGGGACCGACGGCCCCCGCGCCGCCGGTCCGGCACCGGCGGCGCCTCGAACCGGCTGGTCCGCAGCACTGCCTCGGCCCGCTCGTCCTCCTCGTTGACGGGCAGCGGCCGGGGCACCGTCAACGACCGGGGTATGACACTGGTCCGGTCCTCGCCGATGTCGTGCGCCTGCGCCAGCGCCTGCGGCGGCACGGCGTCCAGCTGCTCGGCGCCGAGCGTGCTCCGGGCCTGCCGCAGCAGGGCGAGCAGCGCGACGGCGTCGTACGGCCGCACCCCGGGATCCCGGGCGGTGCCACGGGCGACCAGTTCGTCCAGCTCGTAGGCGAGCCCCGGCACGACGGCGGAGGGGGCCGGCACGTCCTCGTGCAGATGCTTGTACAGGATGATCGCGGGCGAGTCCCCGTCGTGCGGCTTCTCCCCGGTGAGCATCTCGTAGAGCACGACCCCGCACGCGTACACGTCGACGCGCGGATCGGCGGCCCCGCTCTCGACCTGCTCGGGCGCGAGATAGGCGACCGTCCCGAGCACGGCCCCCGTCGTGTTGGTGGAGCTGCCCACGGACCGCACCAGCCCGAAGTCCGCGACCTTGACCCGCCCGTCGTCCCCTATCAACACGTTCTCGGGCTTCATGTCCCGGTGCACGAACCCGGCGCGGTGCGCGGCGCCCAGCGCGGCCAGCACCGGCTCCAGGATGTCCAGCGCGGCCCGCGGCTGCAGCGCGCCGCGCTCGCGCAGCACGTCACGCAGGGTGCAGCCGGCGATGTACTCCATGGCGAGATACACGTACGACCGGTCGGCCCCCTGGTCGTAGACCTGGACGACGTTCGGGTGGGCCAGTCGGGCGACCGACTTGGCCTCCCGGATGAACCGCTCCACGAAGGACACGTCGGCGGCGAGCGCCGGGTGCATCACCTTCAGCGCGAGCACGCGGTCCAGCCGGACGTCCAGCGCCCGGTAGACCGTGGCCATCCCGCCGACGGCGATCCGCGCGTCGACGCGATACCGGCCGTCGAGCACCTGCCCGACGAGGGGGTCCTGAAGGGTCGTATCCACCCGCCGAGTGTACGAGCACCGGCTGACACCCCCACAGGTGAGACCGCTTTCCCCAGCGGACTGCAGCGCACCTGTGACGCTTCGCACGTGGCTGAAATATGCACCTACCCACCCGCGACCCCCGCCGGAGCCGATCCCCCCACGACCCGCGGACGCCGACGGTGCTCGGCCCCCACGGGAGAGTCCCGCTTCTCGGCAAACAGTCACGGGTGGTGCGTGGGTGGGAGAGCAGGCGGGAGCGGGCCGGCGGTCAGAACGCGGGGCGCTCGGGGTCCAGCACGGCCAGGCCCTCCGCAGGAGAGGACGCCTCGGCGAGGTACCGACGCGGAATCCGCCCCGCCAGCCGGGCCAGCCGCCCCGCCTCCACCCCGGCCCGCATGGCGTGAGCCATCCGCTCGGGATCCTGCGCCCGCGTCACCGCCGACGCCAGCATCACCCCGGCACACCCCAGCTCCATCGCCAGCGCCACGTCCGACGCCGTACCGGCTCCCGCGTCCAGGATCACCGGCACGCGCGCGTGTTCGACGATCAGCTGGAAGTTGTGCGGGTTGCGGATCCCGAGCCCGGACCCGATCGGCGACCCCAGCGGCATCACCGCGGCGCACCCCACGTCCTCCAGCTTCCGGGCCAGCACGGGATCGTCGTTCGTGTACGGCAGCACCGTGAACCCGTCGTCCACCAGCGTCTCCGCCGCGTCAAGGAGCTCGACCGGGTCCGGCAGCAGGGTCCGCTCGTCGGCGATGACCTCCAGCTTGATCAGCGAGGTGCCCAGCGCCTCCCGCGCCAGCCGGGCCGTCAGCACGGCCTCCCCGGCGGTGTAGCACCCCGCCGTGTTCGGCAGCACCCGGATCCCGAGCCGGTCGAGGACCGACAGCACGGAGCCCCGTACCCCCGGGTCCACCCGCCGCATCGCGACCGTCGTCAGCTCGGTCCCGGACGCGACGAGCGCCCGCTCCAGCACCTCCAGGCTGGGCGCACCCCCGGTACCCATGATCAACCGGGAGGAGAACGTCGTACCCCCGAGGACGA
Source organism: Streptomyces sp. NPDC047061 (assembly GCF_040643955.1). NCBI lineage: Bacteria > Bacillati > Actinomycetota > Actinomycetes > Kitasatosporales > Streptomycetaceae > Streptomyces > Streptomyces sp. NPDC047061. Next base: position 81,284 of record NZ_JBEYVI010000003.1, read on the forward strand.
AGGGATCGTCGGCCACGGCGCTCACCCTCCCTGCACGGCGGTCAGGACTTCCACGCGGTCACCGTCGGCGAGTCCGGTCGTCGCCCACTGCCCGCGCGGTACGACGGTCTCGTTGACGGCCGCGGCCACCCCGGAGGGCGCGGCGGTCAGGGACCTCACGAGCGTGTCGAGAGCGGTGCCCGGGGCGATCTCCCGGTGCTCCCCGTTGACGGAGATGGTGACGGAGACGGTCATGCGGTCTGCTCCACAAGGACGCCGGGAACGGTGCCGAATCGCCTCGGGGTGAACGGACGGGCCTCCTCCGGCGGCTCGCCGCCGGTCAGCAGCTCCGCCATCACGTCTCCGGTGACCGGCGTGAGCAGCACCCCGTTGCGGTAGTGCCCGGTGGCCAGCAGCAGCCCGTCGAGGAGGGTCGGCCCGAGCAGCGGCGCGTTGTCGGGGGAGCCGGGGCGCAGTCCGGCCCGGGTCTCGGTCAGGGGCAGCTCGGTGATCCCGGGGACCAGCTCGTGCGCGTCGCGCAGCAGCTCGTACACACCGCCCGCGGTGACCGTCGTGTCCCAGCCGAGCTCCTCGCTGGTCGCGCCGACGACCAGCTCGCCGTTCTCCCGGGGCACCAGGTAGACGTTCCCGCCGCGCACCACGGCCCGTACGGTCCGGCTGAGGAACGGCGCGTACCGCGCGGGCACGGTCAGCCGCAGCACCTGCCCCTTCACCGGCCGCACCGGCGGCAGCACGTCGTCGGGCACGCCCGCGAGCCGTCCGCTCAGACTTCCGGCGGCGAGCACCACCTGCCCGGCGCCGCAGGTGTCACCCGCGCGGGTGCGGACACCGGTGGCCCGCTCCCGCCCCACCTCCAGGCGCTCGGCCCAGTCGCGGTGGAACACCACCCCGGCCCGCTCGCACGCGGCCACCAGCGCGGCCGAGAGCCGGCGCGGGTCGATCTGGTGGTCGCCGTCGACCCGCAGCCCGCCGCGCACACCGGGCGCGAGCATGGGCTCCAGGCGTCGGCACTCCCGCCCGGACAGCCACTCGGACTCCAGGCCCGACTGCTGCTGGAGGGCGTGCAGCTCGCGCAGATGGGCGCGGTCGTCGGCGTCCAGCGCGACCGCGAGGGTGCCGCAGCGCCGGTAGCCGAGGTCGTGGCCGGTGAGCTCGGTCAGCTCGGCGGCGAAGGCGGGATAGCGACGGGCGGAGGCCAGGTTGAGCCCCAGCAGGGTCTGCTCGCCGTAGTGCAGCTCGGTGACCGCGGCCAGCATCCCGGCCGCGACCTGCGCGGCCCCGCCACCGGGCGCCGGGTCGACCACGGTGACGTCGAGCCCGCGCTGAGCCGCTCGCCAGGCCGTGACCAGGCCGATGATTCCGCCCCCGATGACAAGGACGTCTGACGTACGTGAGGACATGGGCGTCCAGCCCCTCCCTTCGCCGGCATGACCCGGATCAGGTTCGTACGGTCGGAGGCCGCCAGCCTCCCTCTCAGCCCGGTGCGTCCGGGCTCCCGCGTGTGCTTCCCCGCCACCCTAGCCCGCGGGGCTCCGCCCTTGTAAGACGGCCTCGGACGGCGCTGTGGACAGTGCTGTGGAACAGGTCACTCGCCGCGCCCCTGACTGACTCCTCGTCAGTTGTCTATCGTTCTTGTCTATGGTGATCACGTGAGCGAGCAGACGCAGCGACGGAGCACGTCACAGACGCGGCGCGTGGTCGTCGTGGGCGCGGGCATGGCCGGGGTGCAGACCGCCGTCGCCCTGCGCGAACAGGGGTTCACCGGGACCGTCACGCTGATCGGCGCCGAGCCGCACCAGCCGTACGACCGGCCGCCGCTCTCCAAGGCCGTGCTGCTCGGCAAGTCGGAGGGCTCCGCCTTCGAGGTCGACTTCGAGGCGCTCGGCATCGAGCTGGCGCTCGGGCGCGACGCGCTGGGCGTGCGCGCCGCCGACCACGAGCTGGACACCGAGGCCGGACCGGTGCCGTACGACGTCCTGGTCCTCGCCACCGGCGCCGAGCCGATCACGCTGCCCGGCACCGAGGGCGTGCCCGGCGTCCATCTGCTGCGCACCCTGGACGACGCCGAGCGGCTGCGTCCGGTGCTCGCCCGGCAGCACGACATCGTGGTCGTCGGCGCGGGCTGGATCGGCGCCGAGTTCGCCACCGCGGCCCGTGCGGCCGGCTGCGCGGTGACGGTCGTGGAGGCCGCCGACCGCCCGCTCGCGGGAGCGCTCCCGGCCGAGGTCGCCGCGCCGATGACCGCCTGGTACGCGGACAGCGGCACCGAACTGCGCACCCACGCGCGCGTGGCCGGCGTCGAGCCCGGCGCGGTGCTGCTCGACGACGGCTCGCGGCTGCCCGCGGGCGCCGTCGTGGTCGGCATCGGCGCCCGCCCCGCCACCGCCTGGCTGGCCGGCTCCGGCATCGAGCTGGGCACCCGCGGCGACGTGCTGGCCGACGACCGTCTGCACACCAGCGCCCCGGACGTCTACGCGGTCGGCGACTGCGCCTCCTTCCCGTCCGGCCGCTACGGCGAGCGCCTGCTGGTCCACCACTGGGACAACGCCCTCCAGGGCCCGCGCACGGTCGCCGCCAACATCCTCGGCGAGTCCGAAGCGCTCTACGACCCGGTCCCGTACTTCTGGTCGGAACAGTTCGGCCGCTTCGTCCAGTACGCGGGCCACCACGCCGCCGCCGACCGCCTGGTGTGGCGCGGCGACCCGTCGGGCCCGTCCTGGAGCGTCTGCTGGCTCCGCGAGGACCGCCTGGTAGCCCTGCTGGCGGTAGGCCGCCCCCGTGACTTGGCGCAAGGCCGCCGCCTGATCGAGGCAGGCCGCGAAATGGACCCGGAGGCCTTGTCCGACCCCGCCCGCCCCTTGAAAGACGCGACTGCAGCGCCCCGATAGGGGCGCGGGGAACTGCGCGACCAGCCCCCACGGCGCCGCACCCGGACAACCACCCATCGCGGCCTCCACGGCGGAACGCCTACCCTTGTTCCGTGACCGAGATTGACGCAAACACCGATGCTCTCGTCCCCGCCTGGCTCACCCTCCCCGACATCGCAGAGATGATGGACGTCGAGGTGACGCGCGTGCGGCAGCTGGTCAAGGAGGGCCAGCTCATCGCCGTCCGCCGTGGTGAGAACAAGGCACTGCACGTCCCCGCCGCCTTCATCGACGGGGACAAGGTCGTCAAGGGCCTGACCGGCACCCTGACGCTCCTGCGGGACGACGGCTTCACCGACGAAGAGATGCTGGAGTGGCTCTTCACTCCCGACGAGACCCTGCCGGGCACCCCCGCACAGGCGCTCAGCGAGAATCGCGGCACGGAGGTGAAGCGTCGCGCCCAGGCGCTCGCCGTCTGAGGCAACCAGTACCGAATCGACGGGGGACACCGATGACCGACACCGCCCGCGCCCAGCTGGCCGACGCCCGGCTCTACCTGTGCACGGACGCCCGTAAGGAGCAGGGCGACCTCGCGGAGTTCCTGGACGCGGTCCTGGCGGGCGGTGTCGACGTCGTGCAGCTGCGCGACAAGGGCATGGAGGCCGCGGAGGAGCTGGAGCACCTCGCGGTGTTCGCCGACGCCTGCGCCCGGCACGGCAAGCTGCTCGCGGTCAACGACCGCGCCGACGTGGCCCACGCGGCCGGCGCCGACGTGCTCCACCTCGGCCAGGGCGACCTGCCGGTCCCGGCGGCCCGCGCGATCCTCGGCCCGGACGTCCTGATCGGCCGTTCCACGCACGCCGAGTCCGAGGCCGCCGCGGCCGCCGTGCAGGACGGCGTGGACTACTTCTGCACCGGCCCCTGCTGGCCCACCCCCACCAAGCCCGGCCGCCCCGCCCCCGGCCTCGGCCTGGTGCGGTACACCGCCGCGCTCGGCACCGACCGCCCCTGGTTCGCCATCGGCGGCATCGACCTCGGCAACCTCGACCAGGTGCTGGACGCGGGCGCCCGCCGCGTGGTCGTGGTCCGGGCGCTGACCGCGGCCGACGACCCGGGCGCGGCGGCGGCCGAGTTCGCCAAGCGGCTGCGGTCGGCGTAACCGTCTGCCTGTCCGGCTCCCCGCTCGTCCGGCTGTCCGGAAACTTGTCCAGTATCCGGACGCGAGCTCGACAATTCGGGCAAATATCCCGAGTTCGGTTGGGTGACCGCCCGCCCCTGGCTAACCTGCGGGTATGGCCCTCGGAACCGCATCGACCAGGACTGACCGCGCACGCACCGTGCGCGACATGCTCGCCACCGGCAAGACCACGTACTCGTTCGAGTTCTCGGCGCCGAAGACCCCCAAGGGTGAGCGGAACCTGTGGAGCGCGCTCCGGAGGGTCGAGGCGGTCGCCCCCGACTTCGTCTCCGTCACCTACGGCGCCGGCGGTTCCACCCGCGCGGGCACGGTCAAGGAGACCGAGCAGATCGTCGCCGACACCACGCTCACCCCGGTCGCCCACCTCACCGCGGTCGACCACTCGCTGGCCGAACTGCGCAACATCATCGGCCAGTACGCGGACGCCGGGATCCGCAACATGCTCGCGGTGCGCGGCGACCCGCCCGGCGACCCGATGGGCGACTGGGTGGCGCACCCGCAGGGCCTGACCTACGCGGCCGAACTCGTCCGGCTCATCAAGGAGTCGGGCGACTTCTGCGTGGGCGTCGCCGCCTTCCCGGAGATGCACCCGCGCTCCAGTGACTGGGACGCCGACGTCCGGCACTTCGTCGACAAGTGCCGCGCGGGCGCCGACTACGCCATCACGCAGATGTTCTTCCAGGCCGAGTCGTACCTTCGCCTTCGTGACCGGGTCGTCGCGGCCGGCTGCGAGACCCCGGTCATTCCGGAAATCCTGCCTGTCACCAGTGTGAAGATGCTGGAACGGCTGCCCAAACTCAGCAACGCCGCGTTCCCGGACGCCCTGAAAGAGCGGATCCTCACAGCGAAAGACGATCCGGCGGCGGTACGCTCCATTGGCATCGAGTACGCCACGGAGTTCTGCGCCCGGCTGCTGGCCGAGGGAGTGCCAGGACTGCACTTCATCACGCTCAACAACTCCACGGCGCCGCTGGAAATCTACGAGAACCTGGGCCTGCACCATCCCCCGCGGGCCTAGACCGGCCGCACCGGAGTACGACACACTGCGTAGCGGTCACAGGAGGAGGGGCGTACATGGGCTGGACGGTCCTCTACGCAGCGTTCGGCATCGTCGCGCTGTGGTTGCTCGGCGAGGTACTGCTGCAGTACAAGGCGCGGCTGCGCTGGCGGCTGCTCGCCTTCGTCGGCTTCCTCGGGGTCGTCTTCGGCGTCCTGATCCCGTCGGTCATCGTGATCGGTGTGGGTGCGATCGCGTTCGCGGTCGGCCAGACGTACGTCACGCTGTCGTTCCGCCGCGGCTTCGAGGCCGGCTGGGCGGTCAAACGCCCCGGCACGGACGGTGACGGCGGCCTGACCAAGCGCCGCCGCGGCGAGCCGGACGAGGACCCGGGTCTGGAGGCCACCGACCCGGACGTGGCCGACGCCGCCTACGCCGAGCAGCAGGGCGCCTACGCCACGGGCAGCATGCCGTCCTACGGCGGTGACGACTACGAGCGTGACGACGTCTTCACCCCGGCGGCCCGCACCATGGAGCCCGGCGCGGCCGAGTCCACGGTGTACGAGCCGCAGCCGATGCCCGAGGACACCGGCTCCTACGGCGTCTACCGCGACGCCGGCTACGCCGCCACCGGCGACCAGCAGGCCGCCTACGCGACCGCCGGCCAGGACCAGGCCTACGCCGCCCAGGGCACCGACCAGAACTACGCCTACGACTACTCCGGCTACGGCCAGCAGCAGTACGGCTACGACACGGGCGCCCAGCAGCAGTACGCGAACTACTCCGACCCGTACATCGGCAACAACCAGACCTACGGCGGTGCCGGGTACGACCAGTCGTCGTACGGCACCCAGCAGTACGACCAGCAGGGCTACGCCCAGGGCCAGTACGGCAACGGCACCGGCGGCTACGGCGAGACCCCTGCGGGCGGAGTCTGGGTCCCGCAGCAGCGCGGCGACGAGACCTACGGCGGCGAACTCCCGCAGGAGCAGCAGTACCCCTACCAGGGCCAGGGCGACGGGCAGGGGCAGCAACAGGGCCAGCAGGGCAACGGCTACGACGAGCAGCAGTACCGTTTCTGAAGCGGTCCCGCTCCCGGGGAACCCGGCTCACTGCGAGCCGCGGAACTCCGGTCCCTCCACGATCAGTCCCGCCACCAGCGCCCCCGACATGCCCGCGTGCGGCAGCCCGCCGCCGGGATGCGACCAGCCGCCCACCCGGTAAAGACCGGGCAGCCGGGTGGAGTTGGCCGGGTGCAGGAAGCGGCCCCGGCCGGCGGCGAGGGCGGGAGCGGAGATCCTCCCGGACCCGGTGGTGTCCGTGCCCGGTTCCGGCTGCCGTGTCTCGTGCCAGAGCAGGCGCTCCCGCAGCCCCGGGACGGCGGCCTCGGCGGCTTCCAGGAGGAAGTCCGTGTAGGCCCCGGCGGTGCTCTCCCGCTCCCAGCCGGCCTCGGCCGACAGCACCGCGGACAGCACCACGGACTCGTGGTCGTCGTCCGGTCTGAGCGCCGGGTCGTCGGGGCGCAGCACCGTCACGGTGGGGCGCACCGGCCGGTCGCCGCCGGGCGAGGCCAGCAGGTCCAGCTCGGTCTCCTCGTCCGGGGCGTGTACGACCGTGCGGTGCGCGGCACCGGCCTCGGGCCCGCCGCGCAGCGCGAGCAGCACGGTGAAGCGGCCCGGACCAGGAGACCGCAGGTCGGCCCGGACATCGCCGTCGGCGTCCAGCGGGCACCCCGTGCGTCGGGTCAGGGCGTCGAGCCGCACCGGATCCACCCCGGCCACCACCTGGTCCACGTCGATCACACCGCTGTCGGCCAGCTCCACCCCCGCCGCGCGGCCGTCCTTCGCCAGCACCGCCGTGACCTCGGCGCCGAACACGAACTCCACTCTCCGGCGCACGCACCGCTCGTACACCGCACGCGCCAACTCCCGCATGCCACCGCGCACATACCAGGTCCCGAAGGCATGCTCCAGATACGGCAGCACCGCTGCGCTCGCCGGCGTGTCCCGGGGGTTGAGGCCATGGGCGAGCGCGTGGCTGTTCAGGAGGGCGGCGAGCCGCTCGTCGCGCAGCTCCCAGGCGCCGATCTCGGTGAGCGTGGCCGCCCGGCGGGTGCGCAGCAGCTTCTTGTGCGGTACCGACGGATACGGCTCGCGCTCGGCCAGCACCTGCCAGTTCGGCCACAGCGGTTCCTCCAGGAGCGGGCGCCGGGTGCGGTCCCAGGCCTCCCGGGCCCGCACCAGGAAGTCGCCCCAGCGCTGCCCGGCGCCCGCCCCGAGCGCCTCGTCCAGGGTGGTCACGACGCCCGCGCGGGACGCGTTCGGCAGGGACACCTCGGTGCCGTCGGCGAAGACGTGCCGGGCCGACGGGTCCACCTGGACCAGCTCGACGCGGTCCTCCAGCGGCTCCTTGCCGGTCTTGACGAACAGGTCGCGGTACACGGCGGGCAGCGTCAGCAGCCCCGGGCCGGTGTCGAAGGCGAACCCGTCCCGCTCGAACCGGCGTACCTCGCCGCCGTACGTCTCCGTCCGCTCGTACACCGTCACCCGGTGGCCCGCCACGGCCAGCCGGGCGGCCGCCGCCATGGCGCCCATCCCGGCGCCGATCACCGCAATCCGTCCCATGCCCGCGACTTTATCGACCGCCACTGACAGCCCGGTCCGGCGAGTCCGGTCCGGCGGGCCGTCAGCCGGGCGGCCGTCCCACCTGCGCCGCGAGCCGCCGTTCCTCCCGGCGCTGGGCGCGGCGGCGCCAGAACCGCCGGATCCGGGAGATCAGGAACACCAGCACGATCAGACCGGTGGCCAGCAGCACACCCGCGATGATCGCCGCCGGCAGCGGATGGAACATCGCGAACGTCACGATCCCGGCGACCCCGAGATCCTCCGCCAGGCTCACCGCGATGTTGCTGAACGGCTCCGGCGAGGTGTTGATCGCCATCCGGGTACCGGCTTTCACGGTGTGGCTGGCGAGGGCCGTGGAACCGCCGACCAGCCCGGCCGCCACGTCCGAGAGCGAGCCGCTGTGCCCGGCGAGCAGCGCCCCGACCCAGGCGCCCGCCACCGGCCGGATCACCGTGTGCGCGGAGTCCCACACCGAGTCGACGTACGGGATCTTGTCGGCGACCGCCTCGCACAGGAACAGCACGCCCGCGACGATCAGCACCTCGGGGCGCTGCAGCGTCTCGGGGACGTCGTCGCTCAGGCCCGTCGCGCCGAAGAGGCCGAGCAGCAGCACCACCGCATAAGCGTTGATTCCGCTGGCCCAGCCGCTGGTGAAGACCAAGGGGAGTACCGACACGGACGCGATCGTAACCAGTCGGCGGCCGCACGTCCTGGGCCTGCGTGCGCACACCTGAGTACGTGTACCTAGGGGACGAGTTGAGTACGCGCGCGGATGGGCCGCGACCTGCGTGAACGGGAGAGTGGAGACACGGAAAGGGGCGCGAGGTCCGGTACCGCCGACACGGGGCGGCGGAACGGCGCCGGCGCCCTCGACCGCTCCTTCCGCCGATCAGCGTCGGCGGAAGCGAGACACGGGGGAGAGGGGACCCGGGGGAACAGCGGGAAACCGGGGGAAACACGGGGGAGTACGGAAGGCGCCGGTCCGACGGCGGCCCGCGGGGGACGCGGCCGCCACGGACCGGCGCTTTCGTCCGCGCACGCGCGCGTGCGGCCTTCTCGCGGCCACGCGCGCGTGCCGGTCCCGATTCCGGTTCCGATTCCGGTTCCGGTTCCGGACGGGCTCAGCCCTTCCCGCTCACCCGCCCCTGCAGCAGCCGGGACAGCGCCGCGTGGACGTCGTCCAGGGAGCGCTCCGGCTGGAAGGACTTCCAGTCCAGCGCCGCCACCAGCACCATCCCGACCAGCGCGGCCGCCGTCAGCTGCACATCGATCTCGTCGCTGAACTCGCCGCCCTCCACGCCCTCGCGCAGCACACCCTCGACGACCGCGACGGCCTGCTGCCTGACCACCATCAGCGTCGACTGCCAGGCCCGGTTGGTGCGCCACAGCTCCGCCACGTAGAGCTGGGTGAAGGCCGGATAGCGGTCGATGAAGACGAGACCCGCGCGGACCATCGCGTCCAGGGCGTCGACCTTGCTGCCGCCCTCCCGCGCGGTCTGCTCGGCGGCGTCCCGCAGGGACGCCGTGAGCAGGCCCACGCCGTGCCGCAGCAGCTCCTCGAAGAGGACCGACTTGCTCGCGAAGTTGTAGTAGACGGTGCCCTTCGCGACGCCGGCCCGCTCGGCGATCTCGTCCACCGTGGTGGCCGAGAAGCCCTGCTCGGCGATGAGCGTGACGGCGGCCTCGTAGAGCTTCTGCCGGGTGGCCTCACGGCGTGTGCTGCCGCCCGTGGTGCTGCTGCTTTCCATGGTCCCGATTCTCACAGCAACGGAGGGCTCCGCGGGTACGGAAGAGGAGGTCATGGAGGAGGTCATGGTGGCCTCACAGACTCAGCTCGGGATGCAGGCGGTCCAGCGTCCACACCTGGCGGCGCCGGGCCGACACCGCGGTGAGCGCCAGGGCACCCGCCGTGAACGCCACCAGGACGGCGCAGGCCTGCCACACCGGTCCGAGGCCGCCGCCCGTGATCAGCCGCCGCAGCGCCGCCACGACATAGCTCATCGGCAGGAACGGGTGGATCGCGTCGAAGAAGCCCGGGCTGGTCTGCACGGGATACGTGCCGCCCGCCGACGTCAGCTGGAGCATCAGCAGGGCGAGGACCAGGATCCGCCCCGCCGCCCCGAAGCGCGCGTTCAGCCACTGCACGATCGCCGCGAAGCAGGCCGCCACCAGGAACAGGAACCCGACCGTCCCGGCCGCGCGGACCATCTGGAGCCCGATCGCCCAGTGCAGTACGGCCATCAGGGCGGCCGTCTGCAGCACGCCGACCGCGACCACCGGCAGCCAGCCCGCCAGCGCGATCCGCCAGGCCGCCGAACCGGCCGCCAGGGCACGCCGGTTGAGCGGCTGGATCAGCATGTAGGCAACCATCGCGCCGACCCACAGGGACAGCGGGATGAAGTACGGGGCGAACCCGGTGCCGTAGTTGGGCGCCTTGTGCAGGTCCTGCGAGGCGAGCTGGACCGGGTCGGACATCACCCCGGTGCGCTGATCACGGTCCTGCTCGTCGTAGTCGGGGATCTTCGCCGCGCCGTCGTGCAGGCCGCCGGCGAGCGTGCTGGAGCCGTCGGCGAGCTTGTACATCCCGCCGCTGAGGTCGTAGGCGCCGGTCTTCAGCCTGCCGATGCCCGCGTCGAGGCTCGTGGCGCCGGTGGTGGCCGTGCCGAGCCCGGTGTGCAGCTTCGCGGTGCCCGCGGCCACCCGGGCCGCGCCCTCGTTCAGCTTGTCGATCTTCTTGACGGCGTCGGCGACGTCCTCGGAGAGGTGCGGGGCGCGGTCGGCGAGGGCCTGCGCCTGGGTCTGGAGCGTCCCGAGGTTCCGGTCGAGCGTCTTCAGGTCGCCGTTCTGGTCGGCGATCAGCGTGTTCAGGTCGTCGGCGACCGCGGCCACGTCGTCGGCCGCGTCCCGGGCCTTCTTCAGGTCGGGGCAGACCGGGTCGGTGAGCAGGTCCGCCGAGCAGCGCGCCGCGTAGACCTGGTCCAGGGTGTCGGCGGCCGTGTGGGCGGTCTTCGCGGCCGCCGGAGCGGTCTTCACCAGGACGCCCAGGTTGTCCCGGACGGTCTGGGCCGAGTCGGCGACCAACCGCGCCGTGTCACCGATGGTCTTCTCGTTCTTCGCCAGGTACGGGCCGACCTTGGCGTAGACCCCGTCGACCTGGTCCGCCAGGGTCCGGGTGCCGTCCGCGACCTGCTGGGAGCCCTCCGCCAGCGTCCCGGCGCCCGTGTCGAGCTTCTTGATCCCCTTGGCGAGCTTGCCGCTGCCGGTCTTGGCGTCCTTCAGGCCGTCCGCTAGGTCCTTGGACCCCTTCTCGGCCTTCCCGATGCCCCCGGTGAGCGTGTCGGCGCCCTCGGCGGCCTTCACGGTCTGCCCGTGGATGTCGGCGAACGAGATGAAGATCCGGTCCAGGAACGACCGGGACGCCTTGGTGGACGCGGCCGAGCGCACCTCGTTGAAGACCGTGCGGGAGATCTGCCCGACGATGTAGTTGTTCGCGTCGTTCGTACGCACCTGGAGCGCGCCGGTCTCCGGGGAGTCCCCCGCGCTGGAGGCGATGCGCGCGCTGAAGTCGGCGGGCATGGTCAGCGACAGGTAGTACGTGCCGTCCTCGACGCCCCGGCGCGCCTCGGCGGCGCTCACCTCGTGCCAGTCGAAGGTCCTGCTGTCCTTCAGCCCGGCCACGATGTCGTCGCCCGCGGTGAGCTTCTTGCCGCTCGCCGTCGCTCCCTTGTCGTCGTTGACGAGTGCCACGGGAACGCGGTCGAGGCGGCCGTACGGATCCCAGAACGACCACAGGTACAGCGCGCCGTACAGCAGCGGCAGCACCAGCAGGGCCACCAGGGCCGCGCGCGGCAGCCTGCCCCGCCCGAAGCGCCTGAGCTCAAGCGCGGCCAGTCGCGGCGAGCGCATCGCCGGCCTCCTTCTTCTCCGTGGCCTCCGCGGCCGTCCCGTTCTCGGTGGCCTCCGTGGCCGTCCCGGCTTCGACGGGTTCCGTGGCCGTCCCGGCTTCGACGGGTTCCGTGGTCCCGGTGCGCACGACGACGGCCCCCGCCATCGCCTGGCCGCACACCGCCACGACCGTCGTCCCGGCCTCCGCGATCGACGCCAACAGCGCCCGCACCTCGGCCCGTTCGGACTCCGACAGCTTCAGGTCCGCGTCGTCCACGGCCAGCAGCCGCGGCCTCCCCACCAGCGCCAGCGCCACGGACAGCCGCAGCGCCTCGATCCGCTCCAGGTCCCGTACGGCGGTCCGGGCGCCCTTCGGCAGTGACTCCAGGTCGAGCCCGGCGGCGGCCAGGGCGTCGTCGACGCGCTGCTGTGCCCGCGCCCCGCGCTCTGCGCGCGGCCGCAGCAGCGCGCGCAGGGAGTCGCCGAACCGGCGCTGCAGCAGGGCCCGTTCGCGCAGGTGCTCGCCGACGGTCAGGGCGGGTTCGAGGTCGGTGACCCCGGCCACGTTGGCCACCGCGCTGATCCGCCGCGCCGCCGCGAGCTGTCTGGGCAGCCGGGCCTCGCCGACGGTCGCGATGCCCTCGGTGGTCCTCATCCGGCCGGTGAGCGCGAGCAGCAGACAGGTGCGGCCGGAGCCGGACGGGCCCTCCACCGCGATCAGCGCGCCGGGCCCGGCGTCCAGGGAGATCCCCCGGAACGCCCAGCCGCGCGGCCCCTTGAGCCCGAGGCCCTCGGCCGTGACAGGTACGCCGTGCACAGGTTCCCCCCTGTGGCGTTGTTTTTGAACTGACTGGTCAGTGCAAAAACTACTCCGAACCTACGATCGAAGCAAAAGCCCAGGTCAGAACGGATTGTCAGTGCCATACCCCACGATGGGCACATACGGCACCCCGTGTGAGGGCGCCGTCACTCAGACGACAGGAGGTTCGTCATGGCCAACTCGTCAGCGGCCGCCGCCCACCGGCGCCGCGCCACCGGCCCTGCCCCCTCACTGACCGGCCCGGCGGGCGACGTGCACCCCGTGCTCCGCCGGGCCACGGCCCCGCCCGCCGCCCTCGACCTGCTCACCCAGGCCCGCGCCGCCCTCGACGAGGCCGAACTGCTCGACACCCCCAACGAGCGGTACGCGACCGCCCACCTGGCCGCCCTGCGCACCGCGGCCGCCGTGCTCGCCGCCCGCGCCCGCCCCGAGACCTCGCCCCGGCGCCGGGCCCGGATCCGCAGCGCCTGGGAGGTGCTCCCCGAGGTCGCGCCCGAGCTCACCGAGTGGAGCGCCCTCTTCGCCTCCGGCGCCGGCCGCCGGGCCCGCGCCGAGGCCGGCATCCAGGGCGCGGCCAGTCGCCGGGACGCCGACGACCTCATACGCGACGTGGCGATGTTCCTCCGCATCGTCGAGCGGATGCTCGTCCTCCAGCCGGTGCTGCCACAGGCGCGACGGGAGGACGCGGAGCGACCGGCCGGCGCCCGGGGGAGGGAACTGCCCGACGCGGGATGACCGGTACGGGGTGACCGGTTCGGGAGCCGCCGACGCGGGACGACCGGGCGAGGCGGCGGAGGCAATAGGGGGCGAGGCGGCGGAGGCAATAGGGTGGAGAGCGCCTGAAGCCTTCCTTCCTCCCGTACCTCGGGCCGGGGAGGCACCGAGTTCGCGCCGCCGGGCAACAGGCGGTGCCGCGCCGAGGAGTCAACTGCTGTGCCGGACCCCACTCGACCCCGCGCCTCTCTCCGTACCGCCGTGGTCTGGGAGGTCCTCCAGGACGCCCTCGACCGCCGGGTCAAGGCCACCGGCCGGGACGCGCTGGACGTCCTGGACACCGGCGGCGGCAGCGGCAACTTCGCCGTCCCCCTGGCCCGTCTCGGCCACCGCGTCACCGTCGTCGACCCCAGCCCCAACGCGCTGTTCGCGCTGGAGCGCCGCGCCGCCGAGGCCGGCGTGGCCGACCGGGTCAAGGGCGTCCAGGGCGACGTCCTCGGCCTGTTCGACGTGGTCGAGCGCGGCGGCCACGACGTGGTGCTGTGCCACGGTGTCCTGGAGTACGTCGACGACCCGGCCGAGGGCGTGCGCAACACGGTGGCCGCGCTGCGCTCCGAGGGCGTCCTCAGCCTGCTCGCCGCCGGGCTCGGCGGGGCCGTGGTCGCCCGCGCCCTCGCCGGCCACTTCAAGGAGGCCAAGCAGGCCCTGGAGGACCCCGACGGCCGCTGGGGCAGCGGCGACCCGATGCCCCGCCGGTTCACCGCCGACCAGCTCACCGCCCTGGTCGAGGGGGCGGGCCTGGCCGTCGCCGCCGTGCACGGCGTGCGGGTCTTCGCCGACCTGGTCCCCGGCGTCCTGGTGGACACCGAGCCCGGCGCCCTCGACGCCCTGCTCAAGCTGGAGGCCGCCGCGGCGGAACTCCCCGCCTTCCACGCCGTCGCCACCCAGCTGCATGTGCTCGGCGAGACACCGGGTGCCACCGAGGTCTGAGATTCTCCTGGGACGAGCCCGCTGATCAGGGGCTCGGCAGCGGATGGAGTACGCCACAGGCCCCCCGATCGAGGGGTTTGCGCCGTATGATCGAGGGAGATCGCCCGGCATGACGGGTCGGCCGCTGGGGAATGGAAGCCTCAGCGAGCCAGAACCGTCATGGCGGTTTCCGGTTGGCCAATTGGCCTAGAGGGGCGGGTTTCACGGGGGCGATTCCCTGCCTATCCTGAAGGGACCCCCCGGGTCGCCCCGGCGACTGCACGATGAGGAGGACGCCGTGCCGCTCTCGGAGCACGAGCAGCGAATGCTTGAGCAGATGGAGCGAGCGCTGTACGCCGAAGACCCCAAGTTCGCGACAGCGCTTGAGGGAAACGGGCTGCGGACGTTCACCCGGCGCCGGGTCTACCAGGCGGTCGCAGGCTTCCTCGTGGGTATCGCTCTCCTCATGGCCGGAATGGTCGCACAGCAGATCTGGGTCAGCGTGGTGGGCTTCCTCGTCATGCTGGGCTGCGCGGTCCTCGCCGTCACCGGCTGGCGCAAGGCACCCAAGCCCGGCGAGCAGCCCGCGGCAGGGCCGCAGGCCCGCCGCCAGGGTCGGCCGAAGCGTTCGATGATGGACCGCATCGAGGAGCGCTGGCAGCGCCGACGCGACGAACAGGGCCACTGAGGCTTCGCCTCGCAGGCCGACAGAGCGTGACTGAGGGGTGACCGCCACCGGGCGGTCACCCCTCAGCCGTTGGAAACCCTTGCTGCGGGCCGGTGGGGGTTGCTCGCGCAGTTCCCCGCGCCCCTAAAAAACTCAGCTGCGGGCAGGCGTGCCGCAGGGCGGCACGGGTGGGCGCTGGGGGTCCCCCCGGCCGAAGGCTGGGGGAGGCACCCTGCAAGCGCCCGTAAGCGTCCCCCCCGCCGCCCCCCTCAGCCCTCCTGCTCCGACGGCTTGTGCAAGGTCGGTCGGGCCGCTGCCGCCCGCTCCCGCAGCCGGGTCCATCGCGCCGACGCCGCCCACACCGCACGCACGGCCGACCGCGGAGCGAACAGCGCTCGCAGCCGCGAGGGGACACCGACCGTGCCGTTGAACGCGGCCGTCACCCTGCGGACGTCGTCCGCGAGGCCCGCCGTCGGCCGCGGCCGGGGCGCGTACAGCACCTGTTCGACCGCGTCCGCCACCCGGTGCACCGAGGCCCCGGCGGCCGGATCCAGACCGCCGAGCCGGACGATCCGGGCGGCGGCGTTCCGCGGGGTCTGCGAGTCGTCCGGCAGGATGCCGAAGTCCCAGGCGGTGTCCGTCAGTTCCGTCCAGACGGCCAGCGTGTGCGCCGCCACGCCGGCCGGCGTGCGGTCGTAGGCCCCGAGCCGACGGGCACGTGCCTGCTGCCGGTACAGCATCGGCGACAGCGGCACCGCCACCACGGCGAGGCCGCCGAGCGCCCACAGCGCCAGCTGCCACCACGGCGGCCCGTCGTCGCCGCTCTGCACCGCGGCCGCCGCGGACGGGCTGGCGCAGGCGTCCTGCCTGCGCAGCTGCGCCGGGCAGCTCTCGCTCTGCGAGGCCGAGACGGACGGCGCCGCCGAGGCGCCCTTGGAGGGCAGGGTCTCGTCCGGCAAGGAGGAGCCGGGCGTGTCCGACACCGTGTACGAAGGCGTCGTGCCCCGGGTCGGGGTCGGCTCGAAGCGGGTCCAGCCCACGCCCTCGAAGTACAGCTCCGGCCAGGCGTGCGCGTCCTTCAGGCCCACCGAGACCGTGCCGTCGGCCTGCGGGGTGCCTGGCGCGAAGCCCACCGCGACCCGGGCCGGGATGCCCAGCGTCCGGGCCATCGCGGCCATCGCGAAGGAGAAGTGCACGCAGAAACCGCGCTTCTGCTTCAGGAAGTTCGCGATCGCGCCCTCGCCCCGGCCGACCTCCACCTGGGTGTCGTACTGGAAGCCGCCCGTCACCGCGAAGTAGTCCTGGAGCTTGACCGCCTCCTCGTAGTGGTTGGCCGAGCCCGCGGTGACCTCCTTCGCCGTCTGCGCCACCACCGACGGCAGCGAGGAGGGCACCTTGGTGTACTCCTTCCTCATCGCCGCCGAGGCGTCGGGCGCCGCGGCCAGCTGCTCCGCCGTCGGCTGCACGTCCAGGCTGGTGACCTGGTACGTCTCACCGCGCGTGTTCTGCCCGTGGTCGCCGACCAGGGTCATCCCGACCGGCTCGTAGCGCCAGGTGCCGGCCACCTTCACCCCGCTCGGCGGGTACGGCATCGGCAGCCAGTCCTGGGCGTACCAGTCGGCGGCCGAGATCGTCGACTTCACCGTCGTCCGCCGGACGTCGCCGCCGAGACCCGCCGGGGTGGGGAACGTGTTCGGCACACTGGTGATGTGCCGCTGGGCCGGCTTCCAGGTGGTGCCGTCGAAGTCGTCCAGGGAGACGATCCGCAGATACAGGTCGGAGACGTCGTCGCTGCTGGTCCGCACGGACAGCACCTGGCGGTCCTCGTCCACGTTGAGGCTGTCCCGCAGCGACACCAGCGGGTTGACCGCGGAGATCGTGCCGCCGTTCCCGTTGCCCACGCCGACACCGGCCCCGGTGCCGTCCAGCAGGCCGCCCTGGATCGAGGGCATCGCGAGCGGCACGAACAGCGCGACGCTCAGCACGGCGAAGCCGATCCGGCGCCCGGTGCGCACCGGGGCCACCGCGCCGCTCTCCTGGGCGCCCGGGGTGCGCGCGGCCCCGCCGAACACCCGGCCCCACTGCGAGAGCCGGTCCCGGCCCTCGGCGAGCAGCAGCATCAGATAGCCGGCCGCCGCGACCAGGAACCACAGCCAGTCGGTCGGCCCGTCGGACAGACCCGCCGCCACCGAGTACAGCGCGAGCAGCGGCAACCCGGCCGGGGCCGCGCTGCGGAAGGTCACCGCGAGGGTGTCCACGACCAGCCCGACGACCAGCACCCCGCCGACGACCATCAGCCGGATGCCGGGCGTCAGCGGAGCGGGTATCGCGTACCGGCTGACGTCGTCCGAGCCCTGCTGGAGCAGGTCGCCGAAGTACCGGAAGGTGTCCGGGCCGGGGATCACCCCGGCGATCGCGTGCTCCCGGGCGAAGGCCACGGTCAGCGTCAGCAGCGTGACCAGGGCCTGCGCGGCCACGGTCAGCGGCCGGGCCAGCGGCACCCGCCGGGCGGCCGCGCCCACGCCCGTCTGGACCGCCACCAGGAACGCCGCCTGGAACAGCCAGGTCATCGGGGAGACCAGCGGCAGCAGGGCACAGGACGCCATCAGCGTCGCCGCCGCCGCGGTGAGGGCGAGCCGGGCCCGTCCGCTCATCACTTGGCCTCCCCGCTCAGCGCGGCCAGCCCGGTGCGCTCCCGGTCGGCCTGCCGCCACAGCTCGGCCAGCGCGGCGCCGCGGTCCACGCTCACGGCCGTCCAGCCGGCCTCGCGCAGCATCCGCAGCCGCTCCTCGTGCGCGTTGCCCGGGGCGGGCACGTCGCTCGGCTCCCGGACCCAGGTGTCCGGGTCCAGCACGAAGGCGAGGGCACCGCCGCTGCGCTGGCGCATCTTCGCGGCCACCGTCGCCTGCTCCTCGTCGAGATCGCCCAGGAAGGCCACCAGCAGCCCCTCGTTCCCGCTGCGCAGCACGTCGTAGGCCCGGGACAGGCCGGTGCCGTCCGAGTGGTCGATCACGGCCAGGGTGTCCATCATCAGCCCGGCCGCCTCCGCCGACTCGTGGCCGGAGCCCGCGAAGCCGTCGGCGCCCTCGCCCGGCACCGAGCTGCCGGTGTCCGTCAACAGCCGGACCGAGAAGCCGCGTTCGAGCATGTGGACCAGGACCGAGGCGGCACCGGACACCGCCCACTCGAACGCCGAGTCCGGACCCGCGCCCTCGTAGGCGAGGCCCCGGGTGTCCAGCAGGACCGTGCAGCGGGCGCGCTGCGGCTGCTCCTCGCGGCGCACCATCAGCTCGCCGTAGCGGGCGGTGGAGCGCCAGTGCACCCGGCGCAGGTCGTCGCCGTGGCGGTAGCCGCGCGGGATCACGTCGTCCTCGCCGGCCAGGGCCAGCGAACGCTGCCGCCCGTCGCCGTACCCCTTCGCCTCGCCGCTGAGCCGGATCGGCGGCAGCGGCTCCACCTTCGGGATGACGGTGAGGGTGTCGAACGTCGAGAAGGAACGGGTCAGTTCGCACATGCCGAACGGGTCGGTCAGGCGCAGCTGGAGCGGACCCAGCGGATAGCGGCCGCGCAGGTCGGAGCGGACCCGGTAGGACACCTCGCGGCGGCCGCCCGGCTCCACCCGGTCCAGGACGAAGCGGGGGCGCGGCCCGAGGACGTAGGGCACCCGGTCCTGGAGCATCAGCAGGCCGGTGGGCAGCCGCGAGACGTTGTCCATCCGCAGGTGGACCCGGGCCTCGCTGCCGGCCGGCACCCGCGCGGGGGAGAGCCGGCGGCTGCCGGCCACCCGGTAGCGGGTGCGGTAGAGCACGGCGGCGCAGATCAGCGGCAGCACGGCGAGCAGCAGCCCGACCCGGCGCAGGTCGGCCTGGCCGAGTATGTACGCGCAGATCACCGCCGCGATGCCGGCCGCCAGGAAGGACCGGCCGCGGGTGGTCAGCCCGGCCAGGGCCGTGCGGATCCCGCCCGTCTCCCCGCGGTCGGCCTCCGCCGGGGTGCCCATCACAGACTCCGCGGGGGCTGCTGGGGATACGCCGGCACACCCCGGCCCAGACCGCCGAAGCCGGCCTGCTGCTGGGGGGCCGCGGGCACCGGGGTCGACTGCAGGATCTCCTGGACGACCTGCTCCGCGGTGCGCCGGTTGAGCTGGGCCTGGGCGGTGGGCAGCAGCCGGTGCGCCAGCACCGCGACGGCGAGCGCCTGCACGTCGTCCGGCAGCGCGTACTCCCGGCCGCTCAGGGCCGCGGCCGCCTTCGCCGCGCGCAGCAGGTGCAGCGTGGCGCGCGGCGAGGCACCGAGTCTGAGGTCGGGATGGGTACGGGTGGCGGCGACCAGGTCCACCGCGTACCGCCGGACCGGTTCGGCGACGTGGACCCCGCGCACGGCCTCGACCAGCTTCACCACGTCATGGGCGTGCGCCACCGGCTGCAGGTCGTCCAGGGGGTTGACCGCGCCGTGGATGTCGAGCATCTGCAACTCGGCCTCCACGCTGGGATAGCCGACCGAGACGCGGGCCATGAAGCGGTCGCGCTGGGCCTCGGGCAGCGGATAGGTGCCCTCCATCTCGACCGGGTTCTGGGTGGCCACCACCATGAACGGACTGGGCAGTTCATAGGTCTGCCCGTCGATGGTGACCTGCCGCTCCTCCATCGACTCCAGCAGCGCGGACTGGGTCTTCGGCGAGGCGCGGTTGATCTCGTCGCCGATCACGATCTGGGCGAAGATGGCGCCCGGTTTGAACTCGAAGTCCCGGCGCTGCTGGTCCCAGATGGACACGCCGGTGATGTCCGACGGCAGCAGGTCGGGCGTGAACTGGATACGCCGCACCGTGCAGTCGATGGACCGCGCCAACGCCTTCGCCAGCATCGTCTTGCCCACGCCCGGGACGTCCTCGATCAGAAGATGTCCCTCGGCGAGCAGTACGGTCAGCGAAAGCCGTACGACCTCGGGCTTGCCCTCGATCACACTCTCCACCGAACTGCGGACCCGCTCCACAGTCGTGGTCAGATCAGTGAGGCTCGCTCGATCGTCATAGGTCGTCACCCGGCCCTCCTCGGCCCGTCATTGCCCGGGCCGGCGCTCCGTCTGGCATAACCGGCCCACCCCGAATCACGGACACCACGCGTGAATGGTTCCGCGTGACGTCTCACACCGCATTCTTGCTGCCGTTACCGATTCGTGTCACTCGCCTGTGGACAACTGCCCGCACTATGTCGGTCTTACGGGCTTTCGACCGCCTATTTGACAGTGGGTCGACAGCTTACGGCGGGCGTGTTCCGGGGCGCACGGTCTGCTCGACGGGTCGAGGCGGCGGGATCGGCGCGCGGCGGCGGCCGGTGCGCCCCGCCGCCCGCCGTGCCGATTCCGGGACGGCGGGCGGCCGGGCCGGGGCCGGTCAGACCGGGTCGACCTCGCGCAGGAGGCCGGTGCGTACGTCGAAGACGAAGCCGCGTACGTCGTCGGTGTGCAGCAGGAACGGCGAGGTGCGCACCCGCTGCATGGACTGCCGTACGTCCTGGTCGACGTCCCGGAAGGACTCCACCGCCCAGGCCGGGCGCTGGCCGACCTCCATCTCCAGCTCGGTGCGGAAGTCCTCCGTGAGGGCCTCCAGACCGCAGCCGGTGTGGTGGATCAGCACGATGCTGCGGGTGCCGAGCTTGCGCTGGCTGATGGTGAGCGAGCGGATCACGTCGTCGGTGACCACCCCGCCGGCGTTGCGGATGGTGTGGCAGTCGCCGAGCTCCAGGCCGAGCGCGGCGTGCAGGTCGAGGCGGGCGTCCATGCAGGCCACCACGGCCACGTGCAGCACGGGCCGGGCGTCCATGCCGGGGTCGGTGAAGGCGCCTGCGTAGGTCCGGTTGGCGTCGACCAGGCGGTCCGTCACGGTGCCGTCCGTGGTTATGGCGCCTTCGGATCCAGTGGGAGCTGCTGCGGAAGTCGTCATAGTCACGACGGTACTGGTCACCCGTGGTCAGGGCCTGCTGTGAGAGGGGACAAAGAACGTCATCGTGGCTTGTTGTGAGCTAACCCACACGGAGGGCAAACCAGGGCCGCCCGGGTGATTCCCGGTGAATCCCGCCCCGGTCGGGACGCCGTACGCGCCGTGCAGGCCGGTTGATTGACCGCGCGACACGGTGGACTAAAGTGACGCGAAGCGGGAGGCGAGGCTCTCCCCGCTGGTGAAATCCCCTGGAGACCCCGGCACGGCGCCCGGGCCGTCTCCCCACGTGCGCGGCGCGCGTACCGAGCGGGCGGGGACCCGGCGGTGCGTCCCCCCTGCCGGAACTGAGAGGCCCCCTTGAGCCAGAGTCGACACGTCCCGGTGATGCTCCAGCGGTGCCTGGACCTGCTGGCGCCCGCCCTGGAGCGGCCGGGCAGCGTGGTCGTCGACTGCACCCTCGGCCTCGGCGGCCACAGCGAGGCGCTGCTGACCCGCTTCCCCGAGGCCCGCCTGGTCGCCCTGGACCGCGACAAGGAGGCCCTGCGCCTGTCCGGCGAGCGGCTCGCCCCCTTCGGCGAGCGCGCCACCCTGGTGCACGCCGTCTACGACGAACTGCCCGACGTGCTCGCACGCCTCGGCATCGCGCGCGTGCAGGGCGTGCTCTTCGACCTCGGCGTCTCCTCCATGCAACTCGACGAGGCCGGCCGCGGCTTCGCCTACGCCCAGGACGCCCCCCTGGACATGCGCATGGACCAGACGACCGGCATCAGCGCCGCCGAGGTCCTCAACACCTACCCGGCCGGCGACCTCGTCCGGATCCTGTTCGCGTACGGCGAGGAGAAGCAGGCCAAGCGGATCGTCTCGGCGATCGTCCGGGAGCGCGCGAAGGAGCCGTTCAGCAACAGCGCCCGGCTCGTCGAGCTGATCCGGGACTCGCTGCCGCAGGCCGCCAAGCGCACCGGCGGCAACCCGGCCAAGCGCACCTTCCAGGCGCTGCGCATCGAGGTCAACGGCGAACTGGCCGTCCTGGAAAGGGCGATCCCGGCCGCCGTGAAGGCCCTCGCGGTCGGCGGACGGATCGCCGTGCTGTCGTACCACTCGCTCGAAGACCGCCTCGTCAAGCAGGTGTTCGCGGCCGGCGCCGCCACCACCGCGCCGCCCGGGCTGCCGGTCGTGCCCGAGCAGTACCAGCCCCGGCTCAAGCTGCTCACGCGCGGTGCCGAACTTCCCACCGAGGAAGAGGTCGCCGAGAACCGCCGGGCCGCGCCGGCGCGTCTTCGGGGAGCCCAGCGCATCAGGGAGGAAGCCGAGTGAGCGAGCGGGGTGTGCGGACCCACCGGAGGACACGTGAGTAGGAAACCCGAGCTGCGGGGGCGGGCGGCCCGGCTCGCCCGGCTCTTTCCGGCCGGCCGTGCCAACCAGGCCGCCCGCACCCCGTTCGTCCTGCTCGTCGTCCTGCTCCTCAGCGGCGGCCTGATCGGTCTGCTGGTGCTGAACTCGGCGCTCAGCGAGGGCTCGTTCAGACTCGACGACCTGCAGAAGCAGACCAAGAACCTCACCGACGAGGAACAGGCCCTGCAGCGGGACATCGACGCCTACTCCGCCCCCGACGCCCTCCAGCGCCGGGCCCGCGAGCTCGGCATGGTCCCCGGCGGCGACCCGGCCTTCCTCGACCCGGACGGCACCGTCAAGGGCGTCCCCGGCCCCGCCGCGCTCCGGCAGACCACCGCGCCCCTCGCCCCCGAGGCCCTCGGCACCCGGTCCGCCGCCGCGGCGACGCCGACCGGGTCCGCGTCGGTGCCCCCGCCGGCGGCCGCACCTACGGGCACGCCGGTCACCACTCCGGTCGCCACCCCCGTGACGACCCCGGCGCCGGCACTCACGCCCGCGACCACCCCGACCCCGACCCCCGGCAGGTGACGGAAGTGCCAGACACTTCTGGAGACAGGCAGCCGCCGCGCCGCCGCGTGCCCGGCCCCGCCAGGCCGCCCCGCCCCCGGGACCCCAGGGGTACCGTCCGGAGCCGGTCCGGTCCCGGCCCCGGCGCCCGCCCGGTCCGCCGCCCGAGCGGCCCGCGCCCCCCGGCCGCGCCCGCGCTGCGGCTCGGCAGCCCCCGTCCCCGGCTGCGCATGGTCGGACTCGCCCTCACCCTGGTGCTGATGGTCTTCGTCGGGCGCCTGCTCCAGGTCCAGGCCGTCGACGCCGGCGCGTACGCGGCGAAGGCCGAGCAGAACCGGTACGTCGTGCACACCCTGGCCGCCGAGCGCGGCGGTATCACCGACCGCAACGGCGTGGCGCTGGCGATCAGCGAGGACGCGTACGACATCACCGCCGACCCCACGATGTTCACCAGCAAGCAGCTCAAGGTGGACGACGGCCCCGAGCAGGCCGCCGCGCTGCTCGCCCCGATCCTCGGCAAGAACCAGGCCGACCTGCTCAAGCTGCTGCGGCCGAAGAACAAGGAGCTGCGCTACGTCCGGCTCGCGACCCGGCAGACCCCGCAGGTCTGGAAGCAGATCAAGGACCTGAAGACCGCGCTCACCACCAAGGCCGAGACCGACAGCAGCACCGTCAACGTGCTGGCCGGCGTCTTCGCCGACCCGAGCAGCCAGCGCGTGTACCCGAACGGCGACCTGGCCGCCGGGATACTGGGCTGGGTCAACGCCGAGGGCAAGGGCGGCGGCGGCATCGAGCAGCAGCTCGACAAGGCGCTGACCGGCAAGGACGGCAAGATCCGCTACGCCCAGTCCGGCGGTCGCGAGGTCCCCACCGCGGGTTCCACCGAGACCCCGGCCGTGGCCGGCTCCGACGTCGAGCTGACCATCGACCGCGACATCCAGTGGGCCGCGCAGAACGCCATCACCGAGCAGGTCAAGAAGTCCAAGGCGGACCGCGGCTACGTGGTCGTCCAGGACACGCAGACCGGGCAGATCCTGGCCATGGCCAACTCGCCCGGCTTCGACCCGAACGACCTGTCGACCGCCGACTCCGCCGACATGGGCAACGCGGCCCTCCAGGACGCCTACGAGCCCGGCTCCACGGCCAAGGTGATGTCCATGGCGGCCGTCCTGGAGCAGAACGCCGCCACCCCGCTCACGCACGTGGTGGTGCCCAACCGGCTGCACCGCGGCGACCGGCTCTTCAAGGACGACGTCGACCACGCGACCTGGTACCTCACGCTCAACGGCGTGCTCGCCAAGTCCAGCAACATCGGCACCATCCTCGCCACCGGCCAGCTCGGCAAGACCCAGGAACAGGCCAACCAGGTCCTCTACTCGTACCTGCGCAAGTTCGGCATCGGCAGCTACTCCGGGCTCGGCTTCCCCGGCGAGACCAAGGGCATCCTGGCCGCGCCGGCCACGTGGTCGACGTCGCAGCAGTTCACGATTCCTTTCGGCCAGGGCTTCTCCATCAACGCCATGCAGGCGGCCTCCGTGTACTCGGCCATCGCCAACGGCGGGGTCCGCGTCGACCCGACCCTGGTGCGCGGCACCAAAGGCGCCGACGGCCGCTACACCCCGGCCGCCCAGCCCAAGAAGACCCGCGTGATCAGCGCGAAGACGGCCAGGACGCTCGCCGAGATGCTGGAGTCCGTCGTGGACGACGAGCAGGGCACCGGCGCCAAGGCGGCCATCCCCGGCTACAACGTCGCCGGCAAGACCGGCACCGCCAACCGGGTGGATCCGGCCACCGGCAGGTACCGCGGCTACACCTCGTCGTTCGCCGGGTTCGCCCCCGCCGACAAGCCCCGCATCACCGTCTACTGCGCCATCCAGAACGCCACCGCCGGCAGCTACTTCGGCGGCCAGATCTGCGGCCCGATCTACAAGCAGGTGATGGAGTTCGCCCTCAAGACCCTCCAGATCCCGCCGACCGGCGCCAAGGCGGCCGACCTGCCCGTCGACTACAAGCCCTGATCAGCACCTCAGCACTTCGCACAGACCACCAGGAACGAGCTCGTGACAACGATCACCCCCGATCCCGGGAACCACGGGACCCCGCGCCCCTCGCCCTCCCGTCGCCCGCCACCACCCTTGCAGGACCACGCTGCGCGCGGGCTCCCCTTTGGCTCCGGAGCCGGTGCGCCCGGTACGCTCACCGCCGTGCCAGACGCTGATCAGTCCCAAACCACCCAGAAGGGCGCTTGCGTGACACATCCGGGGCCGCCCAGGCCGGTTCGGGCCTCCGCCACACCCCTCGCGGAGCTCGCCGGCCAGCTGGGTGCCGCCGTCCCGGACAGCAGCGCGGAGGTCACGGGCATCACCCATGACTCGCGCGCGGTCCGCCCCGGCGACCTGTACGCCGCCCTGCCGGGCGCCCGGCTGCACGGCGCCGACTTCGTCGCCCAGGCCGCCGGCCTCGGCGCGGTCGCCGTACTGACCGACCCGACGGGCGCCGAGCGCGCCGCCGCGACCGGCCTGCCGGTCCTGGTCGCCGACGACCCGCGCGGGCGGATGGGCGAACTCGCGGCCACCATCTACGGCCGTCCGGGCGCCGACCTGCTCCAGATCGGCATCACCGGCACGTCGGGCAAGACCACCACGGCCTACCTGGTCGAGGGCGGTCTGAGGACCACGCGCAGCACCGGTCTGATCGGCACGGTCGAGACGCGCATCGGCGACGAGCGCATCAAGTCCGAGCGCACCACCCCCGAGGCCACCGACCTCCAGGCCCTGTTCGCCGTGATGCGCGAGCGCGGGGTCGAGGCGGTCGCCATGGAGGTCTCCAGCCACGCCCTGGTCCTCGGCCGGGTCGACGGCTGCGTCTTCGACATCGCCGTCTTCACCAACCTCAGCCCGGAACACATGGAGTTCCACTCCGACATGGAGGACTACTACCGGGCCAAGGCACAGCTGTTCACTTCGAAACGCAGTAAACGGGGTGTGGTCAACGTCGACGACGAGTACGGCCGCCGGCTCGCCCGGGAGGCCTCCGTCCCGGTCGTCACCTACTCCGCCGAGGGCCACCCGGACGCCGACTGGCGGGCCACCGACGTCCACATCGGCCCGATGGACTCGACGTTCACCGTCACCGGGCCCGAGGGTGTCCGGATCGCCGCCAAGTCGCCGCTGCCGGGCCCCTTCAACGTGGCGAACACCCTCGCCGCGATCGTCGCCCTGGCCGCTGCCGGGCTCGACCCGCAGACCGCCGCCGACGGCATCGCCGCCGTGCCGGGCGTCCCGGGCCGCCTGGAGCGGGTGGACGCCGGACAGCCCTACCTCGCGGTCGTCGACTACGCCCACAAGACGGACGCCGTCGAGTCGGTCCTCAGGGCCCTGCGCAAGGTCACCAAGGGCCGGCTGCTCGTCGTCCTCGGCTGCGGCGGCGACCGCGACCGCACCAAGCGCGCCCCGATGGGCGCCGCCGCGGCCCGGCTCGCCGACACGGCCGTCCTGACCTCGGACAACCCCCGCTCCGAGGACCCCCTCGCCATCCTCGCGACCATGCTCGAAGGCGCCGCCTCGGTGCCCGCCCACGAGCGCGGCGAGGTGCTCCTCTTCGAGGACCGGGCCGCCGCGATCGAGGCCGCCGTCGCCCGTGCGCACCCCGGCGACACCGTGCTGGTCGCCGGCAAGGGCCACGAGCAGGGCCAGGACATCGCCGGCGTGATCCGTCCCTTCGACGACCGTCAGGTCCTCCGCGAAGCCATCCAGAAAACCCAGGGATGAAAATCCAGAAGACCCAGGGGATGAACTTGTGATCGCCCTCTCTCTCGCCGAGATCGCAGCAGTCGTCGGCGGGCAGACGCACGACATACCGGATCCGTCCGTCCAGGTCACCGGCGAGGTCGTCCGGGACTCCCGCGAGGCGGGGCCGGGCAGTCTCTTCGCCGCCTTCGTGGGCGAGCGCGTGGACGGCCACGACTTCGCCGCCCAGGTCGTCGAGCAGGGCGCGGTCGCCGTACTGGCGTCGCGCCCCGTCGGCGTGCCCGCGATCGTCGTGGACGACGTGCAGACGGCCCTCGGCGCCCTCGCCCGCCATGTCGTACGACGGCTCGGCGCGACCCTCGTGGCGCTGACCGGCTCGGCCGGCAAGACCAGTACCAAGGACCTCATCGCACAGGTGCTGCGCACCAAGGCGCCGACCGTCTTCACACCCGGCTCGCTCAACAACGAGATCGGGCTGCCGCTGACCGCCCTGTCCGCCACCGAGGAGACGAAGTTCCTGGTGCTGGAGATGGGCGCCCGGGGCATCGGCCACATCCGCTACCTCACCGATCTGACGCCCCCGAAGATCGGCCTGGTCCTGAACGTCGGCACCGCCCACATCGGCGAGTTCGGCGGCCGCGAGCAGATCGCCCAGGCGAAGGGCGAGTTGGTGGAGGCCCTGCCGGCGGCCGAGGACGGCGGCGCCGCGATCCTCAACGCGGACGACCCTCTGGTGCGGGCCATGGCCTCCCGTACCAAGGCGAAGGTGGTCCTTTTCGGAGAGTCGGCCGAAGCGGACGTACGGGCCGAGAACGTACGACTCACGGACACGGGACAGCCCGCGTTCAGCCTTCACACACCCTCCGGTGCAAGCGATGTGACCATGCGCCTGTACGGTGAGCACCACGTGTCGAACGCGCTCGCCGCGGCCGCCGTCGCCCATGAGCTGGGCATGTCCGCGGAAGAGATCGCCCTCGCGCTCTCCGAGGCGGGCTCCCTCTCCCGCTGGCGTATGGAGGTCACCGAGCGCCCGGACGGCGTGACCATCGTCAACGACGCCTACAACGCCAACCCCGAGTCCATGCGAGCCGCGCTGCGCGCGCTCGCGGCCATGGGTCAGGGGCGCCGCACGTGGGCGGTGCTCGGCAAGATGGCCGAGCTCGGGGACGAGGCGCTCGCCGAGCACGACGCGGTCGGACGGCTCGCCGTCCGGCTCAATGTCGGCAAGCTCGTCGCCGTCGGGGGAGTGGAAGCCTCCTGGCTGCAACTGGGCGCATATAACGAGGGTTCGTGGGGTGAGGAGTCGGTGCACGTGTCCGACGCACAGGCGGCGATCGACCTGTTGCGCAGCGAGTTGCGCCCGGGGGACGTCGTACTCGTGAAGGCGTCCCGGTCGGTGGGCCTGGAGAGCGTTGCGCAGGCGCTCCTGGAGTCCGGTGCCGAGGGTGTTGATGCCCGATGATGAAGCAGATCCTCTTCTCGGGCGTCATCGGTCTCTTTCTGACCCTGGTCGGCACCCCGCTGCTGATCAAGCTCCTCGCCCGCAAGGGCTACGGCCAGTACATCCGTGACGACGGCCCGCGCGAGCACGCCAGCAAGCGCGGTACGCCGACGATGGGCGGTATCGCCTTCATCCTGTCGACGGTCGCCGCCTACTTCCTGTCCAAGGTGATCACCGGCTACACCCCGACCTACTCGGGCGTGCTGGTGCTCGGCCTGATGTGCGGGATGGGCCTGGTCGGCTTCCTCGACGACTACATCAAGATCGTCAAGCGGCGCTCGCTGGGCCTGCGGGCCAAGGCGAAGATGGCCGGCCAGCTGATCGTAGGCATCGGCTTCGCGGTGCTGTCGCTGATGTTCGCCGACGCCCGCGGCAACACCCCGGCCTCCACCAAGCTGTCGTTCATCACGGACTTCGGCTGGTCCATCGGTCCGGTGCTGTTCGTGGTCTGGGCGCTGTTCATGATCCTCGCGATGTCCAACGGCGTGAACCTGACCGACGGCCTGGACGGCCTGGCCACCGGCGCCTCCGTGCTCGTCTTCGGCGCCTACACGTTCATCGGCGTCTGGCAGTTCCAGGAGTCCTGCGCCAACGCGGTCACGCTGACCAACCCCAACGCCTGCTACGAGGTGCGCGACCCGCTGGACCTCGCGGTCATCGCCTCCGCGCTGATGGGTTCCTGCCTCGGCTTCCTGTGGTGGAACACCTCGCCGGCCAAGATCTTCATGGGCGACACCGGTTCGCTCGCGCTCGGCGGTGTCCTCACGGGCCTGGCGATCCTCTCCCGCACGGAGCTCCTCGTCGCCATCATGGGCGGCCTGTTCGTCCTGATCACCATGTCGGTCGTCATCCAGGTCGGCTCCTTCCGGCTCACCGGCAAGCGCGTCTTCCGGATGGCGCCGCTCCAGCACCACTTCGAACTCAAGGGCTGGTCCGAAGTCCTTGTGGTGGTCCGCTTCTGGATCATCCAGGGCATCTGTGTGATTGTCGGACTGGGCCTCTTCTACGCAGGATGGGCAGCGGACAAGTGACCGACTGGCAGGGCAAGCACGTCACCGTCGCCGGGCTCGGCGTCTCCGGTGTCCCGGCGGCCAGGGTGCTGCACGCGCGGGGCGCGATCGTCACGGTCGTCAACGACGGCGACGACGCACGCGCGCGTGAGCAGGCCGCCGAACTGGAGGCACTGGGCGTCACGGTACGGCTCGGTGACGGCGCCACCCTGCCCGCGGGCACCGAGCTGATCGTGACCGCGCCCGGCTGGAAGCCGGACAAGCCGCTGTTCCAGGCGGCCCGCGCGGCCGGCATCGACATCTGGGGCGATGTCGAGCTGGCGTGGCGGCTGCGCGGCCCCGACGCGGCCCCCTGGCTGGCCGTCACCGGCACCAACGGCAAGACCACCACCGTCCAGATGCTGGCGTCGATCCTGAAGGCCGCGGGCCTGCGCACGGCCGCCGTCGGCAACATCGGCGTCTCGCTGCTCGACGCGGTCCTCGGCGACGAGGAGTACGACGTCCTCGCGGTGGAGCTGTCCAGCTACCAGCTGCACTGGGCGCCCTCCCTGCGCGCCCACTCGGCGGCCGTGCTCAACCTCGCCCCGGACCACCTCGACTGGCACGGCTCCATGGAGGCGTACGCCAGGGACAAGGGCCGCATCTACGAGGGCAACCGGGTCGCCTGCGTCTACAACGTCGCCGACAAGCTCACCGAGGAGCTGGTGCGCGAGGCCGACGTCGAGGAGGGCTGCCGGGCCATCGGCTTCACCCTCGGCACCCCGGGGCCCTCCCAACTCGGCGTCGTGGACGGCATCCTCGTCGACCGCGCCTTCGTCGAGAACCGGCAGAAGAACGCCCAGGAGCTGGCCGAGGTCTCCGACGTCAACCCGCCGGCCCCGCACAACATCGCCAACGCCCTCGCCGCGGCGGCCCTCGCACGCGCCTTCGGGGTGCCGCCCACGGCCGTACGGGACGGGCTGCGGAACTTCACCCCGGACGCCCACCGCATCGCGCACGTGGCCGACGTGGACGGCGTCGCGTACGTCGACGACTCCAAGGCGACCAACACGCACGCGGCGGAAGCCTCGTTGGCGTCGTACGAGTCGATCGTGTGGATCGCCGGCGGTCTGGCGAAGGGGGCGACCTTCGACGAGCTGGTCGCCAAGTCGGCAAAGCGACTTCGCGGCGTGGTGCTCATCGGCGCCGATCGCGCCCTCATCCGGGACGCCCTCGCGCGACACGCGCCGGAAGTACCCGTCGTCGACCTCGACCGGACCGACACTGGGGCGATGCTCGCGGCGGTCCGGGAGGCCCGGCGGCTGGCGGTCGAGGGCGACACGGTGCTCCTCGCCCCCGCCTGTGCCTCCATGGACATGTTCGCCAACTACAACAAGCGCGGTGACGCGTTCGCCCAGGCTGTTCGCGAACTCGGCGCCTGACCCGGCCGCCTGCCGGGCGACCTTGGGAGGGACGCGTGGGACGGTCGACGTTCAGCGGAGGCGTTGATGCCCGGTAGCCGCACCGGCCGGCCGCCCGTACAGCGGGCGGTCCGGCGGCCCGCCGCGCCCCGCGCGTCGCGCGAGAACCCGCTGCGGCGGCTCTACACGCGCGCCCAGCGGGCCTGGGACCGGCCGCTGACCGCGTACTACCTGATCCTCGGCGGCAGCCTGCTCATCATCGTGCTCGGGCTGGTGATGGTCTACTCGGCCTCCCAGATCACCGCGCTGCAGATGTCGCTGCCCGGCTCGTTCTTCTTCCGCAAACAGTTCCTGGCCGCCTCCATCGGCGGCGTGCTGCTGCTCGTCGCGTCCCGTATGCCGGTGAAACTGCACCGGGCGCTCGCCTACCCGATCCTCGCCGGAGCCGTCTTCATGATGGCGCTCGTGCAGGTGCCGGGGATAGGCATGTCGGTCAACGGCAACCAGAACTGGATCTCCCTCGGCGGCTCCTTCCAGATCCAGCCCAGCGAGTTCGGCAAGCTCGCCCTGGTGCTGTGGGGCGCCGACCTGATGGCCCGCAAGCAGGAGAGGCGGCTGCTGACGCAGTGGAAGCACATGCTGGTGCCGCTCGTTCCGGTGAGCTTCCTGCTGCTCGGGCTGATCATGCTCGGCGGCGACATGGGTACGGCGATCATCCTGACCGCGATCCTGTTCGGCCTGCTGTGGCTGGCGGGGGCACCCACCCGGCTGTTCGCGGGTGTGCTGTCCATCGCGGGCGTGCTCGGGTTCATCCTCATCAAGACCAGCCCGAACCGGATGGCCCGGCTCGCCTGCATCGGCGCCACCGAACCCAAGACCGGCG
Organism: Streptomyces sp. NPDC047061; assembly: GCF_040643955.1. Taxonomy (NCBI): domain Bacteria; kingdom Bacillati; phylum Actinomycetota; class Actinomycetes; order Kitasatosporales; family Streptomycetaceae; genus Streptomyces; species Streptomyces sp. NPDC047061. The sequence goes on from NZ_JBEYVI010000003.1 coordinate 112,405, forward strand.
TCGCCGACTGCTGGCAGGCGGTGCACGGCATCTACGCCCTGGCCAGCGGCGGGCTCTTCGGATCCGGACTCGGTGCGAGTGTGGAGAAATGGGGCCAACTCCCCGAAGCCCACACCGACTTCATCTTCGCCGTCACCGGCGAGGAACTGGGCCTGGCGGGGACGCTGTCGGTACTGGCCCTCTTCGCGGCTCTAGGCTATGCGGGTATCCGCGTGGCCGGACGCACGGAGGACCCCTTCGTGAGGTACGCCGCGGGAGGCGTGACCACCTGGATCACCGCCCAGGCGGTGATCAACATCGGTGCGGTGCTCGGCCTGCTGCCGATCGCCGGCGTCCCCCTCCCGCTGTTCTCCTACGGAGGCTCCGCCCTGCTGCCGACCATGTTCGCCATCGGGCTGCTGATCGCCTTCGCGCGCGACGAGCCCGGTGCGCGGGCGGCGCTTGCGATGCGGCAACCTCGCTTTGGTAGAAAGCGGGGAGCCCGGGGCCCTCAGGGGCCTCGGAGATGGAACACGATGCGACGGCGCGCCTCGGCGGCGCGCTCGTCCGGAGAGCGGTGAATTTCGGTGCATGTCGTACTCGCTGGTGGGGGGACCGCCGGCCACATCGAGCCCGCGCTCGCCCTCGCGGACGCCCTGCGCAGGCAGGACCCCACCGTGGGGATCACGGCCCTGGGCACGGAGCGCGGCCTGGAGACCAAACTGGTCCCGGAACGCGGCTATGAGCTCGCACTGATCCCGGCGGTGCCGCTGCCCCGCAAGCCCACCCCCGAGCTGATCACCGTGCCGGGCCGGCTGCGCGGCACCATCAAGGCCGCCGAGCAGATCCTGGAGCGCACCAAGGCGGACTGCGTCGTCGGCTTCGGCGGCTACGTCGCCCTGCCCGGCTACCTCGCCGCCAAGCGCCTCGGCGTGCCGATCGTGATCCACGAGGCCAACGCCCGCCCCGGCCTCGCCAACAAGATCGGCTCCCGGTACGCCGCCAAGGTCGCGGTCTCCACCCCGGACAGCAAGCTGCGAGACGCCCGCTACATCGGCATCCCGCTGCGCCGCTCCATCTCCCTCCTGGACCGCGCCGCCGCCCGCCCCGAGGCCCGCCACCGCTTCGGCCTCGACCCCAACCTGCCGACGCTGCTGGTCTCCGGCGGCTCGCAGGGCGCCCGCCGCCTCAACGAGGTCGTCCAGCAGGTCGCACCCTGGCTGCAGCAGGCGGGCATCCAGATCCTGCACGCGGTCGGCCCGAAGAACGAACTGCCGCAGGTGCACCAGATGCCGGGGATGCCGCCCTACATCCCGGTAAGTTACCTGGACCGGATGGACCTCGCGTACGCCGCGGCCGACATGATGCTCTGCCGCGCCGGCGCGATGACCGTCGCCGAACTCTCGGCCGTCGGGCTCCCGGCCGCCTACGTCCCGCTGCCCATCGGCAACGGCGAGCAGCGGCTGAACGCCCAGCCGGTGGTCAAGGCCGGCGGCGGCCTCCTGGTCGACGACGCGGAACTCACCCCGGAGTGGGTGCAGCAGAACGTCCTGCCCGTGCTCGCCGACCCGCACCGGCTGTACGAGATGTCCCGCGCGGCAAGCGAGTTCGGCCGCCGGGACGCCGACGACCTGCTCGTCGGCATGGTGTACGAGGCGATCGCCTCAAGCCGATAGGACCGTATGACGAAAGGCAAGTGAGCAGCGTGGCCGGACCGACCACCGCCGAACGCGGTGAACGCCAGCAGGAGTCGTCCGGCCCGCCGCTCGTCCGGCGGCTGCGCAACCGCCGCTTCCGCAGGACCCTCGTCCTGACGCTGTGCGTGCTGCTCCTCGGGTCCGGCTCCGTCTGGCTGCTGTACGGCTCCCCCTGGCTGCGGGTGCGCCACGTCTCGGTGTCCGGTACGGCCGTTCTGACGCCCGAGCAGGTCCTCGAGGCCGCCGACGTCCCGGTCGGGGAGCCGATGGTGTCCGTCGACACCGACGGGATCGGGGCCCGGCTGCGCCGGAAGCTGCCCCGGATCGACGTGGTGGACGTCGTCCGTTCCTGGCCCCGTGGAATCGGGCTGAAAGTAATCGAGCGGACTCCGGTGCTGCTCATCGAAAAGGGCGGAAAGTTCACCGAAGTGGACAGGAAAGGTGTCCGGTTCGCCACGGTTTCACAGGCGCCGAAAGGCGTTCCGGCGCTGGAATTGAGTCTCTCCGGGTCGGGTTCGGCCACCGCGAGCCTGCGCCGGTTCGGCACCGACCGGCTGGTGCGGGAAGCGGTCGACGTCGCACGTGCCATTCCGGCCGCCGTCCGCCGGGACACCCGGACCGTCAAGGTCCGTTCCTACGACGACATCTCGCTGGAGTTGGGCGGCGGCCGCGTCGTCGAGTGGGGAAGCGCCGAGAGCGGCGCCGCCAAGGCGCGTACGCTCAGCGCACTCATGAAAGCAGCTTCCGGCGCCCGGCACTTCGACGTAAGCGTTCCCACCGCCCCTGCGTCATCGGCGAGTTGACGCACATCTGCCCAGGCCAGCACCCTGGTTGGGCACGGCTATGCCTGATCACATAGGGTGAAAAGAAAAACGGGAGGTTCGGCGTGTTCGTTGAACGCGCGCCACTTGTCGACTTAGTGTCCTGTTCAGAAGACTCCAGGGAACAGACACACTGGTAACCCTAAACTTCAACGTTAGGGTTCGGGTCGGCGCTACGGACCGTCCCAATCGGCATCTGCCGTCCCGCGCGAACACCGCACGTGGACGGCAACGTAATTCGAGGCGAGAGGCCTTCGACGTGGCAGCACCGCAGAACTACCTCGCAGTCATCAAGGTCATCGGTGTCGGCGGCGGTGGTGTCAATGCCATCAACCGGATGATCGAGGTCGGTCTCAAGGGCGTCGAGTTCATCGCCATCAACACCGACGCGCAGGCGCTGTTGATGAGCGACGCCGACGTCAAGCTCGACGTCGGCCGTGAACTCACCCGGGGACTCGGCGCCGGCGCCAACCCGGCCGTCGGCCGCAAGGCCGCCGAGGACCACCGTGAGGAGATCGAGGAGGTCCTCAAGGGGGCCGACATGGTCTTCGTGACGGCCGGCGAGGGCGGCGGCACCGGCACCGGCGGCGCGCCCGTCGTGGCCAACATCGCGCGCTCGCTGGGCGCCCTCACCATCGGCGTGGTCACCCGCCCCTTCACCTTCGAGGGCCGGCGCCGCGCCAACCAGGCCGAGGACGGCATCGCCGAACTCCGCGAAGAGGTCGACACCCTCATCGTCATCCCGAACGACCGGCTGCTGTCCATCTCGGACCGCCAGGTCTCGGTGCTCGACGCGTTCAAGTCGGCCGACCAGGTCCTGCTCTCCGGTGTCCAGGGCATCACCGACCTCATCACCACCCCCGGCCTGATCAACCTCGACTTCGCCGACGTCAAGTCGGTCATGTCCGAGGCCGGTTCGGCCCTCATGGGCATCGGCTCGGCCCGCGGCGACGACCGCGCGGTGGCCGCCGCCGAGATGGCGATCTCCTCGCCGCTCCTGGAGGCCTCCATCGACGGCGCCCGGGGCGTGCTGCTCTCCATCTCCGGCGGCTCCGACCTCGGCCTGTTCGAGATCAACGAGGCCGCCCAGCTGGTCAGCGAGGCCGCCCACCCCGAGGCCAACATCATCTTCGGTGCGGTCATCGACGACGCCCTCGGCGACGAGGTCCGCGTCACCGTCATCGCGGCCGGCTTCGACGGGGGCCAGCCCCCGGCCCGCCGGGACAACGTCCTCGGCTCGTCCTCGGCCTCCGCCCGCCGCGAGGAGCCCGCTCCGGCCCGGCGGGAGCCCGAGCGCCCCTCCTTCGGCTCGCTCGGCAGCGTGACCCCGAAGGAGGAGCCGGAGCCGGCGCCCGAGCCGGTCGCCGACATCCCGGTCGCCCCGCCGGTCCCGCCGTCCCGTTCCTACACGGACAGCGCGGCCGAGGAACTGGACGTACCGGACTTCCTCAAGTGATCCTTACGACGTGATAGGACAGCGCGACACCGTGAGCGGCGCGCACTTCGCCTTCACCGACAGGTGGGGCGGGGTGAGCGCCGCTCCGTACGAGGAGCTCAACCTGGGCGGGGCGGTCGGCGACGACCCCGACGTGGTACGGACCAACCGGGAACTCGCCGCCAAGTCGCTCGGCCTGGACCCCGGCCGGGTGGTCTGGATGAACCAGGTCCACGGCAACGACGTGGCCGAGGTCGAAGGCCCGTGGACCACCCGGCTCACGCCCGAGGTGGACGGGCTGGTGACCGCGGCCCGGGGGCTCGCCCTCGCCGTCCTCACCGCCGACTGCGTGCCGGTCCTGCTGGCCGACCCGGTGGCCGGGGTGGTCGCCGCCGCCCACGCCGGACGGCCGGGCATGGTGAAGGGGATCGTGCCCGCCGCGATCGACGCCATGCAGTCGCTCGGCGCCGACCCGGCCCGGATCGTCGCCCGCACCGGACCCGCCGTCTGCGGACGGTGCTACGAGGTGCCGGAGGCGATGCGTGCCGAGGTGGCCGCCGTGGAGCCGACGGCGCACGCGGAGACCAGCTGGGGTACTCCCGCGGTCGACGTGAGCGCCGGAGTGCACGCGCAGCTCGCGCGCGCCGGGGTGCTCGACCGGGCGCAGTCGCCGGTGTGCACGCTGGAGTCGGGCGATCACTTCTCGTACCGCCGGGACCGCACCACCGGGCGGCTCGCCGGCTATGTGTGGCTGGACTGATGGGACATGACGGACCGTAACGCCGAACTCGCTGTAAACCTGGCGAAAGTGGAGGAGCGTATCGCGGCCGCCTGTGCGGCGGCGGGGCGCAAGCGGGAGGAGGTGACGCTGATCGTGGTCACCAAGACCTATCCGGCGAGCGACGTGCGGATCCTCTCGGGGCTCGGGGTGCGCCATGTCGCCGAGAACCGGGACCAGGACGCGGCCCCCAAGGCCGCCGAATGTGCGGATCTTCCCCTTACTTGGCACTTTGTCGGGCAGTTGCAGACCAACAAAGTCCGATCAGTGGTCGCTTATGCGGATCTCGTGCAGTCCGTCGATCGTTCCAAGCTCGTGGACGCCCTGTCCAGGGAAGCGGTGCGGGCCGGGCGCGAGGTCGGCTGCCTCCTCCAGGTCGCACTCGACGCGGGCGCGAGTGAAAGAGGGGAGCGTGGTGGCGTGGCGCCGGGCGGAATCGAAGAGTTGGCCGCCCTCGTCGCCGGATCGCCGGGACTGCGGCTCGACGGCCTCATGACCGTCGCTCCGCTCACCGGGGAGTACGCGGGGCGCCGACGCGCGGCGTTCGAGCGGTTGATGGATTTGTCGACTGACCTGCGCCGAGCCCATCCTGCTGCGAACATGGTCTCCGCAGGGATGAGTGCGGACCTTGAGGAAGCCGTGGCCGCCGGGGCGACACATGTACGCGTCGGCACCGCGGTACTCGGAGTCCGCCCCAGGCTCGGGTAACGTCGCCAAGAAGTCGGACCACAGCAGAAAATATGGTCAATGCCGCCCAAGGTGGGCACAACGACCGTGTGGATCGCGGGACTTGGCAGTCGTCACCGATCCACCACAGAGCGGAGGACTCAGAGCATGGCCGGCGCGATGCGCAAGATGGCGGTCTACCTCGGCCTCGTGGAGGACGATGGGTACGACGGCCGCGGATTCGACCCCGATGACGACTTCGAGCCCGAACTGGACCCGGAGCCCGAGCGGGACCATCGACGGCACGAGCCGTCACACCAGTCCCACGGCGCACACCAGTCCCAAAGGGACGAATCGGTACGAGTGGTGCAACCGTCACCCCCGCGCGAACCGGTGTCGCATTCCGCTTCGCTCCCTGCGGAATCGGGACGCCCGGCGCGCATCGCCCCCGTGGCGTCCATCACACAAGAACGCGCAAGCCTGGAGAAGAACGCACCGGTGATCATGCCCAAGGTCGTGTCGGAACGAGAGCCTTACCGGATCACCACGCTTCACCCCCGGACCTACAACGAGGCCCGTACCATCGGGGAACACTTCCGTGAGGGCACCCCGGTGATCATGAATCTGACTGAGATGGATGACACAGACGCGAAGCGACTTGTCGACTTTGCGGCTGGTTTGGTGTTTGGTCTTCACGGCAGCATCGAGCGGGTGACGCAGAAGGTGTTCCTGTTGTCGCCTGCTAACGTCGATGTCACGGCGGAGGACAAGGCCCGCATCGCAGAGGGCGGGTTCTTCAACCAGAGCTGAGACGCACGACCGGTAGAAGGCACGTAACAGGGGAGAGGGAAAGCACGAACCATGAGCGTGTTCCTGGATGTGATCTACATCGCGCTGATGTGCTTCCTCATCGTGCTCATCTTCCGGTTGGTCATGGACTACGTGTTCCAGTTCGCCCGCTCATGGCAACCCGGCAAGGCGATGGTGGTCGTACTTGAGGCCACCTACACTGTCACCGATCCACCGCTCAAGCTTCTGCGGCGGTTCATCCCGCCGCTGCGTCTCGGGGGCGTGGCGCTCGACCTGTCCTTCTTCGTGCTGATGATCATCGTCTACATCCTGATTGCGATCGTTGGTCGGCTGTGATGAGCGATGTGACCTACCGTCTTGCCGAACGCCGACGACTACGTTGAGGTGAAGAGATGCCGTTGACCCCCGAGGACGTGCGGAACAAGCAGTTCACGACCGTCCGCCTCCGAGAAGGCTATGACGAGGACGAGGTCGATGCCTTCCTCGATGAGGTCGAAGCCGAACTGACGCGCCTGCTCCGCGAGAACGAGGACCTGCGCGCCAAACTGGCCGCGGCCACGCGCGCTGCTGCCCAGAACCAGCAGAACATGCGCAAGCCTCCGGAGCCGCAGGACCAGCAGGGCGGTATGCCTCAGGGTGGTATGCCTCAGCAGGGTGGTATGCCGCAGGGTATGCCGCAGCAGGGTGGTATGCCGCAGGGTATGCCGCAGCAGGGTGGTATGCCGCAGGGTATGCCTCAGCAGGGTGGTATGCCGCAGGGTATGCCGCAGCAGGGCATGCGAGGCCCCGGCGCTCCGGTGCCCGCCGGCATATCGGGCCCGCCGCAGCAGCAGATGGGTGGCCCCATGGGTGGTCCCCCGCAGCTGCCGAGCGGCGCCCCGCAGCTGCCGGCCGGTCCCAGTGGCCAGGGCGGTCCGCAGGGTCCCGGTCCGATGGGCCAGGGCCCGATGGGTCCCGGTCCGATGGGCCAGGGCATGGGGCAGGGCCCCGGTCCGATGGGCCAGGGCATGGGGCAGGGTCCCGGCCCGATGGGTCAGGGCATGGCCCCGATGGGCGGCCAGCCGCCCATGCCGCAGCAGATGGGTGGTCCGATGGGCGGCCCCATGGGCGGTCCGATGGGCGGCCCCGGTCAGGGCCCCGGTGGCGACAGCGCCGCCCGTGTCCTCTCGCTGGCCCAGCAGACCGCCGACCAGGCGATCGCCGAGGCCCGCTCCGAGGCCAACAAGATCGTCGGCGAGGCCCGCAGCCGCGCCGAGGGTCTGGAGCGTGACGCCCGTGCCAAGGCCGACGCGCTGGAGCGGGACGCGCAGGAGAAGCACCGCGTCGCCATGGGCTCCTTGGAGTCCGCGCGCGCCACGCTGGAGCGCAAGGTCGAGGACCTGCGCGGCTTCGAGCGCGAGTACCGCACGCGTCTGAAGTCGTACCTGGAGTCGCAGCTGCGTCAGCTGGAGACCCAGGCCGACGACTCCCTGGCGCCGCCGCGCACCCCGGCCGCGGCCTCCCTCCCGCCGTCCCCGGCGCCTTCCATGGCCCCGGCCGGCGCGAGTGTCCCGTCCTACGGCGGCAACCCGGCGATGGGCGGCGCCCCGTCCCCCGCTGCCCCGTCCTACGGCGGCCAGCAGCAGATGACGCCGGCGATGACCCAGCCGATGGCTCCGGTACGCCCGCAGGGCCCGTCCCCGATGGGCCAGGCGCCGTCCCCGATGCGTGGCTTCCTCATCGACGAGGACGACAACTGACGGCCGCCATGTAGTACGGCGTAGTCGTAGGCAGGCGTTCAAAAGGGCGGGCCCCGGATTCCGATCCGGGGCCCGCCCTTTTTACGCGGGTTGCGCAAGCCACTCCAGGGGGGCGCGGGGCTGTGTCCCTATGCGGCTGCCGCCGCGTGGGCGCACGGCTCGGTGCGCCGACCTGCAGCTGGGAGAAGGGGCTCGCACATCAGGGGCGCGGGGCTGTGTCCCCTATGCGGCTACCGCCGCGTGGGCGCACGGCACCTGCCCCGACCCGTACGTACCGGAAAGGGCCCGATCCCCACCACGGAGACCGGGCCCTTCTCGAACAGCGTCGGCGCTTACGCCTTGCGCAGGCGGAACGTCAGCGACAGCCCTTCGTCGGTGAAGGGATCGCCGTAACCGTCATCCCCCTCGCCTTGAGAGAAGTCGGTTGCCAGAACCTCGTCGGCGATCAAAGGAGCGTGCTCCGCCAGCGCCGCGATCACCGCCGGGTCGGTCGACACCCACCTGAGCGCGATCCGGTCGGCCACGTCCAGCCCGCTGTTCTTGCGCGCCTCCTGGATCAGCCGGATCGCGTCCCGGGCCAGGCCCGCCTGCCGCAGCTCCTCGGTGATCTCCAGGTCCAGCGCGACGGTCGCACCGGAGTCCGACGCCACCGACCAGCCCTCACGAGGCGTCTCCGTGATGATCACCTCGTCCGGCGCCAGCGTGACCGTCTCGCCGTCGACCTCCACGGACGCCGTGCCCTCACGCAGCGCCAGCGACAGTGCCGCCGCGTCCGCCGCGGCCACCGCCTTGGCCACGTCCTGCACCCGCTTGCCGAACCGCTTGCCCAGCGCCCGGAAGTTGGCCTTCGCGGTCGTGTCGACCAGGGAGCCGCCCACCTCGGAGAGGGACGCCAGCGAGGAGACGTTCAGCTCGTCGGTGATCTGCCCGTGCAGCTCCGGGGCGAGCGCGTCGAAGCCCACCGCCGCGACCAGCGCCCGGGACAGCGGCTGCCGCGTCTTGACGCCCGACTCCGCGCGCGTGGCCCGGCCCAGCTCCACGAGCCGTCGTACCAGGACCATCTGCTTCGACAGCTCAGGGTCGATGGCGCCCAGGTCGGCCTCCGGCCAGGCCGCCAGGTGCACCGACTCCGGCGCGCCGGGGGTCACCGGCGCCACCAGGTCCTGCCACACCCGCTCGGTGATGAACGGGGTCAGCGGGGCCATCAGCTTGGTGACCGTCTCCACGACCTCGTGCAGCGTGCGCAGCGCGGCCTTGTCGCCCTGCCAGAAGCGGCGCCGCGAGCGGCGGACGTACCAGTTGGACAGGTCGTCGACGAACGCCGACAGCAGCTTGCCGGCGCGCTGGGTGTCGTACGCCTCCAGCGCCTGCGTCACCTGGTCGGTGAGCGCGTGCAGTTCGGAGAGCAGCCAGCGGTCCAGGACCGGGCGGTCGGCCGGGGCCGGATCGGCCGCGGACGGCGCCCAGTTCGACGTACGGGCGTACAGCGCCTGGAAGGCGACCGTGTTCCAGTACGTCAGCAGCGTCTTGCGGACGACCTCCTGGATGGTGCCGTGGCCCACCCGGCGGGCCGCCCACGGCGAACCCCCGGCCGCCATGAACCAGCGCACCGCGTCCGCCCCGTGCCGGTCCATCAGCGGGATCGGCTCCAGGGTGTTGCCCAGGTGCTTGGACATCTTGCGGCCGTCCTCGGCGAGGATGTGACCGAGGCAGACCACGTTCTCGTACGACGACTTGTCGAAGACCAGCGTGCCGACGGCCATCAGGGTGTAGAACCACCCTCGCGTCTGGTCGATCGCCTCGGAGATGAACTGCGCCGGGTAGCGGCTCTCGAACAGCTCCTTGTTCTTGTGCGGGTAGCCCCACTGCGCGAACGGCATCGAACCCGAGTCGTACCAGGCGTCGATGACCTCCGGCACGCGCGTGGCCGTCAGTCCGCAGCCCTCGGCGGGGCAGGCGAAGGTGACGTCGTCGATGAACGGGCGGTGCGGGTCCAGGTCCGACTGGTCGGTGCCGGTGAGCTCGGTGAGCTCCGCGCGGGAGCCGGCCACGGTGAGGTGGTCGTCCTCGCAGCGCCAGATCGGCAGCGGGGTGCCCCAGTAGCGGTTGCGGGACAGCGCCCAGTCGATGTTGTTGTTCAGCCAGTCGCCGTACCGGCCGTGCTTGACCGTGTCCGGGAACCAGTTGGTGTTCTCGTTCTCCGCGAGGAGGCGGTCCTTGATCGCCGTCGTGCGGATGTACCAGGACGGCTGCGCGTAGTAGAGCAGCGCGGTGTGGCAGCGCCAGCAGTGCGGGTAGCTGTGTTCGTACGGAAGGTGCCTGAAGAGGAGGCCGCGCTGCTTGAGGTCCTCGGTGAGCCGTTCGTCGGCCTTCTTGAAGAAGACGCCGCCGACCAGCGGCACGTCCTCCTCGAAGGTGCCGTCCGGGCGGACCGGGTTCACCACCGGGAGGCCGTAGGCGCGGCAGACCTTGAGGTCGTCCTCACCGAAGGCGGGGGACTGGTGGACCAGACCCGTACCGTCCTCGGTCGTGACGTACTCCGCGTTCACGACGTAATGCGCCGGTTCCGGGCTGTGCCCATTGGTTCCCTCGCTGGCGCTCGGGAACTCCACGAGCTCGAACGGACGTTGATAGGTCCAGCGCTCCATTTCGGCGCCGGTGAAGGACTGGCCCGTGGTCTCCCAGCCTTCGCCGAGCGCCTTGGCGACGAGCGGCTCGGCGACGACGAGCTTCTCCTCACCGTCGGTCGCGACGACGTAGGTGACCTCGGGGTGCGCGGCGACCGCCGTGTTGGACACCAGGGTCCACGGGGTGGTCGTCCACACCAGGAGCGCGGCCTGGCCGGCGAGCGGACCGGAGGTGAGCGGGAAACGGACGTACACGGAGGGGTCGACGACCGTCTCGTAGCCCTGCGCCAGCTCGTGGTCGGACAGGCCGGTGCCGCAGCGCGGGCACCAGGGGGCGACGCGGTGGTCCTGGACCAGCAGACCCTTGTCGAAGATCGTCTTCAGCGACCACCAGACCGACTCGATGTACTCGGGGTCCATCGTGCGGTAGGCGTCGTCCAGGTCGGTCCAGTACCCCATGCGGGTCGTCAGCGCCTCGAAGGCGTCGGTGTGGCGGGTCACCGACTCGCGGCACTTGGCGTTGAACTCGGCGATGCCGTACTTCTCGATGTCCGGCTTGCCGCTGAAGCCCAGCTCCTTCTCGACCGCGAGCTCCACGGGCAGGCCGTGGCAGTCCCAGCCGGCCTTGCGGGCCACGTGGTAGCCGCGCATGGTGCGGAAGCGGGGGAAGACGTCCTTGAAGACGCGCGCCTCGATGTGGTGGGCGCCGGGCATGCCGTTGGCGGTGGGCGGGCCCTCGTAGAACACCCATTCGGGGCGGCCCTCGGACTGCTCCAGGGTCTTGGCGAAGATCTTCTGCTCGCGCCAGAAGTCGAGCACGGCGTGCTCGAGGGCGGGCAGGTCGACCTGTGCGGGCACCTGGCGGTACGTCGGCGCTGTCATCTGCGAGCTTCCTCCAACGGACTTGCTGCCTTCCGTCGGAGGGACGAGAGCCTTGCCTTGCGTACGCCGTGTGCGGCGCGCTCCCGCGGTACCACCCTCCTTGGCCCCCCGGTCGCCGTACGCGCCGGTGAGCCCCCTCATTGGGGTCGCGAAGCCGGTTCTACTCGCCCCCGCCTGACGGCTGAGGCTTTCCTCCGGCGGCTCCGGGGTGATCTTCACGTCGCGCTCGCCCCCGGGCTTCCACCGTCCCCGGGTCGCTCTGGGCTGCGTACGCCGCTACTCGTCCCCATCCACGCTTCTCGCTCCGCCCAGTGTACGGCGCCGCGCGGACAGCGGCCGCCCCGTTTTCCCGGTGCCGGTCCCGGCGCCGGCGGCGCCCGGCGGACGTCCGGCCGGGATGACCCGAATGGCGAGGTACGTGTGTTCGCATCCTGGGATGTCCGGCTCGGCGGATTACCGCGCGGGGAGCTGGGCACAACGCATGCATACCTGCTGCGTGGGGGGTCCGGGGCAGGCGGATCGGGCGGCGTGCCCCGTTGCCGCGGGACTCGAGTCGATTTATCGTCCCAGCACGATTCGCGTGCAAGATCACAATATGTGAAGGGGCCGCGGCCATGGTGGCGAAGAATCCCGCTGGGGGCGGCGGAAAACAGAGCACGCGCGCGACAGAGGCGGCTCCTTCCAAGAGAACGCCGGGTGAGAAGGGTTCCGTCGAGAACTCCGCCGTGAAGAAGGCACCGGTGGGCAGGACGGGCGTGAAGAAGGCCGCCGCGAAGAAGGCCGACGGGGTGAAGGCGGCCGGGAAGGCGGCCGCGGTGGTGAAGGACACCGCGGAACAGCCGGAGAAGAGCGCGTCCAGGGCCGCGGCGACGAAGACCGCGGCGGAGAAGGGCACGGCCAAGAAGAGCACGGCCAAGAAAGCGGGCGCGGCGCGGGCCGCGAAGCAGACGGGAGCCACGACGGTGGTTGCGAAGAAGACTCCTGGCACGGCCGCGGCGGCGGAGAGCGCCGTCCCCAAGGCGCGGGTCGCCACGGCGGCTCCGGGCGAACTCGCGGTACGTCCCGGCGAGGACCCGTGGACGCCGCAGGAGGTCGAGGAGGCGCGCACCGAGCTGACGACCGAGGCGACACGGCTGCGGGCCGAGATCGAGGCGTCCGACAGCGCCCTGGCCGGGCTGATGCGGGACTCCGGCGACGGCGCCGGTGACGACCAGGCCGACACCGGCACCAAGAACATCACCCGCGAGCACGAACTGGCACTGGCCGCCAACGCGCGCGAGATGCTCGAACAGACCGAGCGGGCCCTGCAGAAGCTGGACGCGGGCACCTACGGACTCTGCGAGAACTGCGGGAACCCCATCGGGAAGGCCAGGATGCAGGCCTTCCCGAGGGCCACCCTGTGCGTGGAATGCAAGCAGAAGCAGGAACGCCGCTACTGAGCATCGGGGTCCCCTGGGGCGTGCCGTAGTCTCGTCCCGAGGCAGGCACCTAGGTTGAGGGACTCACGTGGCAGAGGCGGAACGCATCATCGGTACGCCGGGTACCCCGGGCGACGACGGCGAGCGGACGGCGGAGCCCGGCGCGTCGGACGCGTCCGGTGCGGATCAGCAGTCCACCGCCGACCGGCGGCCCGGCCGCGCGCGCCGCATCGCCGTGCTGTTCGCGGTCGCCGCCTTCGCGTACGCCCTCGACCTGGTCAGCAAGATGATCGTGGTCGCGAAGCTGGAGCACCACGCGCCGATCGAGGTCGTCGGCGACTGGCTGGAGTTCCACGCGATCCGCAACCCGGGCGCGGCCTTCGGCTTCGGCGGTGCCTTCACGATCATCTTCACGGTGATCGCGGCGGCCGTGATCGTCGTGATCTTCCGGCTGGCACGCAAGCTGTACAGCTTCCCCTGGGCCGTCGCCCTCGGCCTGCTGCTCGGCGGCGCGCTCGGCAACCTCACCGACCGGATCTTCCGCTCGCCGGGGATCTTTGAGGGCCAGGTCGTCGACTTCATCGCGCCCAAGGGCTTCGCGGTGTTCAACCTGGCCGACTCGGCGATCGTCTGCGGCGGCATCCTGATCGTGCTGCTCTCCTTCCGCGGCCTGGACCCGGACGGGACCGTCCACAAGGACTGACCGGGGTCCACCAGGACTGCCGGGGTCCGCAGGGCCTGCAGGGGCTTGCGTACGGGGCTGTCGGCGCGGTCCGGCATACTCGACGGGTGAGCACGATTCCCGAGATCCGTACCCTGCCCGTGCCCGACGGCCTGGAGGGCGAGCGCGTCGACGCCGCCATCTCCCGCATGTTCGGCTTCTCCCGCACCAAGGCGGCCGAGCTTGCCGCGGCGGGCAAGGTCCAGGTGGACGGCTCGGTGGTCGGCAAGTCCGAGCGGGTGCACGGCGGGGCCTGGCTGGAGGTCGAGATGCCGGGCGCGCCCGCGCCCGTGCAGATCGTCGCGGAGCCCGTCGAGGGCATGGAGATCGTGCACGACGACGATGACGTGGTCGTGATCGTCAAGCCGGTCGGCGTCGCCGCGCACCCCAGCCCCGGCTGGACCGGCCCGACCGTGATCGGCGGTCTCGCCGCCGCCGGCTACCGGATCTCCACCTCCGGTGCCGCGGAGCGCCAGGGCATCGTGCACCGCCTCGACGTCGGCACCTCGGGCCTGATGGTGGTCGCCAAGTCGGAGCGGGCGTACACGTCGCTGAAGCGCCAGTTCAAGGAGCGCACGGTCGACAAGCGCTACCACACGCTCGTGCAGGGCCACCCCGACCCGACCAGCGGCACCATCGACGCCCCCATCGGCCGCCACCCCCAGCACGACTACAAGTGGGCGGTCACGGCTGACGGCAAGCCCTCCGTGACCCATTACGACCTCATCGAGGCGTTCCGCGCGGCCTCCCTGCTCGACGTGAAGCTGGAGACCGGCCGCACCCACCAGATCCGCGTCCACATGGCCGCCCACCGCCACCCCTGCGTCGGCGACCTGACCTACGGCGCCGACCCGACGCTCGCCAAGCGGCTGCGCCTCACCCGCCAGTGGCTGCACGCGGTCCGGCTCGGTTTCGAGCACCCCGGGGACGGCGAGTGGGTCGAGTTCGCGAGCGAGTACCCGGCCGACCTGGAGAAGGCGCTCGACCAGGTCCGCGAGGAGACGTACGGATGAGCACGCGCGCGTACGCGGTGCGGGTCGCCGAGGACCCCGCCGACCTGGAGGCGTGCTTCGCGGTGCGCAAGCAGGTCTTCGTGGTCGAGCAGGGCGTCCCCGAGGACCTGGAGTACGACGCGTACGACCCCGTGGCCGTGCATGTCCTGGCGATCCGCGAGGACGGCGTACCGCTCGGCACCGGCCGCCTGCTGTACGGCGAGCAGGCCGCGGCGAAGACCGACGGCGACCTGTCCCTCGGCTCGCTGGGCCGGCTCGCGGTCTCCCAGGAGGCCCGCGGCCTCGGCATCGGCGTCGCCCTGGTCCGCGCCATCGAGGAGGCCGCACGCGCGCGTGGCCTGGCCGCCGTGGACCTGCACGCGCAGACCCACGCGCTGGGCTTCTACGAGCGGCTGGGCTACGAGCCGTACGGCCCGGAGTACGAGGAGGCGGGCATCCCGCACCGGGGGATGCGGCGCGCGCTCTGACCGGGGTCGCATGGCACGCTTGAGGCCTGCTGTGTGATCGTCGACTCCCGGAGCGCTGGCCGTGGATCAGTTGGCCCTGTTGTTCGTGCTGCTGCTCGGGGCCCTGGTGAGCGTTCCGGTGGGGGACCGGTTCGGGCTGCCGGCGCCCGTGCTGATGACACTGTTCGGGATCGTCCTCGCGGTCGCCGACTTCGTGCCGAACGTGAACATCCCGCCCGAGCTGATCCTGCCCGGCCTGCTGCCGCCGCTGCTCTACGCCGCCGTACGCCGGACCTCCTGGCGGCAGTTCGCGGCCAACAAGCGGCCGATCTTCCTGCTCGCGGTGGCCCTGGTCTTCGTCACGACGGTGTGCGTGGCCGTCGTCGCCAACGCGATCGTGCCCGGACTGTCGATCGCCGCCGCGGTCGCGCTGGGCGCGCTGGTCGCCCCGCCCGACCCGGTCGCGGCGACCGCCGTCGCCGGACAGCTCGGGCTGCCGCGCCGGCTGGTGTCGATCCTGGAGGGCGAGGGCCTCTTCAACGACGTCACGGCCATCGTTCTCTACCACGTGGCCATCGCCGCCGTGGTCAGCGGCACGTTCTCGCCGTGGCGGGCCGGGCTGGACTTCCTGCTGTCCGCCGTGGTCGCGGTCGTCGTGGGGCTGGTGCTCGGCTGGGGCGCGAACAAGCTGATGGACATCCTCGGCGACGCGACCCTGCAGATCGGCCTGACCCTGATCGTCCCGTACGCCTCCTACGTCATCGCCGAGGAACTGCACGGCTCCGGGGTGCTCGCCGTGCTCACCACCGCGCTGTTCATCGCCGAGTACGCCACCGACGCCGACGACGTGATGACCCGGCTCGCCGGCTACACCTTCTGGGACATCGTCGACACGCTCGTCACCGGCGTCGCCTTCGGGCTGATCGGCCTGGAGCTGCACAACGCGATCCGCACGGCGTCCGGCCGCTGGGGCGAACTGCTCGGCTGGGCGGCCGCGATCGTGGGCGTGGTGGTCGTGGTACGGCTGGTGTGGCTGCTGCCCGCCACCTGGCTGACCAAGCGGCTGCACGCCCGGCGGGACTACGACGAGGAGATCCCGACCAGCTGGCGGGAGACCATCGTGATGTGGTGGTCCGGGATGCGCGGGGTGGCGTCGGTGGCGCTGGCCCTGGCCATCCCCCTGAGGACGGACGACGGGTCGGCGTTCCCGGACCGGGACGAGATCGTCTTCATCGCCTTCGGCGTGATCATGGCCACGCTGGTGCTCCAGGGGCTGACCCTGCCGTGGCTCGTGAAGCGGCTGGGGGTACGGGCCGACACCGACCGCGAGAAGGAGATCGAGAAGGAGCTGGCGGTACGGGCGGCGAAGGCGGCACGGCGGCGCCTGAAGGAGATCGAGCAGGTCGAGGAGTTGCCGGAGGACGTGACGGAGCAGATGCTGCGGCGGGCCTTCGAGATCGGGTTCCGGATCAGTCCCGACGTGGTGGAGGACGAGCGGCGGGAGGGCCACGAGAAGCGGATGCGGCGGCTGAAGCGGTTGCGGCGGATCCAGCAGGAGATGCTCAGCGCGGCGCGGCACGAGGTGCTGGCGGCGCGGAGCGAGCCGGGGGCGGATCCGGAGATCGTGGACCGGGTGCTGCGGCATCTGGACGTCCGTAGCCTTCGCTGATTCTGCCCACCCGCGCGCCGCCCGATCGGTTGCTCGAAGGGCGGGCGTCTCCCGTGGGGGCTGAGCACCGTCGGCGGCCGGTGGGTGCGTGTAGCGGCGGTCATACAAACATGTGGCGGCTGTGGACAGTCGCAGGCGCCGTGGGCAGCTCGCTCGTAGTCTCGGATCATGGCTCGGAACATTGTGATCAGTGGTGGAGGGACCGGGATCGGGCTCGCGGCGGCGCGGGTGTTCGCCGGGGACGGGGATCGGGTGCTGCTGCTCGGGCGGCGCAGAGAGGTGCTGGAGAAGGCGGGGGTGCCGGGGGCGGAGGTGTACGCCGCCGATCTGGCCGAACCGGAGCAGGTGCGCGGAGTCGCGCGGTTCGTCGCCGAGGAGTTCGGGACCGTCGATGTCCTCGTCCACAGCGCCGGAGGGAACGCGGCACGCGCGCCCGGCGCGGACGCCGGTGATCCGCTCGATGCAGCCGCGCGCGTCTGGACCGGCAACTTCCTGCAGAACACGCTGACCTCGGTCCTGCTCACGGAGGCGCTGAAGGACCGGCTCGCCGACCCCGGCGGGCGGGTGCTGTTCATCGGCTCCCTCGCCGCGTTCCGGGGCTCGGGGAGCGGGTCGTACGGCGCCTCCAAGGCCGCCCTGCATCCCTACGCCCACGACCTGGCGCGCCAGTTGGGGCCGCGTGGGGTCACCGTGAACGTCGTGGCGCCGGGGTACATCGAGGACACCGACTTCTTCGGCGGACCGGTGGAGGAGGCGCGGCGGGAGCAGCTCGTCGCCGAGACGTCGACCGGGCGGGCCGGCACCCCCGGCGACGTCGCCGCCACCCTGCACTGGCTGGCCTCCCCGGCCGCCGGGCACATCACCTCGCAGATCATCCAGGTCAACGGCGGCGCCGAGCGCGGCCACTGAGACGAGGCGTCAGCCGCGGCCGGTGCGGGGCGGTTCGTGCAGCCGCCGGTTGGCCGCGGCCGCCGCCCCGTCCTGGGCCCCGTCCTGGGAGGGGATGATCCCGCCGGGTGGCAGGACCGCGTCGGCCGTGTTGACCCGGGGCAGGGCGTACGGGTGCTCCGCGTTCAGCCAGGTGATCATCTGCTCGCGGACGGCCACCCGGACCTTCCAGACGTCGTCGGCGTCCTTGGCGGTGACCAGCGCGCGTACCTGGATGGTGTTCGGTGTGCTGTCGGTGACCACCAGGCCGTGGTCCCGTCCGTCCCAGGCCTGGCACTCCCGCAGGATGTCCCGGAGCTTCTCGCGCATCGGCCCGATCGGCGCCGAGTGGTCGAGGTGCCAGAAGACGGTCCCGGTCATCTGCGGGGTGCCCCGCGACCAGTTCTCGAAGGGTTTGGAGGTGAAGTACGACACCGGCATGGTG
This sequence comes from Streptomyces sp. NPDC047061, assembly GCF_040643955.1. NCBI lineage: Bacteria > Bacillati > Actinomycetota > Actinomycetes > Kitasatosporales > Streptomycetaceae > Streptomyces > Streptomyces sp. NPDC047061. The sequence continues at coordinate 130,478 of NZ_JBEYVI010000003.1, forward strand.
ATCCGGCGCTCGTCCCAGGTCCGCACCGTCAGAAAGGTCAGGGTGATCTCTTCCACCGTGCCCCACTCGCCGTCGACCACGACCGTGTCACCCAGGCGCACCATGTCGCCGAAGGCGATCTGCAGACCGGCGAACATGTTCGCCAGCGTGGACTGGGCGGCCACACCGGCGACGATGCCGAGGATCCCGGCGGAGGCCAGCAGCGAGGCGCCGGCCGCGCGCATCGCCGGGAAGGTCAGCAGCATCGCGGCCACGGCCATCACGCCGACGATCGCTGTCACCACCCGCATGATCAGCGACACCTGGGTGCGCACCCGGCGGACCCGGGCCGCGTCGTGGTGGGCGCGGGCATAGCGGTCGTAGGTGGACTCCACGACGGCCGCCGTGATCCGCACCACCAGCCAGGCGGTCGACCCGATCAGCACCAGGGTCAGGACCTGGCCGACGGCGACCCGGTGCTCCCGGATCAGCTGGGTCTGGTCGTAGGACCCTCTGAGCAGGGCCGCGCACAGCACCAGCTGGTAGGGGACGCGGCCGCGGCGCAGCAGGCCCCACAGGGGCGTCTCGGTGTGCCGTGCGTCGGCCTTGCGCAGCAGCAGGTCGGTCGCCCAGCCGATCAGCAGGGTGAGGACGACGGCGCCGCCGACCACGATCAGCGGGCGGAGTACGTTCTCCATCTCCATGGAACCGAACGTAACCGGATCCGCGGGGTCCTGAACATGCCGTCCGGTGACAAGGGCGTCACGGTCGTGGCCGGGACCGCCGGTGCGCAGGCTGCGGCGGGCGTTGTCGGTGGTGGCTGGCACCATGGGCGCATGAACATCATGCTCTTTCACTCGACCTATGGCCTCAGGCCCGCGGTGCGCGAGGCCGCCGAGCGGCTGCGTGCCGCCGGGCACGAGGTGTGGACGCCGGACCTGTTCGAGGGCCGCACGTTCGGCACGGTCGAGGAGGGCATGGAGTTCAACGAGTCGATCGGCAAGGACGAGCTGCTGAAGCGGGCCGTGCTGGCGGCGGCGCCGTACTCGGAGCGCGGGCTGGTGTACGCGGGGTTCTCGCTGGGCGCCTCGATCGCACAGACGCTGGCGCTGGGCGACGAGCGGGCGCGGGGCCTGCTGCTTCTGCACGGCACCTCGGACATCGCTCCGAACGCCTCGGTGGACGGGCTGCCGGTGCAGCTGCACGTGGCCGAGCCGGACGCCTTCGAGACGGACGACTGGCTGAGCGCCTGGTATCTGCAGATGGGCCGGGTCGGCGCCGATGTGGAGATCTACCGGTACGCGGGGGCCGGTCACCTCTACACCGACCCCGGTCTGCCGGACTACGACGAGGAGGCCGCCGAGGCCACCTGGCGGGTGGCGCTCGGCTTCCTCGACACGCTGTAGGTGACGGTTACACCGGGTCGTAGGTGCGCTCGACCTTCTGGGTGCCGCTGCGGGTGCGGTACGACCGCTCCCAGGACGAGGTCGCGTCGGCCTTCGTCTTGTCGGAGAGGACGTAGTAGTCCATCTGCGCCCGGGCCGCGGTGATGTCCAGGATGCCGTAGCCGTGCCGGTCGGTGTCGACCCAGTGCACATGGCGGTTGGCCAGCTGGATGACCGGCGCGGCGAGCGCGGAGACGACGCCCGGGGAGACCTTGAGGATGTCGTCCAGGTTGTCGGAGGTCACCGAGGTGACCACGAACTCCGTGGCCGCGGAGGCGGAGAGCGGGTAGGTGCCGGCGTCCACCGGTACGTCGTTGGCCCAGGCCATGTGGATGTCGCCGGTCAGGAACACCGTGTTGCCGATCGCGTTGGAGCGCAGGTGGGCCAGCAGCTCGCGGCGGTCGTCGGTGTAGCCGTCCCACTGGTCGGTGTTGAGGGCGAGGCCGTCCTGCGGCAGCCCGAGCAGCTTGGCGAGCGGCTTGAACAGGTCGGCGGAGAGCGAGCCGATGGCGAACGGCGAGATCATCACCGAGTTGCCGACCAGCCGCCAGGTGGTGTCGGAGGCCTTCAGCCCGGCCTTCAGCCAGTCGAGCTGGGCCCGGCCGGTGATGGTGCGGTCCGGGTCGTCGACCGAGCCGCTGCCCGTGGACACCTGCTGGGAGCGGAAGGAGCGCAGGTCCAGCAGGGAGAGGTCGGCGAGCTTGCCGAAGCGCAGCCGGCGGTAGGTGGTGCCGGCGATGGCCGGACGGACCGGCATCCACTCGAAGTAGGCCTGCTTGGCGGCGGCCTGACGGGCCGTCCAGGTGCCTTCGGTGCCCTCGGTGTGGTTCTCGGCACCGCCGGACCACGAGTCGTTGGCGAACTCGTGGTCGTCCCAGATCGCGACGACCGGCGCCTTGGCGTGCAGGGCCTGCAGGTCGGTGTCGGTCTTGTACTTGCCGTGCCGTATGCGGTAGTCCGCGAGGGTGATGATCTCGTGGGTGGGCGCGTGCTGGCGGACGACGGTGTCGCGGGTGCCGTACTCGCCGGTGCCGTACTCGTAGATGTAGTCGCCCAGGTGCAGCCAGGCGTCCAGGTCGTTTCGGGCGGCCAGGTGACGGTAGGACGCGAAGTAGCCGGCCTCCCAGTTGGCACAGGACACCACGCCGAAGCGCAGGCCCGCGACGGTGGCGTCCGCCGCCGGCGCGGTGCGGGTACGCGCCACCGGGGAGTCCGTGGAGCCGGCCGAGAAGCGGAACCAGTAGTCGGTGGCCGGGGCCAGGCCGCGGATGTCGGCCTTGACGGTGTGGTCGGAGGCGGCGGTCGCGGTCGTGGAGCCGCGGGAGACGACGTTCGTCAGCGCCTTGTCGGTGGCGACGACCCAGCTGACCTCGGTGTCCGGGCCGACACCGGAACCGGGTGTCGCATCGGTGGTCGGCGTCACCCGGGTCCACAGCAGGATGCCGTCGGGCAGCGGGTCGCCGGAGGCGACGCCGTGCAGGAAGGCGGGTGCGTCCGAGGCGGCCCGGGCCGGCAGGGCGGCGGCGAGCGGGGCGGCCAGGACAGCGGTCGCCGCCGCGGCCTTGACGACCGTACGGCGGCGCGGGGAGAGGGAGTTCGCACCCTCGGAGGCCTGAGTTGATCGGTATCGACTGGTCACGTCCGATGAGGTTACTGACCAGTATGGACAAGAGCAGGCGAACAAAGAAAAGTTCGCCTGCTCTTCACGCGGAGGTGGTCCGGTCCCTGTGCACAGGGACCCGGGTCACGCCTTGAGCGCCGCGTCCACGACGGTGTTGAAGGCGTCGACCGTCATCGGCGGGTTGCCGCTGGAGTCGGCCGTCAGCATCTTGCCGTTCATGACGAAGCTCGGGGTGCCCGTCACGCCGTCCTTGTTGGTGTTGAAGAGGTTCGACATGGCCATCGCCCAGGCGTCGTAGGTGCCCTTCTTGACGGCGTCGTCGAACTTCGCGTTGTTCTTCAGTGCGGGGACCGTGTTCGCGACCTCGATGAGGTACGAGTCGTCCTTGAACTTGTCGGTGGTCTCGTCCGGGTGGTACTTCGTCGAGTACAGCGCGGTCTTGTACTCGAGGAACGCCTCGGAGCTGATGTTCAGCGCGGCGCCCATGGCGCTCAGCGCGTTCTTGGAGCCCTCGCCGTTGTCCTTGTCGTCGATGAACGTGCCACCGATGTACTCGATCTTGAACTTGCCGTCGTCGATGTCCTTCTTCACGGTCGAGCCGACGGTCTGCTCGAACTGGGCACAGATCGGGCAGCGCGGGTCCTCGTAGATCTTGAGGGTCTTCTTGGCGCTGTCCTTGCCGATGACGACCGTGGTGCCCTTGGTGCCGGTGGTGTTGGCCGGGGCGACCACCTTGGCGTCCTTGAGGCTGTTCCAGTAGCTGGGCTTGTTGGCCTGGACGACGGCGTAGCCTATGCCGCCCGCCGCGGCCAGCACGGCCACGACCGAGCCGGCCACGATGAGCTGCCGCCTGACCTTGGCGCGCTTGGCCTGCTTCTCGCGCTCGGCGCGCAGCCGCTCCCGGGCCGCGTTCTTGGCAGCTGCGCTGTTCCGCTTGCTCATGTTGGTGATCTCCATAGGGGACGCGCACATGTCGTACGCGGGATACGTGTGGGGGACTCGTCGTACTCGAAGTACTCGAAGTACTCCGAGTACTCGGACGAGGGACGTGCTCGGGTGGGAGGGGCGCTCAGGCGAAGGACGCGGCGAGCGCTCCGGAGCACGGCGGTCCGCGCCGTCCCAGGGAGTGCACGAGGAGCAGGCCGCGGCCGGCGGCCGGGCGGGGCGCCGGGCGCGGCAAGCGCCGTACCGGAGCGGGCCGGACCGTGCCCGCGGCGACCGCCAGCAGCAGCGGGCGGAAGGTGGTGGCGGCGACGGCGCGCAGCAGCTGGGTCAGGGCGCGCTCGCCGCGGCGCAGCCAGGCGGCGGCGAGCAGGCCGACGCAGACGTGGGCGGCGAGCAGCAGCCAGGCGGCGGCCGGGTCGGCGTGCGCGAGGGCCGTGGCGGCGCGGGAGCCGCCGGTCATCCGGGCCAGCGGGGTGCCGACCGTGCCGCCGTGGCACAGCACGTCGAGGCCGACCGCGCGCAGCGGGCCGGCGATGGGGCCGCCCGCCCTGCCGTAACAGGCGTGCTGGCCGGTGGTGAAGACCGTGTCGGCGGCCAGCTCCAGCGGGATCAGCAGGGCCGCGATCCGGCCGAAGCCGCGCTCGCGGCCCGCCAGCGCGTAGGCCGCGACGAACACCCCGGCGGCGACCGCGGCCACCGTCGTGAACGGCAGCGGGGCCCGGGACAGCAGCACGTGCGACGCGGTGCTGAGCGTCACGACGAAGGCCGTGAACAGCGCCGCGCGCACGGCTCTGAGCTGGGTCCCGGATATGTCCATAGCGGTGGAGAGTCTGTCACGTACTCATGTAAGGGACCCCTAAAAAGGCCCTGAGAATCGGCGAAGGTTACAGCCCTGGAATGCGGCCGTTGCGGAAGAGGTCGACGAAGATCTGGTGGTCGGCACGCGCACGTGCGCCGTAGCTGTGTGCGAAGTCGGTGAGCAGGCCCGCGAAGCCGTCCTCGTCGGCGGCGATCGCCGCGTCGATGGCCCGCTCGGTGGAGAACGGCACCAGGGACTCGCCGGACTGGTCGTCGGCCGCCGAGTGCATGGACGCCGTGGCCCGGCCGAGGTCGGCGACGACCGCCGCGATCTCCTCCGGGTCGTCGATGTCGCTCCAGTCCAGGTCCACCGCGTACGGCGACACCTCGGCGACCAGCTGTCCCGCGCCGTCCAGCTCGGTCCAGCCCAGCCACGGGTCTGCATGGGCCTGCAGGGCGCGCTGCGAGATCACCGTGCGGTGGCCCTCGTGCTGGAAGTAGTCCCGGATCGCCGGGTCCGTGACGTGCCGGGAGACGGCCGGGGTCTGGGCCTGCTTGATGTAGATCACCACGTCGTTCTCCAGGGCGTCCGTGGCGCCCTCCAGGAGGATGTTGTACGACGGCAGGCCGGCCGAGCCGATGCCGATCCCGCGGCGGCCCACCACGTCCTTCACGCGGTAGGAGTCCGGACGGGACAGGGACGACTCGGGGAGGGTCTCCAGGTAGCCGTCGAAGGCGGCCAGCACCTTGTAGCGGGTGGCGGCGTCCAGCTCGATGGAGCCGCCGCCGGAGGCGAAGCGGCGCTCCCAGTCACGGATCTCCGTCATCGAGTCCAGCAGCTCGAAACGGGTCAGCGAGCGGGCCGCGCGGAGCGCGCCGAGCAGCGGGCCCTCGGCGGTGTCCAGGGTGAACGGCGGCACCTCGTCGCTCTTCGCGCCCGTCGCCAGCGCGTGGATGCGCTCGCGGTAGGCCTCCGCGTACACCTCGACCAGCTCGGTGATCTGTTCGTCGCTGAACGCCTTCGCGTACCCGATCAGCGCCACGGAGGCGGCGAAGCGCTTCAGGTCCCAGGTGAACGGGCCCACGTAGGCCTCGTCGAAGTCGTTGACGTTGAAGACCAGGCGGCCGTTGGAGTCCATGTACGTGCCGAAGTTCTCCGCGTGCAGGTCGCCGTGGATCCACACGCGCGAGGTGCGCTCGTCCAGGTACGGGCCGGTGTATATCCGCCCGCCGCCGAGACCGGCGTGCTCCGCGTCCAGGTCGTGGTAGAAGAGCGCGGCCGTGCCCCGGTAGAAGGCGAAGGCCGAGGCCGCCATCTTCCGGAACTTCACGCGGAACGCGGCCGGGTCGGCGGCCAGGAGCTCGCCGAAGGCGGTGTCGAAGACGGCGAGGATCTCCTCGCCGCGCTGCTCGCCGTTGAGCTGGGGGACCGGCATCGCTGGGTGCCTCCTGGTACGGGTGGTGCCTGACATGTGGCGCGGATCTCTCCGTCCGGACCAACGTGCGAAGGTCCCCGGGAGTGCCCGCTTTCTCCGCACGAAGGTACGCGGGGGAGCCCGCCGGGTGTCAGTGCCGAGGCATAGGATTTCGCTGTCCCACCAGACTGTCCGCAGCCGGTCGGAAGATCGTCGACGCCTGTTTTCCTTTGGAGGCCGAACCCGTGTCAAAGCCGCCCTTCACGCACCTGCACGTCCACACCCAGTACTCGCTGCTGGACGGTGCCGCGCGGCTCAAGGACATGTTCAACGCCTGCAACGAGATGGGCATGACGCACATCGCCATGTCCGACCACGGCAACCTGCACGGGGCGTACGACTTCTTCCACACCGCGAAGAAGGCCGGGGTCACCCCGATCATCGGGATCGAGGCGTACGTCGCCCCCGAGTCCCGGCGCAACAAGCGCAAGATCCAGTGGGGCCAGCCGCACCAGAAGCGGGACGACGTCTCCGGTTCCGGCGGTTACACCCACAAGACGATGTGGGCCGTGAACAGCACGGGCCTGCACAACCTCTTCCGGCTCTCCTCGGACGCGTACGCCGAGGGCTGGCTGCAGAAGTGGCCGCGGATGGACAAGGAGACGATCTCCCAGTGGTCCGAGGGGATCGTGGCCTCCACCGGCTGCCCCTCCGGCGAGCTCCAGACCCGGCTGCGCCTCGGCCAGTACGACGAGGCACTGAAGGCGGCGGCCGAGTACCAGGACATCTTCGGCAAGGACCGCTACTTCCTGGAGCTGATGGACCACGGCATCGAGATCGAGCACCGGGTCCGCGACGGCCTGCTGGAGATCGGCAAGAAGCTCGGCATCCCGCCGCTGGTGACGAACGACTCGCACTACACGTACGCGCACGAGGCGACCGCGCACGACGCCCTGCTCTGCATCCAGACCGGCAAGAACCTCTCCGACCCGGACCGCTTCAAGTTCGACGGCACCGGCTACTACCTGAAGTCCACGGACGAGATGTACGCCGTCGACTCCTCGGACGCCTGGCAGGAGGGCTGCGCCAACACCCTCCTGGTCGCCGAGATGGTCGACACCACCGGCATGTTCGAGGCCAAGAACCTCATGCCGAAGTTCGACATCCCGGAGGGCTTCACCGAGGTCACCTGGTTCAAGGAGGAGGTCCGCCGGGGCATGGAGCGCCGCTTCCCCGGCGGCATCCCGGACGACCGCCAGAAGCAGGTCGAGTACGAGCTGGACGTCATCATCCAGATGGGGTTCCCGGGCTACTTCCTCGTGGTCGCCGACTTCATCATGTGGGCCAAGAACAACGGCATCGCGGTCGGCCCCGGCCGAGGCTCCGCGGCCGGCTCGATCGTCGCCTACGCCATGGGCATCACCGACCTCGACCCGATCCCGCACGGCCTGATCTTCGAGCGGTTCCTCAACCCCGAGCGCGTCTCCATGCCCGACGTCGACATCGACTTCGACGAGCGTCGGCGCGTCGAGGTGATCAGGTACGTGACCGAGAAGTACGGCGCCGACAAGGTCGCCATGATCGGCACCTACGGCAAGATCAAGGCGAAGAACGCCATCAAGGACTCCGCGCGCGTGCTGGGCTACCCGTACGCGATGGGCGACCGCCTCACCAAGGCGATGCCCGCCGACGTCCTCGGCAAGGGCATCGACCTCGACGGCATCACCAACCCCTCGCACCCGCGGTACAACGAGGCGGGCGAGATCCGGGGGATGTACGAGAACGAGCCGGACGTCAAGAAGGTCATCGACACCGCGAAGGGCGTCGAGGGCCTGGTCCGGCAGATGGGCGTGCACGCCGCCGGCGTGATCATGTCCAGCGAGCCCATCGTCGACCACGCCCCGATCTGGGTGCGGCACACGGACGGCGTGACCATCACGCAGTGGGACTACCCGCAGTGCGAGTCGCTCGGCCTGCTGAAGATGGACTTCCTCGGCCTGCGCAACCTGACGATCATGGACGACGCCGTCAAGATGGTGAAGTCCAACAAGGGCATCGACCTCGACCTGCTGGCCCTGCCGCTCGACGACCCGAAGACCTTCGAACTGCTCCAGCGCGGCGACACCCTGGGCGTCTTCCAGTTCGACGGCGGGCCCATGCGCTCGCTGCTGCGCCTGATGAAGCCCGACAACTTCGAAGACATCTCCGCCGTGTCCGCGCTGTACCGTCCGGGCCCGATGGGCATGGACTCGCACACCAACTACGCGCTGCGCAAGAACAAGCTCCAGGAGATCACCCCGATCCACAAGGAGCTGGAGGAGCCCCTGGAAGAGGTCCTGGCCGTCACCTACGGCCTGATCGTCTACCAGGAGCAGGTGCAGAAGGCCGCCCAGATCATCGCCGGCTACTCGCTCGGCGAGGCCGACATCCTGCGCCGCGTGATGGGCAAGAAGAAGCCCGACGAACTGGCCAAGAACTTCACCATCTTCCAGGCCGGCGCCAAGAAGAACGGCTACAGCGACGAGGCGATCCAGGCCCTGTGGGACGTGCTGGTCCCGTTCGCCGGCTACGCCTTCAACAAGGCGCACTCGGCCGCGTACGGTCTGGTCTCCTACTGGACCGCCTACCTCAAGGCGAACCACCCCGCCGAGTACATGGCCGGTCTGCTCACCTCGGTCAAGGACGACAAGGACAAGTCGGCCGTCTACCTGAACGAGTGCCGGCGCATGGGCATCAAGGTGCTGCCGCCGAACGTCAACGAGTCGGTGCACAACTTCGCCGCGCAGGGCGACGACGTGATCCTCTTCGGCCTCGAAGCCGTCCGCAACGTCGGCACGAACGTGGTGGATTCGATCATCAGGAGCCGCAAGGCCAAGGGCAAGTACGGCTCCTTCCCCGACTACCTCGACAAGGTCGAGGCGGTCGCGTGCAACAAGCGGACCACGGAGTCGCTGATCAAGGCGGGCGCCTTCGACGCCCTGGGACACACCCGCAAGGGCCTCACCGCGCACTTCGACTCGATGATCGACAACGTGGTCGCGGTCAAGCGCAAGGAGGCCGAGGGCCAGTTCGACCTCTTCGGCGGGATGGGCGAGGAGGACAGCAGCGAGCCCGGCTTCGGTCTGGACGTCGAGTTCACCACCGACGAGTGGGACAAGACCTATCTGCTCGCCCAGGAGCGGGAGATGCTCGGCCTGTACGTCTCCGACCACCCGCTCTTCGGCCTGGAGCACGTGCTCTCCGACAAGGCCGACGCGGGCATCGCCCAGCTCACCGGCGGCGAGCACGCGGACGGCGCGGTGGTCACCATCGGCGGCATCATCTCCGGTCTCCAGCGCAAGATGACCAAGCAGGGCAACGCCTGGGCGATCGCCACCGTCGAGGACCTCGCGGGTTCCATTGAGTGCATGTTCTTCCCGGCGAGCTACCAGCTGATCTCGACCCAACTCGTCGAGGACGCGGTGGTGTTCGTCAAGGGCCGCCTCGACAAGCGCGAGGACGTGCCGCGGCTGGTGGGGATGGAGCTGGCGGTCCCGGATCTCTCCAACGCCGGCACCAACGCGCCCGTGATCCTCACCATCCCGGCCACCAGGGTCACTCCGCCCATGGTCAGCCGCCTCGGCGAGATCCTCAGCCACCACAAGGGCGACAGCGAGGTCCGGATCAAGCTCCAGGGCCCGACCAAGACCACCGTGCTGCGCCTGGACCGGCACCGGGTGAAGCCGGACCCGGCGCTGTTCGGCGACCTCAAGGTGCTGCTCGGCCCGTCCTGCCTGGCCGGATAGGCCTCACCCCGTAGGGACGGTCGTACGCGCGCCGAAGGGGCGCACCCGCGACGGGTGCGCCCCTCCTGCGTGCCTGGGCTTCAACAGCCCGGTGGGACCTGGTCGGTCCGCTCAGTTGTGACCGAAGCTCTTCTGCTTCTTCTTCGCAACGTCCGCCGGACTGCCCTGGATGTGCGACACCGGCGAGTCCTGGGACTCCGTCGACGTACGCTGCGGGTGCTCGTGGGACTGCTCGCTCTGCGAGGTGCGGTTCTGGGAGCCACCCTTGCGGTTCTTGTTCTTGGCCATGGTGATCTGCCTCCTGTGGGGGATCTAGGGGCCGAATTCAGATTCACATAGGCTGACAACAGACGCATTTCGGATAATTACCGTGTGTGACAGGGCTTGTCGGAGAGCGAGGTCCCGAAACGCCACGCCGAAGATCGAGTTCGGGCCGTTAACCCCCGCGTGGTCGGGCAGACTCGAAGGAAGCCCCGGAAGCAAACCTCCCGGAAAGAGGGTGAGTCGCGTGGACCGCTGCATCGTCCTGGTGGACGCCGGGTATCTGCTGGGTGCCGCCGCCAGTCTCCTCGCCGGTGAGCCCTCCCGATCCCGGATCACCGTCGACCACGCCGCGCTGATCCAGGCGCTGCGCGACCGCGCGGAGTCCGACACCGAGCGTCCACTGCTGCGCATCTACTGGTTCGACGGCGCCCCCGACCGCGTCCCCCAGCCGGAGCACCGCCGGCTGCGCGTCATGCCCCGGGTGACCGTCCGGCTCGGCGCGCTGACCCGCAGCGACGGGCGCTGGGCGCAGAAGGGCGTGGACGCGGCCATGCACGCCGAGCTGACCGAGCTGGCCAGGAACCGCGCCTGCTCCGACGTCGTCCTGGTGACCGGCGACGGGGACCTGCTGCCGGGCATGATGGCCGCCAAGGAGCACGGGGTCGCCGTCCATCTGTGGGCCGTGCAGGCCGCCGACGGGGACTACAACCAGTCCGAGGACCTGGTCGCCGAGGCCGACGAGCGGCGGGTCCTGGACCGGGCGTGGATCACCCAGGCGGTACGGGCCAAGGAGCTGACCGCGGTCTGTGCGCCGCCGCCGGTGCCGCGGCCGGAGATCGCCGCGATCCTCTCGGCGCCGCTGCCCGAGTCGTCGCTGGCGGCAGCGGCGGAGGCGGTGCCCGAGGGCGCCGACCGGGCGCCCGCGGCGAGCGTGGCGGAGAACGGGGCGCCGGAGCGGATGCCGACGCCGAAGGGGGTGCCGACGCCCAAGGATCTCGCCGCGCTGCGGGCGCCGGGCGCCCAGCCGGTCCAGCATCCGGCGACGACGGCGACGCTGCGGTGGTCCTCGGACAAGGGGTGGGTGGACCGGCCGGGGGGTGCGGCGGAGTCGGCGGAGGCGGCCTCCATGCCGACGCTGGCGCAGCTGACCACCGCGGAGCAGCGGTGGGCCGACCGGGAGGAGGACATCACGACCGTCGGCGGGGATCCCTACGAGGTCGGGCAGGTGTTCGCCAAGCGGTGGATGTCGCGGCTCGGGGACCAGAGCCATCTGCACAAGCTGTCGGGGATGTATCCGCGGATTCCGCACCGGATCGACGGCGAGCTGCTGCGGTACGCGGCGCGGTTCGGGTTGCTGGCGCACAAGGACGACCAGATCGACGAGCACGACCGCTACGCCATTCGGGCGGGGTTCTGGAGGGAGTTCGATGTGCCGGCGGGGGCCGGGGAGCATGCGTCGGCGGAGTGAGTGAGAGGGCTGCGGGTCTGATTTCGGGTGCGGGGCGGTGGGGGCTGGTCGCGCAGTTCCCCGCGCCCCTTACGGGGCGCTGCACCTTGCGGGGTCGCAAGCTGAGGCGCCCCAAAGGCGAGTAAACGGGGGCGACCCCGTAGTCTCGTCCCTTGTGAGTACGGGCGTGGGTCGGGCACTTCGGCAGCAGAGTGACGTCGTGTGTGCCGTGCGTGGGCTGACGAAGACCTACGCCGCGGTCAGAGGGCGGCGTGGCGCCCCCGCCGTGCCCGAGGTGCGGGCCACCGACGGGGTGGAGCTCGATGTCCGGCGCGGGGAGATCTTCGGGCTGCTCGGGCCGAACGGGGCCGGCAAGTCGACGCTCGTACGGCAGCTGACCGGGTTGCTGCGGCCCGACGCGGGCTCCGTGGAGATCCTCGGGCACGACATCGTGCGGCACCCGGAGCGGGCCGCGCGGATCCTCGCCTACCTCGGGCAGGAGTCCAGCGCCCTCGACGAGCTGACCGTGTCCCTCGCCGCCGAGACCACCGGGCGGCTGCGCGGACTGGACGTACGGCAGGCCCGGAGCGAGCGCGACGCCGTGCTGGAGGAACTGGGCCTGACGCCCATCGCCGGGCGGGCGCTCAAGAAGCTCTCCGGAGGACAGCGGCGGCTGGCCTGTTTCGCCGCCGCGCTGGTCGGGGAGCGGCCCTTGCTGGTGCTCGACGAGCCGACGACCGGGATGGACCCCGTGGCCCGGCGGGCCGTGTGGGCCGCCGTGGACCGGCGGCGGGCCGAGCAGGGGGCCACCGTGGTGCTGGTCACCCACAACGTCATCGAGGCCGAGACGGTCCTCGACCGGGTCGCCGTCCTCGACCAGGGACGGGTCATCGCCTGCGACACCCCCGCCGGGCTCAAGGAACGCGTCGCCGGCGAGGTGCGGGTCGAGCTGGTGTGGCGGGAGCGGGCGCCGCTGGACGTGCCCGAGGTGGCCGTCCTGCGGGAGCGTGCCGTCGAGTCCGGCCGGCGCTGGACGCTGCGGCTCGCGCCCGAGGAGGCACGCGCCGTCGTCGCCACGGTGACCGGCGGGGCCGCCTTCGCCGCCCTCGACGACTTCACCCTCGCCACGCCCAGCCTGGAGGACGTATACCTGGCGCTGGGCGGCGCCGCACGGCAGGGGCTGGTGAAGGCGTGAGGACGAACGCGAGGGTGAACAGGACGGCGGCCATGCGCGTACGGAAAGGCGCGGCAGCGGTACGGGCCGCAGGTGCCGCACGGAAGGGGAGCAGCGCGACGTGAGTGTCGTACCCGCTGAGGTTCTGCCGGGCGGTGCCCTGGCCGTGGAGGAGACGGCGCCGGGTGCCCCGGTGGCCGAGCTGGGCCCGCGGGCGCGGCTGTGGCCGTCGCTGATGGCCGTCTACCGTGCGCAGCTGTCCCGGGCCCGGGTGGCGCGGATCCCGCTGCTGTTCGTCGCGACGTTCCAGTCCGTCGGCATCATGATCATGATGCGCGGGGTGGTGGACTCGCGGAGCGAGGCCCAGTCCGTGGTGGCGGGCTCCGCGGTGGTCGTGGTGGCCTACGTGGCGCTGAACCTGCTCGCGCAGTACTTCGGGCAGCTGCGGGCGAGCGGCGGCCTCGACCACTACGCCACGCTGCCCGTGCCGCCGGCCTCGGTGGTGCTCGGGGCGGCCGCGGCGTACGCCTCGTTCACCGTGCCGGGGACGCTGGTGACCGCCGTCTTCGGATGCGTGCTGTTCGGGCTGCCGCTCGCGAACCTGTGGATCCTCGTCGCCGTGATCCCGCTCGCCGGGGCCGCGCTGGCGGGGCTGGGCGCGGCCTGCGGGCTGCTTGCGCCCCGGCCCGAGATCGCCACGCTGCTCGGGCAGCTGGGCATGTCCGCCGCGCTGCTGCTCGGGGTGCTGCCGCCCGACCGGATGCCGGGGATCATCCAGTTCGCACGTGACCTGCTGCCTTCGACGTACGGCGTCGAGGCCTTCGCCCGGACCTTCGGGGCGCGGCCCGACTGGGCTGTCGTCCTCGCTGACCTGGGTGTGTGTGCCGGGGTGGGGGTCGTCTCGCTGGCCGTCGCCACCTGGGCGTACCGCAGGGCTGCCGTCCGGTGACGCACCCCACAGGCCGACCTGGCACGATGGCATCGTGACCGCACCGCTGACGCCGCCGCCTCCGCCGCACGACCAGTCCTCGCACCAGGCCTGGCAGGCGCCGCCGCCTGCCGGGGAGGCGGCGGGGGAGTACGGACAGTACGGACAGGACGGTCCCGGGATGAAGACCGAACTGCGGGAAGGTGCCGTGATCGCCGTCGCGGTGGCGGTGAGCGGTGTGCTGCTCGGGCTGCTGTGGCTGTGGCTGGCGCCGCACGTACCGCTGGTGGGGGACCAGTCCGGCAAGAGCTGGGCGGTCTACCTCAAGGACAGCGAGGGGGAGCAGGCGGCGGGAGTGGACGGAACGTTCACGCTGCTGGCGCTGGCTCTCGGGGTCGTGAGCGCGGTCGTGGTGTTCCTGTGGCGGCGGCGTGGGGGTGTGCCGCTGATCGTGGGGCTGGGGGTCGGGGGGCTGCTCGCGTCTTTCCTGGCCTGGCGGCTGGGGATGTGGCTGGGGCCGGAGCAGGACGTGATCGCTCACGCGAAGGCCGTGGGGAAGGGGGTGACGTTCTCGGCGCCGCTGAAGCTCGGGGCGAAGGGGGCGTTGCTGGCGTGGTCGTTGTCGGCGTTGGTGGTGCATCTGGGGTTGACGGCGCTGTTCGGTCCGCGGGACCCGGAGCCGCCGTACGAGGACGGCCCGTACGCCGCTCCGCCGGCGTAGTCTCCTTCGCCCCCGCCGCCCCTACCCGTCCCATCCTCCAGGGGGAGACCCCCCTTTGACCGCCCGCTCCAGGGGCTGCCGCCCCCGCACCCCCGCATCGGCCTGAACGGCCTCGTCCTCGAACGCCGGACGGGCTGGAGGGGGGCGGGTCGGTTCTCGTCCTCAGACGTCGGACGGGCTGGAGGGTGGGGGCACGGGGAGTCGTGCCCGCGCCCCGCGTACTGCTATGCCGGACGGCGACCGTGGTTCGAGCGGGCCCTCTTCAGGCGCCACTTCCTTTTCCGTGTCTTCTTCGACATGTCTTCCGTACTTAACCGAGCACGGAGACTTCGTCGAGGGGTCACGCACGTCCGATGGGGGCCAGGGTCGCGTTCGTGAGGGTGGCGAGGGTGGTCGGGGCCAGTTCGACCTCGAGGCCGCGACGGCCTGCCGAGACGCAGATCGTGGGGTGGGAGGAGGCCGAGACGTCCAGGACCGTGGGGAGTTTCCTGCGCTGGCCGAGCGGGGAGATGCCGCCGCGGACGTAGCCCGTCGTGCGCTCGGCGAGGGCCGGGTCCGCCATCGCCGCGCGCTTGCCGCCGACCGCCGTCGCCAGGGCCTTGAGGTCCAGGCTGCCGGCCACCGGGACGACGGCGACCGTGAGTGCGCCGTCCACGTCCGCGACCAGGGTCTTGAAGACACGGTCGGGGGACACGCCCATCGCCTCCGCCGCCTCCTCGCCGTAGGACGGGTGGGCGGGGTCGTGGTCGTAGGAGTGGACCGTGAAGTCCGCCCCCGCGGTGGTGAGGGCCACCGTGGCCGGGGTGCCGCCCCCGGACTGCTGTTGCTTCTTCGGCTTCTTCGGCATGTCAGGAAATCCCCGGCTCAGTTCAGACTCGTCGGCGCCCGCGTCAGCTCCGCCGCGGGCAGTGACGGCAGGTTACGGATGATCGCGGTCTCGGAGCGAAGGAGTTTCAGCTCGTCGCGGAGGCGGGAGGCGGTGTCGGGGGCCTGCAGCAGGCGCTGCTTGGTGGGGGTGTCGTGCATCATCGCCGCCGCGACCAGGTAGGAGACGACCGACGGTTCGTCGGGGAGGTCCACGCCGGACGACAGCGAGCGCTCACGCGCGCCCGCCAGACGCTTCTGGTACTGGCGGAAGGCCCGCAGGACCCCCTCGGCCAGCGCGCCCGCCTCGTCGCCCTGCTCCTCGGGCAGCTCCTCCAGCTCCGCCGTCAGGAACGGGCCCGACGTGTCGACGGAGAGCAGCCGCACCCGGCTCGTACCCGTGGCCAGCACCTCGAACGTGCCGTTCGCCCGCTCCCGGATCGTCGCCGCGTCCGCCACACAGCCCACCCGGTGGAAGGACTTGAGCGGGTC
The DNA here is from genome assembly GCF_040643955.1 of Streptomyces sp. NPDC047061. NCBI lineage: Bacteria > Bacillati > Actinomycetota > Actinomycetes > Kitasatosporales > Streptomycetaceae > Streptomyces > Streptomyces sp. NPDC047061. Next base: position 146,356 of record NZ_JBEYVI010000003.1, read on the forward strand.
GGGTCCGAAGCCGGCCGCCGGGCCCTTCTCGGGCTGGGCCGTCGGGTCCGGCATGCCCGGCGCGGTCGCCGCCACTTCGTGGCCGTCGCGGATCGCCACGACGGCGAAGCGGCGCGGTTCCTCCTCGGGCGTCTTCAGCAGGTCGCGCATCATGGCGCGATAGCGCTCCTCGAAGACGTTCAGAGGAAGCACCAGCCCCGGGAACAGCACCGAGTTCAGCGGGAAGAGAGGGAGACGGACGGTGGTCACGGCGCCACAGCCTAGTGGTCATCGGCGGTGGCATGTCCGCCGTGCTCGGTCCGTGGGCGTCCCGCGGCCCTCGCCGAGGGGGTCGGGTCGGCCTCGGGAGGCGGTTCCGTACCGGCCAGCAGGTGGGCGCGCAGGCGCAGAAAATGGCCCAGCGGGTCGTCGGAGAGGCGGTCCCAGGGGAAGGACGTGACGTACGGGCCGATCAGGTGCAGCTGGGTGCGGGCCGCCTCCCAGCGTTCCAGGCGGACCAGCAGGTACATCAGCTGGTTGCGGACCTCGGCCGGCCAGGGGTCGGCCGCCGGGAACCGCGCGGAGAGGGCGATCGCCCGGTCGGCCGCCGCGTCCAGGCGGGCGCGCGGCACCTCGGGGCCGCAGCCGTCGGTGAGGTAGGTGAAGGCCGCGCGGGCCGGCAGGGCCTGGACCAGCGAGTCCGGCGGGGCGTCCTGCGCGGCCAGGTCGGCGAAGTCGAAGCACTCGTGGTGCGAGCCGTGCCAGTACGTGGCCAGATAGCGCAGCGCCGCCACATGGCAGCCGGAGTGGTGCGGGGCGCGGCGCACGGCCGCCTCCCACAGCTCCTCGAAGTACTTGTGGCCGGCGTTCGTCCCGCGGGCGTGGTCGAGCGCGATCCGCCACGGCACCGGGTCCCGGTCGTCGCCGCGCGCGGCCGCCGTGATCAGCGGGCTGAGCGGGCGCAGGAGCTCCGCGCGGGCGGGGGAGTCCCAGGCGTGGTCGACCGCGAGCTGGGCCTGGACCGGCAGCAGGTCCGGGTCCTGCGGGGCGGTCACGGCCCACTGGTCGAGCCACTCGGTGCGGGAGCGGGCGAAGAGGGCGAGCCGGCGCACGTACCGGTCGCGTTCCTCCCACTCGGCCGCGTCCCTGGTGCCGGCCAGCAGTTTCGCGGCGGGTCCGTACTCGCCCCGGCCGGCCGCGACCAGCGCGGGGGCGAGACGTTCGTCGGGCGCGTCGAGGAACACCTCGTCGTCGGACGTGAGCGGTCCGGCAGCGAGACGCGGAGCGGTGGGGGCCCTCCGTGCGGAACGGAAGAGCGCGCGCAGCGAAGCCATGGTGTCGACCATTGAAAGTCCGCAGGTCGGGGCAGCGCCAGACGGTGTGGCCAACTCCATGAAAGTTGTACGGCGGCTGGTCAAGGACGCGTAAAAGGTGACTGTTGCTCATCTGTTCGGTACCTGTCAGAGGCGGTGCCCGAGCAACAGCCTCGTCACCCCCGCCGCAGCAGCCTCGTCGCCCCCGCCGCCACCGTCGTCGCCAGGATCCAGCCCAGCATGATCATCACCGCCGCCGCCCACTGCCAGCCGCCGGTGAGCCGCCACTGGCCGACCTGGCCCAGGTCGATCACCGGCAGCAGCAGGTCCAGGACGAACAGGGCCGGGTCCCAGGCCGGGTGGCCGCCGGAGTTCATCGGCGGATGCGGGGCGTGCGCGAACGCGAGCGTGCCCGCCGCCCACAGCACCGCCATCCACACCGCCGCCCGGCCCGGCCGGTAGCCGTAGGCCACCGTCAGGTCCTGCGCGAACCCCCAGAGCTTGGCGGCCGGCGGCAGCGTCTCGCGCCGCCGCCGCTGCTTGGCGAGCAGCACCTCGCGCGCGTCCTCGTCCTCGCCGGCGGCCCGCAGCACGGTCGCGAGCCGCTCGTACGGCTCCGGGTTGTACTCGGCGGTCGCCGCCGCCACCCAGTCCAGCCGCCGGGTCAGCGGGAACGGGCCCTGCGGGACCAGGTTCTCGTAGACGAACCCGCCCATGTGCAGCCGCCCCGGGCCCGGCCAGCTGGTCGCCCGGTCGACCAGGTTGGTGGTCCGGGCACCCGACAGCAGCACCGCTCCGCGCTGCGGCTCCTCCCCGAGGAACCGCAGCTCCGGCGCCTGCACCCGGCGCAGCGACAGCTCCTGGTCGTCCGTGAAGCCCAGCCGCGCCCGCTCCAGGTCCACCGCGTCCCCGAACCGCCCGTCGTCCAGCCGGATCCCGCCCTGGCACTCGAACCGCTGGATCCGCGTCCCGCGCGCCGGGGTCGTCCCGCTCTGCCAGGGGCCGCCGACCCCGGCCGGGGTCAGGTACAGGGTCCGGCCGACGGTCAGCTGGGGCGCGTTCAGCGCGAACCGCCCGTCGGGGTTGCGCAGCCGCGCCCCGCGCAGGCTCAGCGAGACGCCCACCTTGGCGCTGCGCAGGCTCAGCTCCCCGTGCGACTCCAGGAGCTCCGCCTGCAGGTCCTGGCCGACGGTCATGCCGTCCGCCGCGATCGACCGCCCGCTGCGGTCCCGGTACACCACCGCCTGGTTCAGCAGCAGGTCGGTGCCGATGTGCGCGTCGGTCAGCCGGACCCCGCCGAGGAAACGGCAGCGTGGCAGGTGCAGGTCACCCTCCGTGTGCACCCGGGCGGCCTCCAGGCGCGGCGCCGCGCAGTCGACCAGCCGTACGGTCGTGAAATGCGCCTCCGGCAGCAGGATCTCGTCGTCGAACCGGCAGCCGCGCAGCTCCACGTACGGCGTGACCGTGCCGCCCGCCAGGTCCAGGGGGCCGGTGATCCGCACGCCGGCCAGCTTCAGCGAGGCCACCCGGCCCGCCAGCGGCGGCGGCCCGTCGAGCAGCAGCCAGCAGACGATCCGGGCCCGCACGGTCCGCTCGGGCCCCCACGGCTGGCCGCCGTGCGGATCGTCCACGTGCATGTCGCCGCTGCTCAGGTCGTACACACTGCCGTTGCGGAACGCCTGCCACATACCGGCCTCGGCCGCGGTCAGATCGTCCGGCAGGTCCCCGTCCCGGACGCCGTCCCCCTCGGTCACGGCTGTTCCTTCTTCCTCGGGCTGCTCGTGGGTCATGTTTCGGTACAACCGGTGATGCCCGCTGTGTGAGACCTCGAACACCGTAGGTGAAGGCGATCTTCCGGGTTCCGGCCAGGCTATGTACCGGCTGTTGCGCCACGTTCTGTATCAGCCATTGATACGCGCGGACGGGCCCCGAGTGCCGTCTGAGAGAATTGAGCCTGTGATCTCCCGAATCGATCTGCGCGGCGACGCCCTCCCCGAGGGACCCGCCCTGCGCGACCTGCTGCCCCGAGCCGACTTCGACGTCTCGGCCGCCCTGGAGAAGGTGCGTCCGATCTGCGAGGCCGTGCATCATCGGGGCGACGCGGCGCTGATCGACTTCGCGGAGAAGTTCGACGGGGTGCGGCTGGAGCAGGTGCGGGTGCCCGCCGAGGCGCTCGACAAGGCCCTGGTGGAGCTCGACCCGGCCGTGCGCGCGGCCCTGGAGGAGTCCATCCGGCGCGCCCGCCTCGTGCACCGCGCGCAGCGCCGTACGACCCACACGACCCAGGTCGTGCCGGGCGGCTCGGTGACCGAGAAGTGGGTGCCGGTGGAGCGCGTCGGGCTGTACGCGCCCGGTGGCCGGTCGGTCTACCCGTCCTCCGTGATCATGAACGCGGTGCCCGCGCAGGAGGCCGGCGTCGAGTCGATCGCGCTCGCCTCGCCGCCGCAGGCCGAGTTCGACGGCCTGCCGCACCCGACGATCCTCGCCGCCTGCGCCCTGCTCGGCGTCGACGAGGTGTACGCGGCCGGCGGCGCCACTGCCGTCGCGATGTTCGCCTACGGCACCGAGTCCTGCCCGCCCGCCGTCATGGTCACCGGCCCCGGCAACATCTGGGTGGCCGCCGCCAAGCGCTACTTCACCGGCCGGATCGGCATCGACGCCGAGGCGGGCCCGACCGAGATCGCCGTCCTCGCGGACTCGACCGCCGACCCGGTGCACGTGGCCGCCGACCTGATCAGCCAGGCCGAGCACGACCCGCTGGCCGCCGCCGTCCTGGTCACCGACTCGGTCGAGCTCGCGGACGCCGTGGAGAAGGAGCTGGAGCCGCAGGTCGCGGCCACCAAGCACGTCGACGACCGGATCGTCCCCGCCCTGCAGGGCCGGCAGTCCGCGATCGTCCTGGTCGACGGCGTCGAGGAGGGCCTCAGGGTCGTCGACGCGTACGGTGCCGAGCACCTGGAGATCCAGACCGCCGACGCCGCCGCGGTGGCCGACCGGGTCAGGAACGCGGGCGCGGTCTTCATCGGGCCCTGGGCGCCGGTCTCCCTCGGCGACTACGCCGCCGGGTCCAACCACGTGCTGCCCACCGGCGGCTGCGCCTGCCACTCCTCGGGGCTCTCCGTCCAGTCCTTCCTGCGCGGCATCCACATCGTCGACTACACGCGGGACGCGCTGGCCGAGGTCGCGCACCACGTGGTCACGCTGGCGGAGGCGGAGGACCTGCCCGCGCACGGCGCGGCGGTGAAGGCAAGGTTCGGGTGGAAGGTACCGGCGAGCAAGTGAACCTCGGAATCGACGATCTCCCCGTACGGGACGAGCTGCGCGGCAAGTCCCCCTACGGCGCGCCCCAGTTGGACGTCCCGGTACGGCTGAACACCAACGAGAACCCGTACCCGCTGCCCGAGCCGCTGGTCGAGCGGATCACGGAGCGGGTGCGGGAGGCCGCCCGCGACCTGAACCGCTACCCCGACCGGGACGCGGTCCAGCTCCGCACCGAACTCGCCAAGTACCTGACGAAGACCGGCAACCACCCGCTCACCGTCGAGAACGTGTGGGCGGCCAACGGCTCCAACGAGGTCATCCAGCAGCTGCTGCAGACCTTCGGCGGCCCCGGCCGCACGGCGATCGGCTTCGAGCCGTCGTACTCGATGCACTCGCTCATCTCGCGCGGCACCGGCACCCGCTGGATCTCCGGCCCCCGCAACGAGGACTTCACCCTCGACGTCGAGGCGGCCTCGGCGGCCATCGCCGAGCACAGGCCGGACGTCGTCTTCATCACCACCCCCAACAACCCCACCGGCAACGCGGTGCCGGCCGAGACGGTCCTCGCGCTCTACGAGGCCGCCCAGGCCGCCAAGCCCTCGATGGTCGTCGTGGACGAGGCCTACATCGAGTTCAGCCACGGCGCCTCGCTGCTGCCGCTGCTCGAAGGTCGGCCGAATCTCGTCGTCTCCCGGACCATGTCGAAGGCCTTCGGCGCGGCCGGCCTGCGCCTCGGCTATCTCGCCGCGCACCCCGCGGTGGTGGACGCCGTCCAGCTCGTCCGGCTGCCGTACCACCTGTCGGCGATCACCCAGGCGACCGCGCTGGCCGCCCTGGAGCACACCGACACGCTGCTGAAGTACGTCGAGCAGCTGAAGGCCGAGCGGGACCGGCTGGTGAGCGAGTTGCGCGCGGCGGGCCTGGAGGTCACCGAATCCGACGCCAACTTCGTGCAGTTCGGGCGGTTCGCGGACCCGCACGCGGTGTGGCAGCAGATCCTCGACCGGGGGGTCCTCGTCCGCGACAACGGCGTGCCCGGTTTCCTGCGGGTGTCCGCCGGAACCCCCGAAGAGAACGACGCGTTCCTCGACGCGGTCCGTGAAGTCAAGAAGGAGCTGGACGCATGACCCGCGTAGGGCGCGTGGAGCGCACCACCAAGGAGACCTCGGTCCTCGTCGAGATCGACCTCGACGGCACCGGCAAGACCGACATCAAGACCGGCGTCGGCTTCTACGACCACATGCTCGACCAGCTCGGCCGGCACGGCCTGTTCGACCTCACCGTGAAGACCGACGGCGACCTGCACATCGACTCGCACCACACCATCGAGGACACCGCCCTCGCCCTCGGCGCCGCCTTCAAGCAGGCCCTCGGCGACAAGGTGGGCATCTACCGCTTCGGCAACTGCACGGTCCCGCTGGACGAGTCGCTCGCCCAGGTCACGGTCGACCTCTCCGGCCGCCCGTACCTCGTGCACACCGAGCCGGAGAAGATGGCGCCGATGATCGGCGAGTACGACACCACCATGACCCGGCACATCCTGGAGTCCTTCGTGGCCCAGGCGCAGATCGCCCTGCACGTGCACGTGCCCTACGGGCGCAACGCGCACCACATCGTGGAGTGCCAGTTCAAGGCGCTGGCGAGGGCCCTGCGCTACGCCTCCGAGCGCGACCCGCGCGCGGCCGGCATCCTCCCGTCCACGAAGGGCGCGCTGTAAGCGATGAACAGCCTCTCGACCATACTGATCGTCGTCGGCCTCTTCCTGGTCGGCGGAATCATCTCCTTCGTCAAGCAGAAGATGCCCACCAGCCTGATCGTGCTGCTCTCGATCAGCGCCGCCCTGTGCCTGGTGGCGGGCGTCATGAGGCTGGAGGTGTGGAGTTGACCGCACCGTCGAAAAAGGTCGTCGTCTTCGACTACGGCTTCGGCAACGTCCGGTCCGCCGAGCGCGCCCTCGCCCGGACCGGGGCCGACGTCGAGATCACCCGTGACTTCGACAAGGCCATGAACGCGGACGGCCTGCTGGTGCCCGGCGTGGGCGCCTTCGCCGCCTGCATGGAGGGCCTGCGCGGGGCGCGCGGCGACTGGATCATCGACCGCCGGCTGTCCGGCGGGCGGCCGGTGATGGGCATCTGCGTCGGCATGCAGATCCTGTTCGCGCGCGGCATCGAGCACGGCGTGGAGACCGACGGCCTCGACGAGTGGCCCGGCTCCGTCGAGCCGCTCCAGGCCGAGATCGTCCCCCACATGGGCTGGAACACCGTGGCCGCACCGGCCGGCTCCCAGCTGTTCGCCGGCCTGGACGCGGACGCGCGCTTCTACTTCGTGCACTCCTACGCCGTCCACGACTGGTCGCTGGAGACGCACAACGCGGCGCTGCGGGCCCCGCTGGTGACCTGGTCGACGCACGGCAAGCCGTTCGTGGCCGCCGTGGAGAACGGCGCCCTGTGGGCCACCCAGTTCCACCCCGAGAAGTCCGGCGACGCCGGCGCCCAGCTCCTCACCAACTGGATCGGAACACTGTGAGCACGCTCGAACTCCTCCCCGCCGTCGACGTCCGCGACGGCCAGGCCGTCCGCCTCGTGCACGGCGAGTCCGGGACCGAGACCTCCTACGGCTCCCCCCTGGAGGCCGCGCTCGCCTGGCAGCGGTCGGGCGCCGAGTGGCTGCACCTGGTCGACCTGGACGCGGCGTTCGGCACCGGCGACAACCGCGCGCTGGTCGCCGAGGTCACCAAGGCGATGGACATCAAGGTCGAGCTGTCCGGCGGCATCCGCGACGACGCCACCCTCGCCGCGGCCCTCGCCACCGGCTGCACCCGGGTGAACCTGGGCACGGCCGCCCTGGAGACCCCGGAGTGGGTCGCCAAGGTCATCGCCGAGCACGGCGACCAGATCGCGGTCGGCCTGGACGTGCGCGGCACGACCCTCAGGGGCCGCGGCTGGACCCGCGACGGCGGCGACCTCTACGAGACGCTCGCCCGCCTCGACAAGGAGGGCTGCGCCCGCTACGTCGTCACCGACATCGCCAAGGACGGCACTCTGCAGGGCCCGAACCTGGAGCTCCTGAAGAACGTGTGCGCCGCGACGGACCGGCCGGTCGTGGCCTCCGGCGGCGTGTCGTCGCTGGACGACCTCCGTGCGCTGGCCGGCCTGGTACCCCTCGGTGTCGAGGGCGCCATCGTCGGGAAGGCGCTGTACGCCAAGGCGTTCACCTTGGAAGAAGCACTGGAGGCAGTGTCACCATGACGTCCGATGCCGTACGGCGCGTGCAGAGCGGAAGTCCCTGGGAGGAGACCTTCGGTTTCGCCCGCGCCGTCGCGGCGGGCGACCGTGTGGTGGTGGGCGGTACGACGTCCTTCAAGGGCACCGTGCTGTACGGGGAGGGCGACCCGTACGAGCAGGCCAGGGTGGCCTTCGGAACCGCTCTGGAGGCGATCGCCGAGTTCGGGCTCGGACCGGAGTCGGTGATCCGCACCCGCCTGTTCCTCGCGCACGCGCGCGACATGGACGCGGTGGGACGCGCCCACAAGGAGGTCTTCGACCAGGTGCGCCCGGTGACCACGTTCGTCGTGGTGACCGGCTTCGTCGACCCGCGCATCCTGGTGGAAGCAGAGCTAGAGGCATACAGAGGAGCCGTGGAGTCATGACCCTGGCGGTCCGAGTCATCCCCTGCCTGGACGTGGACAACGGCCGGGTCGTCAAGGGCGTCAACTTCCAGAACCTGCGCGACGCGGGCGACCCGGTCGAGATGGCCAAGGTGTACGACGCGGAGGGCGCCGACGAGCTGACCTTCCTGGACATCACCGCGTCCTCCGGCAACCGGGAGACCACCTACGACGTGGTGCGCCGCACCGCCGAGCAGGTGTTCATCCCCCTGACGGTCGGCGGCGGCGTCCGCACCGCCGAGGACGTCGACAAGCTGCTGCGCGCCGGCGCCGACAAGGTGGGCGTCAACACGGCGGCCATCGCCCGCCCGGACCTGATCCGCGAGATCGCGGAACGCTTCGGCCGCCAGGTCCTGGTCCTGTCGGTCGACGCCCGCCGCACGGAGTCGGGATCCTTCGAGGTCACCACGCACGGCGGCCGCCGCGGCACCGGCATCGACGCGGTCGAGTGGGCGCACCGGGCCGCCGAGCTGGGCGCCGGCGAGATCCTGCTCAACTCGATGGACGCGGACGGGACGAAGGACGGCTACGACCTGGAGATGATCGCGGCGGTGCGCAAGCACGTGACCGTGCCGGTCATCGCCTCCGGCGGCGCCGGCGCCCTCGCCCACTTCCCCCCGGCCGTCGGCGCGGGCGCCGACGCGGTCCTCGCGGCCTCCGTCTTCCACTTCGGCGACCTCAGGATCGGCCAGGTCAAGCAGACGCTCCGCGAGGCGGGACACCCGGTGCGGTGACGCCGCGCTGAGCCCGGCCCCGGCGACCTGGAGACAGGCGGCCGGGGCTTCTTGCTGTCCCGGGCCCTTCTCTTCGGCAGACGCGAATCTCTTCGGCAGATGCGAAAGAGAAGTTGCGCAAAATATATTGCGCAATTTTTCTTTCGCATCTAGCGTCGGTGGCATGACGGAGAAGGAGCGGGACCACCGGATCACCGATGTGGGCACCCTCAAGGCGCTCGCCCACCCGCTGCGCATGAAGCTCTACCGAGGCCTGTGCGTGGCCGACAAGGCGACGGCCTCGCAGCTCGCCGACCAGGTCGACGAGGCGGTCTCACTGGTCAGCTACCACCTGCGCAAGCTCGCCGAGCACGGTCTGATCGAGGAGGCCGAGCCACAGCGCGCGGACGGCCGGGAGCGCTGGTGGCAGCCCGCGTCGGACGGCATCAGCATCCGGGACCGGGACTTCCGTGACGCACCCGAGAAGGCCGCCGCCCACCTCGCCGCCACCCGGCTCTTCCACGAGCAGCGTGCCGACATGTACCGCCGCTACCTCGACGAGCGCGCCACCTGGAGCGCCGAGTGGAACGCCGCCGCGCCCGACAGCGAGTCCCTGCTCCGCCTGACCGCTGCCGAACTGGGCGAACTCCGCGAGGAACTGCTCGCGCTGGCCAGGAAGTACGACGCGAAAGGCCGGTCCGCCGAGGCCGACGGCGACACCGAAGGGCGCGAGCACGTGGCGCTGTACACGTACGGCTTCCCGTTCCGCATCTGAGAAGGGTTCACCTCCGTGACCGCCACCCTCACCGCCCACGCCTCCGCGACCGCCGCCCCGCGCCCCGCCCACCGCGACCCCAACGTCCTGCGCTGGCTCGGCGCCTACACCTCCTCCATGGTCGGCGACAGCGTCTACTACATCGCCCTCTCCTGGGCCGCCGTCCAGGGCGGCTCGCCCGCGCAGGCCGGCGCCGTGATGTCCGTGAGCGCGCTGCCCAGGGCCGTGCTCATGCTGTTCGGCGGGGTGATAGCCGACCGGCTGGGCCCCCGCCGGGTCGTCATCGGCAGCGACGCGGTGCGCTGCGCGGCCGTCCTCGCCGTGGCCGCGCTGCTCTTCCTGACCAGCCCCGGCCTGTGGCCGCTCGCCGCGCTCGCCCTGGTCTTCGGCATCGTCGACGCCGTGTTCATGCCCGCCGTGGGCGCCCTCCCCGCGCGCGTGACCAGCCGCGACCAGCTCGCGCGGGTGCAGGGCATGCGCGGTCTCGCCATCCGTTTCGCGAGCATCCTCGGCGCCCCGCTCGGCGGCCTCTGCGTGGCCGTCGGCGGCGCGGCGGCCGCCTTCGGCCTCGCCGGGCTGCTCATCGCCGTGTCGGTCCCCCTGCTGACGTCCCTGCGGGTCCGGGAACTCCCGGCCGACGACCGCGCCGCCGCCCCCACCCCCTGGCAGGACCTGCGGGCCGGGCTCGCCCACATCCGCCGGCACCGCGTCCTGGCCCCGCTGATGCTGGCCATCGCCCTCGGCGACCTGGGCTTCGTCAGCCCCCTCAACGTCGGACTGACCCTGCTCGCCGACCGGCGCGGCTGGGGTGCGGCCGGGGTGGGCTGGGTGCTCGCGGGGTTCGGCGTCGGCGCCGGCGCCGTCTCCCTGCTGCTGACCGTGCGGGGGCGGCTGCCGCGCGCGGGTCTGGTCGCCGGTGTCTCGATCCTCGCCGGGTCCGTCGCGATCGGTGCCCTCGCGTTCGTACCGGGCCTCGTCGGCGCCGTCGGCGTCGCGCTGCTGATCGGCCTGCTCGCCGGGCTCAGCGGCGCCATGTGCGGGGCGCTGCTGCAGACCCACGCCGACCCCGCGTACCTGGGCCGGGTCACCGCCGTCTCCGGCCTGATCAGCCTGGGCCTGACCCCGCTCAGCATGCCGTTCACGGCCACCGCGATCGGTGTCTTCGGACTCGGCCCGGTCTACGTCGCCAGCGCCACCGTCTGCGCGCTCGGCGGGGTCGTCGCCCTCGCCGTGCCCGCGCTGCGCCGCGCCGAACTGCCCCGCTGAGGCCGCTCAGCCCTTCGGCTGGGTCAGCTGGATCAGGTTGCCGACCGTGTCGTCCAGGACGGCGGCGACCACCGGGCCCTGGTCCTGCGGCTCGTGCGGGAAGCGGACGCCCAGGGCGCACAGGCGGTCGTACTCCGAGCGGATGTCGTCCACGGAGAAGACGATGGCCGGCAGGCCCGCCTCGTACACGGCCCTGCGGTACGGGTCCGCGACGGGGCCCTGGCCGGGCTCCAGCAGGAGCTGGAGGTCGGGCTGGGCGCCCTGCGGGGCGCCGACCGTGACGAACAGGGTGCCGCCGCCCAGGTCAAGGCGGGTGCGGGTCTCGAAACCGAGGACGTCCGTGTAGAACGCGTGCGCCTTCGGCACGTCGTCCACGTACACACTGGTCATCGCGACCCTGATCACCGGGAGCCCCTCAGATGCCCAGGGATCTGGACTCGCGCAGCTTGGCGATCGCGTTCTCGTCGCCCGCCACCTCGACCTTCGCCGTGCTCTGCCGGCCGAACGCGAACATCAGCAGCTCGGAGGGCTCGCCGGTCACCGTCACCACCGGGGCGCCGCGATGGGCGACCGCCGTCTGGCCGTCCGGGCGGCGCAGCACCAGGCCCGTCGGCACGCCCCGGCCCAGCAGCCGGGCGGTGCGCTCCAGGCGGGACCACAGGGCGTCCTGGAAGACCGGGTCCAGCTCCCGCGACGACCAGTCCGGCTGGGCCCGCCGGACGTCCTCGGTGTGCACGTAGAACTCGACCGTGTTGGCCGCCTCGTCCACCTGCTTGAGCTGGAACGGCGAGAACCGCGGCGGACCGGTGCGGATCAGCTGGATCAGCTCCTCGTAGGGCTTCGCCGCGAACTCGGCCGTCACCTTCTCGAGCCGCGGCGCCAGCTGCTTGATCATCGTGCCCCCGGCCGCGTCCGGCCGGCGCTCCCGCACCACCACGTGCGCGGCCAGATCACGGGTCACCCAGCCCTCGCAGAGGGTCGGCGCCTCGGGACCGGCGGTCTCCAAGAGGTCGGCGAGCAGAAGCCGTTCACGCTTGGCGAAGGTCGACATACCGCCAGCCTAAGGCCACACCCACCGTCCGGACAGTGGACACGGACCGTGACTGTCGGTGCCGCGCGGCACAATGGCACCCATGACCAGTACGACCGGAACGACGGGTACGCCCCCGTCCAGTGGCCTCGCCCCGGAGATCGCCGCCCGTCTCAAGCGCAGCGCCGACGGACTCCTCCCCGCCATCGCCCAGCAGTACGACACCGGTGAGGTGCTGATGCTCGGCTGGATGGACGACGAGGCGCTGCACCGGACCCTCACCACCGGCCGCTGCACCTACTGGTCGCGCAGCCGCCGGGAGTACTGGGTCAAGGGCGACACCTCCGGCCACTTCCAGTGGGTCAAGTCGGTCGCCCTCGACTGCGACGCCGACACCGTGCTGGTCAAGGTCGACCAGGTGGGCGCCGCCTGCCACACCGGCGACCGCACCTGCTTCGACGCCGACGTGCTCCTGAAGGACGCCGAGCACGGCCACGAAGGCGTCGAGCACGGCCACGAAGGCGCCGATTCCGGCGTACCCGCCTCGGATCAGTAAGGTCTGCCGCCATGGACCTCGAGACCTTCCGCAAGCTCGCGACCGACCGGCGCGTCATCCCGGTCACCCGCAAGCTCCTCGCCGACGGCGACACCCCGGTCGCGCTCTACCGCAAGCTCGCCGCCGAGCGCCCCGGCACCTTCCTGCTGGAGTCCGCCGAGAACGGCCGCTCATGGTCCCGGTACTCCTTCGTGGGCGTCCGCTCCGCCGCCACCCTCACCGCCCGCGACGGCCAGGCCCACTGGCTCGGCACCCCGCCCGTCGGCGTACCGGTCGACGGCGACCCGCTGGCCGCCCTGCGCGCCACCATCGAGGCCCTGCACACCCCGCACGACCAGGAGCTGCCCCCCTTCACCGGCGGCATGGTCGGCTACCTCGGCTACGACATCGTGCGCCGCCTGGAAAAGATCGGCCCGGGGGAGCGCGACGACCTCCGGCTTCCCGAGCTGACCATGCTCCTCACCAGCGACCTCGCCGTCATGGACCACTGGGAGGGCTCGGTCCTGCTGATCGCCAACGCGATCAACCACAACGACCTGGACACGGGCGTCGACGAGGCCCACGCGGACGCCGTGGCCCGCCTGGACGCCATGGAGGCCGACCTCTCCCGCCCGGTCGCCCAGCCGCCCGCCGTGCTGCCGCCCTCCGAGCTCCCCGAGTACACCGCCCTGTGGGGCGGCCCCGACTTCCAGGTCGCCGTCGAGGACATCAAGGAGCGCATCCGCGCGGGCGAGGCCTTCCAGGTCGTCCCCTCCCAGCGCTTCGAGACCCCGTGCACGGCGAGCGCGCTGGACGTCTACCGCGTCCTGAGGGCCACCAACCCGTCGCCGTACATGTACCTCTTCCGCTTCGACGGCTTCGACGTCGTGGGATCCAGTCCGGAGGCGCTCGTCAAGGTCGAGGACGGGCAGGCCATGGTGCACCCCATCGCCGGCACCCGGCCGCGCGGGGCCACCCCGCAGGAGGACCAGGCCCTCGCCGACGAGCTGATGGCCGACCCCAAGGAGCGCGCCGAGCACCTGATGCTCGTCGACCTCGGGCGCAACGACCTCGGGCGGGTCTGCGAGCCCGGCTCCGTCGAGGTCGTCGACTTCATGTCCGTCGAGCGGTACTCGCACGTCATGCACATCGTCTCCACGGTCACCGGAAAGGTCGCCGCGGGCCGCACCGCCTTCGACGTCCTCACCGCCTGCTTCCCGGCCGGCACCCTCTCCGGCGCCCCCAAGCCCCGGGCGATGCAGATCATCGACGAACTGGAGCCGTCGAGGCGGGGGTTGTACGGCGGCTGCGTCGGCTACCTCGACTTCGCCGGCGACTCCGACACGGCCATCGCCATCCGCACCGCCCTGCTGCGCGACGGCACGGCCTACGTCCAGGCCGGCGCCGGCATCGTCGCCGACTCCAATCCGGTCGCCGAGGACCAGGAGTGCCGCAACAAGGCGGCGGCGGTCCTGCGAGCGGTGCACACGGCCAACAGACTCGGCAAGTAGGCGCACGGACCGGGCAAGTGGGGTGCTTCTCACCCGACCCCGGGTGACCGTTCGCCCGGGGTTCAAGCGATAGTGGAGTACGTGACTGCTGTTCCTCACCCCCGTTCCGAAGCCGGCGAACCCACCGGGTCCGGCCGCCGCAGCCTCGCCGTCGCGCTGCTGTTCGGCGCGCTGGGCGCGGCCGTGGCCCTGCTGTCCAGCCGGCAGCGCTGGGCGGAAGGCACCGCCACGGTGGCCGGTGGCGACTTCCCGCTGACCGCCAGGGGCAGCGACGTCACGGGCGTCCCCGCGGCCCTCGCCATAGTGGGCCTCGCCGCGCTCGTCGCCGTCTTCGCCGTCCGCAAGGCCGGCCGTTTCCTGGTCTCCGGGCTGCTCGCGCTCTCCGGCGCCGGCATCGCCGCCGCGGCCCTGCTGGGCGCCTCCGACGGCTCCGCGCTCGACGAGAAGGCCGCCGAGGCCAGTGGCGACACGTCCGCCACGGTCGACGCCCTCAGCCACACCGGCTGGCCGTACGTCGCCGCGGCCGGCGGCGTGCTCATCCTGGTCGCCGGGCTGCTGGCGCTGCGCTACGGCCGGCTGTGGCCCGCCATGTCCGGCCGCTACGAACGCGGCACGGGGGCGGAGCGGCCGCGCCGGGCGCCGAAGCCGGTGGATCCCGACCGGCCCGAGGACATCTGGAAGGCGCTGGACCGGGGGGAGGACCCCACCGGAGCGTGACGCTTCGCCGGGGGCGCCGAAGAGGGGGGCGGTACGTGGTCGGTCGTCTGCGGCGCCGTCGTGGTTGCTCGCGCAGTTCCCCGCGCCCCTTACGGGCGCTGGAAGCTCGGGGCGATCAACAGTGATGTGGCGTATCAGACGCGTGTGATGGGCCACCCCCCGCCCCATGCACCCCGGTGCGTGCGGGACAATCGGGAGTGAGCGTCCGGAAGGACACGTACGAGCAACGAGGAGCAAGTCATGGCGGGCAACAGCCACGGTCACACCCCGGCCGCCTGGACCGGCGTCACCATCGCCTTCATCGGTTTCTGCGTCGCGGGCGCCTTCATGGTGATGGCACAGCCGCTGGGTTTCTGGGCCGGAATGGTGATCGTGGTCCTCGGTGGTGTGGTGGGCGGCATCATGCGCGCCATGGGCCTCGGCATGCCGAAGCAGGCCGCCCTGGTGACCTCCTCCCACAGCGCCCCGGTCGCCGCCCCCGAGCCGGTCGGCGCCGAGAGCTGACCGCCCGCGCTTCCCGAGGGGCGCCCCGGACCAGGTCCGGGGCGCCCCTCGCGCGCGTGTGCCGACCGTGACGGGGCACAATGCGAGGCGTGAACGCCGACAGCCGCAGCGCAGCCGTACCACCGGTGACGGCCTCCCTCCGGGGCCGGCTGACCGTGCCCGTCTCCGTGCTCGGCGCCGTCGTGGGGGCCTTCGCCTACGTCGGCACCGTCGACCCCAACCAGCCCGGCCACTACCCGGTCTGCCCGCTCTACCGGCTCACCGGCCTGTACTGCCCCGGCTGCGGGGGTCTGCGCAGCGCGCACGCGTTCGTCCACGGCGACCTCCTGGGCGCGCTGCGGGACAACGCGGCGGGCGTGATCGCCTATCTGGCCTTCGCCGTGGTGTGGACCGTCTGGGTGGTGCGCGCGGCACGCGGCCGACCTGCCCGGATCGAACTCAGGCCGGTGGCGATGTGGAGCCTCGGCGCGTTGCTGCTGGTCTTCACCGTTGTCCGGAACCTGCCCTTCGGTGGCTGGTTGCATCCTTGATCAACTGGCGAACGTCCAGGTAGTGGGACAGGGCGTCAACCGGATGCGAGGCCTGTGCCGTCCTGCGGATACCATCGATATGACCATGGGTTTTGACCCGACTGGAAGAACCGTCCGGAACCGGAAGGGGACCGCTCGCGTGAGTGTGCTCGACGAGATCATCGACGGAGTCCGTGCCGACCTCGCGGAGCGGCAGGCGCGCGTCAGCCTCGACGAGCTCAAGGAGCGCGCGGCGAAGGCACGGGCCGCCAAGGACGGCGTGGCCGCGCTGCGCGGTGAGGGCGTCAAGGTCATCTGCGAGGTCAAGCGCTCCAGCCCGTCCAAGGGCGCGCTGGCCGCGATCGCCGACCCGGCCGGGCTCGCCGCGGACTACGAGGCGGGCGGCGCGGCCGTCATCTCGGTCCTGACCGAGCAGCGCCGCTTCGGCGGCTCGCTGGCCGACCTGGAGGCGGTCCGGGCCCGGGTGGACATCCCGGTGCTGCGCAAGGACTTCATCGTCACGTCGTACCAGTTGTGGGAGGCCCGTGCGTACGGTGCCGACCTCGCGCTGCTGATCGTCGCCGCCCTCGACCAGCCGGCCCTTGAGTCGCTGATCGAGCGCGCCGAGTCCATCGGCCTCACCCCGCTCGTCGAGGTCCACGACGAGGACGAGGTCGAGCGCGCGGTCGACGCGGGCGCCAAGGTGATCGGCGTCAACGCGCGCAACCTGAAGACCCTGGAGGTCGACCGCTCCACCTTCGAGCGGGTCGCCCCGGAGATCCCCGACCACATCGTCAAGGTCGCCGAGTCCGGCGTCCGCGGCCCGCACGACCTGATCGCGTACGCCAACGCGGGCGCCGACGCGGTCCTGGTCGGCGAGTCCCTGGTGACGGGCCGTGACCCCAAGTCGGCGGTGGCCGACCTGGTGGCGGCGGGCGAACACCCCGCACTCCGCCACGGCAGGCCCTGATCACCCGGTAGGCTGATCCCGATGACTCTCACGGTGACGACAGCAGTGGACCGGTACGCCCGCCTGGCGCGCGGCTGCCGTCCCCGCGGTTGCCGCGCCCCGGCCCGCCGAATCCACGGCCGCCGCGTGCGTTACGTCATCGGCGACGAACCGGGACAGGTGAACGGCCGTCGATGGCAGCGCCCCGTTAGGGGCGCGGGGCTGTATCTGATTTTGCGACTCCGTCGCGCGAGCGCGAGCAACCACTGACGGCCCGCAGCCGACAGACAACCCCGACGTCCCACGGCGAATAGTGTCTTTTCACACGCACTCACCGTGAGGTTCTGGCATGCCCAGCGATTTCTTCTTCCCTGACCCCACCGGTCAGGTGCCCAGCGCCGAGGGCTACTTCGGCGCCTTCGGCGGCAAGTTCATCCCGGAGGCCCTCGTCGCCGCCGTGGACGAGGTCGCCGTCGAGTACGACAAGGCCAAGCACGACCCCGAGTTCGCCCGTGAACTCGACGACCTGCTCCTCAACTACACGGGCCGCCCGTCGGCGCTCACCGAGGTCCCCCGCTTCGCGGAACACGCGGGCGGCGCCCGGATGTTCCTCAAGCGCGAGGACCTGAACCACACCGGCTCGCACAAGATCAACAACGTGCTCGGCCAGGCCCTGCTCACCAAGCGCATGGGCAAGACCCGCGTGATCGCGGAGACCGGCGCCGGCCAGCACGGCGTGGCGACGGCCACCGCCTGCGCGCTGTTCGGCCTCGACTGCACCATCTACATGGGCGAGATCGACACCCGGCGCCAGGCCCTCAACGTGGCCCGGATGCGCATCCTCGGCGCCGAGGTCATCGCCGTGAAGTCCGGCAGCCGCACGCTCAAGGACGCCATCAACGAGGCGTTCCGCGACTGGGTGGCCAACGTCGACCACACCCACTACCTGTTCGGCACGGTCGCGGGACCGCACCCCTTCCCGGCGATGGTCCGCGACTTCCACCGCGTCATCGGCGTCGAGGCCCGCCGCCAGATCCTGGAGCGGGCCGGCCGGCTCCCCGACGCCGCGATCGCCTGCGTCGGCGGCGGCTCCAACGCCATCGGCCTCTTCCACGCCTTCATCCCCGACGAGGACGTCCGCCTGATCGGCTGCGAGCCCGCGGGGCACGGCATCGAGACCGGCGAGCACGCGGCCACCCTCACCGCCGGCGAGCCCGGCATCCTGCACGGCTCCCGGTCGTACGTCCTCCAGGACGACGAGGGCCAGATCACCGAGCCGTACTCGATCTCCGCCGGTCTGGACTACCCCGGCATCGGCCCGGAGCACTCCTACCTCAAGGACTCCGGCCGCGGCGAGTACCGCGCGGTCACCGACGACGCGGCCATGCAGGCCCTGCGCCTGCTCTCCCGCACCGAGGGCATCATCCCGGCCATCGAGAGCGCCCACGCCCTCGCGGGCGCTCTGGAGGTCGGCAGGGAACTCGGCGAGGACGGGCTGATCGTCGTCAACCTGTCGGGCCGCGGCGACAAGGACATGGACACCGCCGCGCGCTACTTCGGGCTGTACGACACCGACGCCGAGGTGGCTGCCGACGCCACCGCCACCGCCGAGATCGAGGGGGACGCCAAGTGAGCGGGGCTGCACTGAACAGCAAGAAGGGCCAGCTGCTGTCCGACACCCTCGAGGGTGCCAAGGCCGAGGGCCGCGCCGCGCTCATCGCCTACCTCCCGGCCGGGTTCCCGACCGTGGACGCCGGCATCGAGGCGATCAAGGCCGTGCTCGACGGCGGCGCGGACGTCGTCGAGGTCGGACTGCCGCACAGCGACCCGGTCCTCGACGGCCCGGTCATCCAGACCGCCGACGACATCGCCCTGCGCGGCGGCGTGCGGATCGCGGACGTCATGCGCACGGTCAAGGAGGCCTACGAGGCCACCGGCAGCCCGATCCTCGTCATGACGTACTGGAACCCCATCGACCGCTACGGCGTGGAGCGCTTCACCGCGGAGCTCGCCGAGGCGGGCGGCGCGGGCTGCATCCTGCCGGACCTGCCGGTGCAGGAGTCGGCGCTCTGGAGGGAGCACGCCGAGAAGCACGGCCTCGCGACGGTCTTCGTGGTGGCGCCCAGCAGCAAGGACGAGCGGCTCGCGCAGATCACCGCGGCGGGCAGCGGCTTCGTCTACGCGGCCTCGCTGATGGGTGTCACCGGTACACGTGAATCGGTCGGGGCACAGGCCCAGGACCTGGTCGAACGCACCCGGGCCACCGGCACCGACCTGCCCGTCTGCGTCGGCCTCGGCGTCTCGAACGCGGCCCAGGCCGCCGAGGTCGCCGGCTTCGCCGACGGCGTGATCGTCGGTTCGGCCTTCGTGAAGCGGATGCTGGACGCGCCGGACCACGCGGCCGGCGTGGCGGCCGTCCGTGAACTCGCCGGGGACCTGGCGAAGGGCGTGCGCGGACAGGCGTAGCCCCGCAGCGGGCAAGCCTTCCGGGGTACCGCCGGACACAACAGAACATTCGGTCACTCGAACGGGTGGACCTGGGACCGGGGAGGCGCGCTGCGCCTCCCTGGTTCGTTCTGGGGGTGTGAGCGAGAAGAATCGTGACGGAAAGCGGATGGCCCGTGAGCGGCTGGCGGCCGAGCGCGAGAAGCAGCGGGCCGCGGACAAGCGGCGGCGCACGCTGATCGTGGGCGCGAGCGTCGTCTGCGTCCTGGGCCTGGCGGCGGTGATCGGCGTGGTCGCCGCGAACGCGGGCAAGGACAAGGGCAGCGCGAGCTCGGGCCCGGTCGTGGCGCCCTCCGGCGCGCAGGGCAAGGACAGCCTCGCGATCCCGGTCGGCAAGGACGACGCCAAGGCGACGCTCACCGTCTGGGAGGACTTCCGCTGCCCGGCCTGCCAGGCCTTCGAGACGGCGTACCGCCCGACGCTCCACGAGCTGGTCGACGCCGGCAAGCTCAGGATCGACTACCACCTGGTCACGCTGATCGACGGCAACCTCGGCGGCAGCGGTTCCCGGAACGCGGCCAACGCGGCGGCCTGCGCCCAGGACGCCGGGAAGTTCCGCGACTTCCACGACGTGCTGTACGAGAACCAGCCGAAGGAGACCGACGACGCGTTCGCCGGCAACGACAAGCTGATCGAGCTGGCCGGCAAGGTCGAAGGGCTGAACACGCCGGCGTTCCAGAAGTGCGTCAAGGACGGCACGCACAACTCCTGGGTCGTGAAATCCAACCAGGCCTTCCAGGCGGGCAAGTTCAACGGCACCCCGACCGTCCTGCTCGGCGGCAAGAACATCTACGAGGACCAGACCATGACCCCGGACAAGCTGAAGCAGCTGGTCGAGGACGCGAACAAGCAGTAGGCGGGGGTAAGCGATTCTCACGTCCCCGTTATGGAGCCGTAGCCGGGCTGGTTGCCGTCGGCCCGGTCCGGCACGGTAGCGTCGACCCTGCCATGGAAGAACTTGCCTACATTCCCAGCCCGTCGCGCGGAGTGATCCACCTCGGACCCATCCCGCTGCGCGGCTACGCGTTCTGCATCATCATCGGTGTCTTCGTAGCCGTCTGGCTCGGCAACAAGCGCTGGATCGCCCGGGGCGGGCGGGCCGGCACCGTGGCCGACATCGCGGTCTGGGCCGTACCGTTCGGCCTTGTCGGCGGGCGCCTCTACCACGTGATCACGGACTACGAGCTGTACTTCAGCTCGGGCCGCGACTGGGTCGACGCGTTCAAGGTCTGGCAGGGTGGCCTCGGCATCTGGGGCGCGATCGCGCTCGGTGCGGTGGGCGCGTGGATCGGCTGCCGGCGCCGGGGCATCCCGCTGCCCGCCTATGCCGACGCCATCGCCCCCGGCATCGCCTTCGCCCAGGCGATCGGCCGCTGGGGCAACTGGTTCAACCAGGAGCTGTACGGCCGTGAGACCCACGTTCCGTGGGCCCTGCACATCACCTCCTCCGAGGGCGGCCGGATCCCGGGCTACTACCACCCGACCTTCCTCTACGAGTCGCTGTGGTGCATCGGCGTCGGCTTCCTGGTCATCTGGGCCGACCGCCGCTTCAAGCTCGGCCACGGCCGCGCCTTCGCCCTGTACGTCGCCGCGTACTGCGTGGGCCGCGGCTGGATCGAGTACATGCGCGTCGACGACGCCCACCACATCCTCGGTCTGCGGCTCAACGACTGGACCGCGATGATCGTGTTCCTGCTCGCGGTGCTGTACATGGTGCTCTCCGCGAAGAAGCGGCCGGGCCGGGAGACGGTGGTCGAGCCGGGCGGCTCCGACGGTGAGGGTGTCTCCGACGGTGCGGCCGACGGTGCCGGTGAGACCGACGAGGCGAGTGAGATCGCTGAGGCGGGTGAGATCGCTGAGGCGAAGGACGCCGAGGCCTCTGGCGACGAGGCCGAGGCCGAGGATGACGCCGCCGACGAAGTGAAGGACGAGGCCGGGTCGGGAAGCAAGAAGAGCTGAGCTGCTGACCTGCTGCTGTACGACGAAGAGGGCGCCCGGGATCGAACCGGGCGCCCTCTTCGTGTGCGGGCCAGGGGGTTGCGGCGGGTTCGGCACCGCCGGACAGCGCCGTGGAGGTACTCGCCGCTGCGGCAGAACGGAGTCGTCGGCGGGTGGAGCAGGTCAGCGGCGGTTCGTGAGGGACAGGGTTCTGCGGGCCGCGGCCACCACCGCCGCGTCGATGAAGCTGCCGTCGGGGAGGGCCTGGGCGCCCTGTTCCGTGGTGGCTGCCTTGACGACCGTCTCCGCCTGTTCCAGTTCGGCCTCCGTGGGGAGGTAGGCCCGCTCGATGATCGGGAGCTGGCGGGGGTGGATCGCGGCGCGGCCCAGGAAGCCCAGGGCGCGGCCGTGGGCGCAGGAGGCGGCGAGGCCGTTGAGGTCGCGGGTGTCGGGGTGGACCGACTGGGGCGGCGGGGCGAGGCCCGCCGCCCGTGCGGCGACCACGATCCGGGACCGGGACCAGTCGAGGCCGATGTCGTCCCGTACGCCCAGGTCGGCCCGTAGGTCCGCCTCGCCCAGGGAGATGCCCCGCAGGGCCGGGTGGGCGGCGGCGATCGCGTAGGCGTGTTCGATGCCGAGGGCCGATTCGAGCAGGGCGTAGAGGGGGAGGGCGGCGGTCCGGGCCGCGAGCCGGCGGATGTCCTCCGGGCCGGCGACCTTCGGGACGCGGAGTCCGGCCAGGCCGGGGAGCGAGAGGAGGGCCTTGACGTCGGTCCGGGCCCACGGCGTGTCCAGGGCGTTGATCCGGACGTGGACCGGGACCGGCTGGGGGTGGGCGAGGAGGTCGGCGGTGGCGTCGCGGGCGTAGTCCTTGCGGTCGGGGGCGACCGCGTCCTCCAGGTCGATCACCACCACGTCCGTTCCGGAGGCCAGCGCCTTGGCGACCACGTGCGGTCGGTCGCCGGGGACGTACAGCCAGGTCAGCGGGAACGGCAGGCCGGTCATACGGCGCCCTCCGCGCGCAGGTCCCGCACCTGGGCCGGGGTCAGGCCCAGCTCGGCCAGGACCTCCTCCGTGTCGGCGCCGTGCGGGCGGCCGGTCCAGCGGATCGCGCCGGGGGTGGCGGAGAGCCGGAAGAGAACGTTCTGCATGCGCAGCGGGCCCAGCTCGGGGTCGGGGACGGTGGTGATCGTGTTCAGCGCCTGGTACTGCGGGTCCTCCATCACGTCCCGTACGTCCTGGACGGGCGCCACCGCCGCCTCCGCCTTCTCGAACTCGGCCAGCACCTCGGCACGGGAGCGGGTGGCGACCCAGTTGCCGACGGCCGCGTCGAGGACGTCTGCGTGCGCGGCCCGGCCGGCACCGGTCGCGAACCACGGTTCGTCGATCAGCTCCGGGCGCCCGACCAGCCGCAGCACGCGTTCCGCGATCGACTGGGCCGAGGTGGACACCGCGACCCAGCTGCCGTCCGCCGTGCGGTAGGTGTTGCGCGGGGCGTTGTTGGCGGACCGGTTGCCGGTGCGTGCCTGGACGTAGCCGAGCTGGTCGTACCAGGTGGGCTGGGGGCCGAGGACGGCCAGGATCGGCTCGATGATCGCCATGTCGACGACCTGGCCCTCGCCGGTGCGGTCCCGGGCCGCGAGCGCGGTCATCACGGCGTACGCGGTGGCCAGCGCCGCGATGGAGTCGGCGAGCCCGAACGGGGGCAGCGTCGGCGGGGCGTCCGGCTCGCCGGTGATCGCCGCGAAGCCGCTCATCGCCTCGGCGAGGGTGCCGAAGCCGGGCCGGTGGGCGTAGGGGCCGAACTGGCCGAAGGCGGTGACCCGGGTCAGGACCAGCCGCGGGTTGGCGGCGGACAGCTCCTCCCACCCCAGGTCCCACTTCTCCAGGGTGCCGGGGCGGAAGTTCTCGATGATCACGTCGGCGGTGGCGGCGAGCCGGAGGAGGGTGGCCCGGCCGCCGGGCCTGGACAGGTCGAGGGTGAGGGTGCGCTTGTTGCGGCCGAGCAGCTTCCACCACAGGCCGACGCCGTGTTTGGCCGGGCCGTGGCCCCGGGAGGGGTCGGGTTTGGCGGGGTGCTCGACCTTGATGACCTCGGCGCCGAAGTCACCGAGCAGGGTGGCGGCGAGAGGACCGGCGAAGAGGGTGGCGAGATCGAGGACGCGCAGACCGGTGAGGGGCGGGAGCGGGGGCCCGGGGTGCGCCGCCGGGCCGTTGGGTGCCGTGGGCGTCGTGGCTGCTGTGGCTGCTGTGGGTGTCGTGGGTGTCGTACTCATGCGGTGTACTGGGCCTCGATCTCCGGGCGGTACGGCATCGACTCCGTCGCTCCCTCCCGTTGTACGGAGATCGCCGCCGCGGCGGCGGCCCAGGACAGGGCCTCGCGGATCGGTTTCTCCTCGGCCAGGGCGACCGCCAGGGCGCCGACGAAGGTGTCGCCGGCACCCGTCGAGTCGACGGCGGACACCCGGGGCGCGGGGACGACGAGCGGCGCCGCGTCGCGGGTGAGGTAGAGGCTGCCGGCCGCGCCGAGCGTGACGACGACCTGCGGTACCCGGTCGAGGAGCGCGGCCGCCGCGTCGCGCGGGTCGAAGCGGTCGGTGAGGGTGGCCGCCTCCCGCTCGTTCGGCACCAGCAGGTCGATGCTGTCGAGGAGTTCGGAGGGGAGCGGGCGGGCGGGGGACGGGGTGAGGATGGTCCGGACGCCGTGCCGGCGGGCGGCCTGGGCCCCCGCCACCACCGCCGCGAGGGGGATCTCCAGCTGGAGCAGGAGCGTGTCGGCGGAGGCGATGACGCCCTCGTCGCCGGGGGCGAGATGGTCGACGGTGCCGTTCGCGCCGGGCACCACGACGATCGCGTTGCCGCCCTCGTCGTCCACGACGATGTGCGCGGTGCCGGAGGGGCCCTCGATCGTGCGCAGCGAGTCCGTGTCCACGCCGGAGTGTTCGAGGGTCTCGCGCAGCCGGGCGCCGTAGGCGTCGTGGCCGACCGCGCCGATCATCGAGACGGTGGCGCCGGCGCGGGCGGCGGCGATCGCCTGGTTGGCGCCCTTGCCGCCGGGGATCGTACGGAACGCCCGTCCCGTCACGGTCTCTCCGAGCTGCGGGGCTCTCTCGGCGTACGCGACGAGGTCCATGTTCGTGCTGCCTAGTACGGCGATGTGGGTCATGAGCGGGTCGCCTCCAGGTGGGTGAGGTGGGCGAGGGTGTCGAAGCCGGTGCCGTCGAAGCCGGCGACGGAGGTGGCGAGTCGGTTCTTGAGCGGGGTCGTCCAGCGGTCGGGGAGCGCGTCGGGGTCCCCCGCGAGCAGACCGGCGACCGAGCCGGCGGTCGCTCCGTTGGAATCGGTGTCCCAACCGCCGCTCACCGCGCGGCAGACGGAGCCGGTGAAGTCGCCGTCGGCGTGGGTGAGGGCGGCGGCGATCAGGGCGGTGTTGGGAATGGCGTGCACCCAGTGGTGGGTGGGGGAGTGGGTGGCGTGGAGTTCGTCCACGACGGTGTCGAAGTCGTCGTGGCACTCGGCGAGCCGGATCGCGTGGTCGACGGCGTGGGCCAGCCGGGAGTGGGGCGGGACGACGGACCGGCCGGCGCGCAGGCAGGAGTGGACGTCGTGGGTGCCGGTGACGGCGGTGGCGATGACGGCCGCCGTGAACATCGCCGCGTAGACGCCGTTGGCCGTGTGGGTGAGGGTGGCGTCGCGGTGGGCCTGTTCGGCCGCGGCGGCCGGGTCGCCGGGGTTGGTCCAGCCGTGCACGTCGGCGCGGATGAGGGCGCCGATCCACTCGCGGAAGGGGTTGCGGTGGCGGGCGGTGTGCGGGGGCTCGATCCCGGTGAGGAGGTTGCGGTAGGCGACGCGTTCGGCGGTGAAGGTGCGGCCGGCGGGGAGTTCGTCGAGCCAGAGGGCGGCGACGTCGGTGGTGGTGAAGTCCCTGGTGCGGCGCTGGAGCAGGAGGAGGTTGAGGAGGGGGTAGTTGAGGTCGTCGTCCTCGGGCATGCCGTCGATGTTCTCGGCGAGGGAGGTGGGGGCCGAGCGGCGGTTCCAGGGGTGCGCGGAGAGGAGGTCGGCGGGGACGCCGCGGGCGGTGAAGTAGTGGTTCAGGGGCCAGTTGCCGGTGGCGCGGGCGAGTTCGCGGATGGCGTGCAGGGGGAGCTTCTCGACGGGTTTGCCGAGCAGACAGCCGACGGCTCGGCCCAGCCAGGCGGCGTGGTAGGTGCGGGGGTGTGGGGGCCGGGGGGTGGGGACGCTCACCGGCGCTGGCAGGGTGCCGCTGCGCCCACCCGTGCCGCCCCAGCGGCACGACTGCCCGCAGCTATGTTTTTCAGGGGCGCGGGGAACTGCGCGATCGGCCCCCACCGGGCCGCAGCCGCACGACGGTCCGCACGGACCTCCCCGGTGGGCGCTCGGCCACTGCGGGCACAGTGCCTTGATGGCGGCCAGATCCGTCGGCTCGTTCAACCTGCTCGGCAGGTCCGCGAGTTCGTCGAGCAGGTCCTCCGCCAGTTGACGCAGATAACGGGAGGCCCGTCCCTCCGACGCGCCCGCCCGGTCCGGCGCGTCCGCGCCCCCCGCCGCCCGCCAGCGCGCAGCGATCGCCGACGGCTCCCGGCCGTCCTGCCGGGCCTGGCGCAGCTCATGGCCCAGCAGATCCTCCGGCTGGACCCAGGTCAGGCGGAGCAACTCGGGCCTCCGAGGCGGGCGAAGGACTCCTCGTGGACGCGGCGGCGTTCCAGGTCGAGGGCGAAGACCTCGCGGGTCACGGCGGCCAGGACCCGGGGCGGTTCCCAGAGGTCGAGGCGGCTGGCCTCCGCGACCCGCTTCGACCAGTCCTCCGGAACCGGTGAGCCCAGCGCGCCGGCGATCGCGCCCGCCATCGTCGCGATGGAGTCGCAGTCCCGGCCGTAGTTGACGGAACCGAGCACGGCCTGCCGGTAGTCGCCGTCGGCCACCAGCAACATGCCCAGGGCGACGGGGAGTTCCTCGATGGCGTGCAGACGGGAGGGTCGGCGGGCGCCGAGCGAGGGGGACCGGTAGTCGGGGCCCACCGTGTCGTAGGGGGCGACCGCGTCGCGGAGCGGGACGAGCGCCGACTCGAAGTCGCAGTGGCGTGCCGCCGTTTCACAGACGCGTTCGATCGCCTCGCGGGTGCCGTCCTTCGCCAGGGACAGGCAGACGCCGACCACGGAGTCCGGTGTCGCGCCGGGCGCCGTCGCCGCCGCCACCGCCGCCGCGAAGACGCCCGCGGCCTCCCTGCCGTACGACGACTGGTGGGCGCCCGCCACGTCCAGCGCCTCGGCGTACGCGGCCCGCGGATGCGCCGCGTTGACCAGGCCGACCGGGGCCATGTACATCGCCGCACCGCAGTTGACGATGTTGCCGACGCCGGCTTCCCGGGGGTCGGCATGGCCGTAGTGGAGGCGGGTCGCCAGCCACTTCTCCGCGAGGAAGATCCGGTGGAGGGGGATGGTCTCCGCCTCCAGTTCCGGGATCCAGCGGGGGTTGGTCATCAGGTCGGGGACCAGGTGGTCGGCGATCGCGTACGCGTCGAGGTGGTCGCGGACCCGGTCGTACACCCGTACCAGCGCATGGGTCATCAAGGTGTCGTCGGTGACGTGCCCGTCGCCCTTGTGGTACGGCGCGATGGGGCGGGCGGTGCGCCAGTCGTCGCCGTTCCAGGGGCCGACGACGCCGTGCACGCGGCCGCCGTGGCGTTCGAGGATCTGGCCGGGGGAGTAGCCCTCGACCGGACCGCCGAGGGCGTCGCCGACGGCGGCCCCGACCAGTGCTCCGGTGATCCGGTCGTCGAGCGAAGCTCCGGCGCTTTCTTCTCCTTTGGGCGTCATGCACCGAATCATCCACCTGGACGGGCCGGTTGTGTGGCTTCCAGGAGTTCGGCGAGTTCCACGAGGTCCGTGCCGGTGAGCCGGGGGAGGGCACAGCCGGAGAGGGTGCGGCAGGCGTCCCGCCAGGACGGCGGGATCGCATCGGCGCCGCCGAGGGCACCGGTGAGCGCGCCGGCGAGGGCGGGGGCCGAGTCGGCGACCCGGGAGAGGCAGGCGGCGGCGGGTACGGCCTCGGCGATCCGGCCGCGCGCGGCGGTGGCGAGGGCGAGGGCGACCGGGACGGTCTCGGCGGCGGCGATGCCGTAGCTGTAGACGTGGTCGACGATTTGGTGTTCGAGGAGCGGGATGAGGGCGAACGCCGTGTCCGCGGCACCGGTGAGGGTCAGGGCGTGGCGGGCGTTGCGGCCGATCTCGGTGGACTCGGGGAGTTCGGTGAGGGCCGCGGCCACGCAGGTCTCGACCTCGGCGCCGACGAGGGCGAGCGCGAGGGCCGCGGCCATGGCACGGGCGCCGTGCACGCCGTCGCCGTCCTGGGTGTAGCGAGCGTCGAACTCGGCGAGGTCGGCGGCGCGTTGGGGGTCGCCGGGATGGGCGACGGCGAGGGCGCAGGCGCGGACGCAGGCGGCGTCGTCGAAGTAGTGCGGGTTGTCGTGGCCGGTGGCGGGCGGGCGGAGGCCGGCGGCGAGGTTGCCGAGACCGGCGCGGACGGAGATGCGGGCGCGCAGGGGGAGTACGGCCGACTCGACCTCCGGGGCGCGGTCGGCCGCGGCGGCGACCTCGGAGGCGACCGCGGTCCAGGTGAGGTCGATGGCGGCGCGGGTACGGAGCTCACGGCTGAGGTCGCCGAGGGCGGTGTCGTCGCCGGCGCGCAGGACGGCTTCCGCGGCGAAGGCCGCCCACTCGGCGTCGTCGGAGGGGCCGAGGCGGAGGGGCTCGGGGGGTTGGTTGAGGGCGATGGGGACGGGGAGGGTGGTGGTCGCGTTCTGTTCCGCGAAGGTGTCGAGTTCGCGGGTGAGGCGGCGGGTCCATTCCGGCATGCGGGAGGCGCGGTGCCGCGCGGAAGGCCAGCCGGCGGCGTCGCCCGCGGCGAGGCCGAGGAGGAGCCCCTCGATACGACGCCGGTTCACCGGACCCCCTCGCCGCAGCTCACGCCCAGGGGGCTCCGCCCCCTGGACCCCCGAGACCTCGCCCACCCACCACCCGACTCGGTTGGCAGAAAGGCTGGTGTGGAGGGGTGTGGCTCGGTGGGGAGGGGGGCTGGTGTGGAGGGGTGTGGCTCGGTGGGGAGGGGGGCTGGTGTGGAGGGGTGTGGCTCGGTGGGTGGGAAGGGTGGTGCAGAGCGTTGCGACTCGGACGGGATCAGGACGGGTGGCTCGGTCGCTGGATCGGCCGGCGTCCATGCGTGTGCCTCGGCCGGTAGAGGTGTCCGTGGCGACGGCCGCGGCTCGGTCCGTGTCGAAGCCGGCCCTGTCAGCAGTTCCGCCACCTCCAGCACATGCTGTCCCGCCATCGACGGCAGGCAGCTGCCTCGGGCCGGGCCGATCGCCGCCCCCCACTCCGGCGGGATCGACGCCTCGCCCCGCGTCGCGCCCGCCAGCGCGCCGGCCACCGCCGCAGTCGTGTCCGCGTCCCGGCCCATGTTGACCGCCGTCAGCACCGCGTCCCGGAAGTCGCCGTCCGCCGCCGCGTACGCGCCGAAGGCCAGGGCCACCGCCTCCGGGGCGAGGTCGGTCCAGGGGTAGCCGCCGATGACCACCGCGGAGCGGACCGCCCGTTCGCCGCGGTGGGCCACCGACACCGCGCGGCGCAGGGAGCGGGCCGTCCAGGAGTCGTCGGGGACCACGGCGAGCGCGGCCGCGACCACCGCCGTCGGCGGGGCCCCGGCCATCGCCGCCGCGACCCCCGCCGCCACCGCCTGGCCGCCGTAGATGCCCTCGCCCTCGTGGCTCACGGAGCCGTCGACGGCGACGAGCCGGGCCGCCTCGGCGGGGCGGCCCGCCGCGAAGACGCCGAAGGGGGCCGCCCGCATGGCCAGGCCGTCGCTCCAGGCGTGCCGGTGCTGGGCGGAGATGGGGGCGGCGAGGCCCCGGCGGAGGTTCTCCAGGGTGCCGCGTTCGCTGAAGCCCGCGCCCTTGAAGGGGCCCTCGGCGCGGTCGGCGATCCACTCGTGCCAGGCCGCCTCGACATGGGCCGGGGTGAGGGCCGAGCCGTGCCGGGCGAGGAGGAGACCGGAGAAGATCGCGTACTCGGTGTCGTCGGTGCCGGCGGGGTGGTCGGTCACGTAACCCGTGATGCGGCCCCAGCGGGCGCGGATCTCGGAGGGCTTCATGTTCTCCGCCGGCGCCCCGAGCGCGTCGCCCACGGCCAGGCCCAGCAGCGCGCCCCGGGCCCGGTCGCGCAGGTCGGGGGCGGGCTCCCCGGGAGCGGGGACCGGCGGGGTGCAGACGATCGATGACATGGGCGGGCCTCTCCGGGAGGGGCTTCGCGCGGGGGCGCGGAACCGTTTGCGGATGTGTCCCACCAACGGCGGTTGACCGCAGCCTGAAGGGCCTTCACATCACCCGGTCGACATCTGTGCAGGGTGTCGCACGTGTGAGCGGAAGAGGGTAAAGCTGCAGGTTAGCCCAGCCTTTCCTTGCTGGCGGCGAGGAATGCCCCGGCGTACTGTCGGCGTTGTCGAAAGATAGAACTTGTCCAAAGTTAGCTTTGCCTCAGCTTATCCGGGGCGCGCTGCGAGACCTTTTGGGGGACCCCTCATGGCCGTGATCGAGACCCAGGCGACCCTGCACGAAGCCCACCGTGACAACCACACCCACCGGGATGTGAACGGGGGCTGGCTGCGGCCCGCCGTCTTCGGGGCCATGGACGGGCTGGTCTCCAACCTCGCCCTGATGACCGGTGTGGCGGGCGGGGCCGTCGGCCACCAGACCATCGTCATCACCGGGCTCGCCGGGCTGGCCGCCGGCGCCTTCTCGATGGCCGCCGGCGAGTACACCTCCGTCGCCTCGCAGCGCGAGCTCGTCGAGGCCGAGCTGGACGTGGAGCGCGGGGAGCTGCGCAGGCACCCGCAGGACGAGGAGGCCGAGCTGGCCGCGCTGTACGAGGCGCGGGGTGTCGAGCCGGAGCTGGCCCGGGAGGTCGCCCGGCAGCTGTCCGCCGACCCCGAGCAGGCGCTGGAGATACACGCCCGCGAGGAGCTCGGGATCGACCCCGGCGATCTGCCCTCGCCGCTGGTCGCCGCCGTCTCGTCCTTCGGCTCGTTCGCGCTGGGCGCGCTGCTGCCCGTGCTGCCGTTCCTGCTCGGCGCGACCGCGCTCTGGCCCGCCCTGCTGCTGGCCCTCGCCGGACTGTTCGGGTGCGGTGCCGTGGTGGCCAAGGTGACCGCGCGGAGCTGGTGGTTCAGCGGTCTGCGGCAGCTCGCGCTGGGCGGCGCGGCGGCCGGTGTGACGTACGCCCTGGGCACCCTGATCGGGTCGGCCGTAGGATAAGGCGACTGGTAGCTATGCGTTGGGCCGCATAAGTACCCGTTACTCGCTGGTTTCGAATGCTTAACCACTGGGCATGAGCCGTAAGCGCCGCAGGCAATGAGGCCTGCCATGCACCTGTGGGGTGGCGCGACGCTCACCCCCGCCCCTGCGGACCGATGGACACGGATCTGTCCGGATCGGTCCCCCACCACCTTCACCGCTTGAGCGGTACCTCGCCGTAAACCCCTACGGCGTCCGCATGTTGGAACGGTGTATCCAGTTCCCGAGAATCGCTCCATCATGTAACCTGCGTGAAATTTCGCAACAAAAACGCAGAGGGCCAGCGTCGTCCCTCGGCACCTGCTATACGCCACTGACGACGACGGGAGAGCCGATGCGTACGCCGCGCCAGCCGTCCCAGCACTCCACGAACGGCCGAAACTGGTCGTTCATGGATGCTCGCCCTGCTGCGCAGGGTATGTACGACCCCCGCAACGAGCGCGACGCCTGTGGCGTCGGCTTCGTGGCCACCCTCACCGGCGAGGCGAGCCATGCGCTGGTCGAGCAGGCACTCACGGTTCTGCGCAACCTGGAGCACCGCGGCGCGACCGGCTCCGAGCCCGACTCCGGTGACGGCGCGGGCCTGCTCTCCCAGGTGCCCGACGCCTTCTTCCGTGAGGTGGCCGGATTCGAGCTGCCGACCGCCGGTTCCTACGCCGTCGGCATCGCCTTCCTCCCGGAGGACGGCACCCAGGACGCCGTCTCGCGGATCGAGACGATCGCGGACGAGGAGGGCCTCACCGTCCTCGGCTGGCGCGAGGTTCCGGTCGCCCCGCAGCTGCTCGGCGCCACCGCCCGCTCCACCATGCCGGTCTTCCGGCAGATCTTCGTCACCGACGGCGCCAGCGAGGGCATCGCGCTGGACCGCAAGGCGTTCGTGCTGCGCAAGCGCGCCGAGCGCGAGGTCGACGTCTACTTCCCGTCGCTGTCCGCGCGGACCATCGTCTACAAGGGCATGCTGACCACCGGCCAGCTGGAGCCCTTCTTCCCGGACCTGTCCGACCGCCGCTTCGCATCCGCGATCGCGCTCGTGCACTCCCGGTTCTCCACGAACACCTTCCCGTCGTGGCCCCTCGCGCACCCCTACCGCTTCGTCGCCCACAACGGTGAGATCAACACCGTCAAGGGCAACCGGAACTGGATGGTCGCCCGCGAGTCCCAGCTGGTCTCCGACCTGTTCGGGCCGCAGGAGAAGCTGGACCGCGTCTTCCCGATCTGTACGCCCGACGCCTCCGACTCGGCGTCCTTCGACGAGGTGCTGGAGCTCCTGCACCTGGGCGGGCGTTCGCTGCCGCACTCCGTGCTGATGATGATCCCGGAGGCGTGGGAGAACCACGACTCGATGGACCCGGCCCGCCGCGCCTTCTACGGCTTCCACTCCACGATGATGGAGCCCTGGGACGGCCCCGCCTGCGTCACCTTCACCGACGGCTCCCAGGTCGGCGCCGTTCTCGACCGCAACGGTCTGCGCCCCGGCCGCTACTGGGTCACCGACGAGGGCCTGGTCGTCCTCGGCTCAGAGGTCGGCGTCCTCGACATCGACCCCGCCAAGGTGGTCCGCAAGGGCCGGCTGCAGCCCGGCAGGATGTTCCTCGTCGACACCGTCGAGCACCGCATCATCGAGGACGACGAGATCAAGGCCGGCCTCGCCGCCGCGCAGCCCTACGCGGAGTGGCTGGAGGCCGGCGAGATCGAGCTGGGCGACCTGCCCGAGCGCGAGCACATCGTGCACACCCACGCCTCGGTCACCCGCCGCCAGCAGACCTTCGGCTACACCGAGGAAGAGCTGCGCGTCATCCTCGCGCCGATGGCCAAGGCCGCCGCCGAGCCGATCGGCTCCATGGGCACCGACTCGCCCATCGCCGCGCTGAGCGAGCGCCCGCGCCTGCTCTTCGACTACTTCACCCAGCTCTTCGCGCAGGTCACCAACCCGCCGCTGGACGCGATCCGCGAAGAGCTCGTCACGTCGTTGCGCAGCTCCCTCGGTCCCTCGGGCAACCTGCTCGACCCGACGGCCGCCTCCTGCCGCTCGGTCGTGCTGCCCTTCCCGGTGATCGACAACGACGAGCTGGCCAAGCTCATCCACATCAACGCCGACGGCGACATG
The DNA here is from genome assembly GCF_040643955.1 of Streptomyces sp. NPDC047061. Taxonomy (NCBI): domain Bacteria; kingdom Bacillati; phylum Actinomycetota; class Actinomycetes; order Kitasatosporales; family Streptomycetaceae; genus Streptomyces; species Streptomyces sp. NPDC047061. The sequence goes on from NZ_JBEYVI010000003.1 coordinate 178,999, forward strand.
CCCGGCTTCAAGGCCGCGACCCTGTCCGGCCTGTACCGGGTCTCCGGCGGCGGCGACTCCCTGGCCGCGCGGATCGAGGAGATCTGCGCCGAGGCCGACGCGGCCATCGAGAACGGCGCCCGCCTGATCGTCCTGTCGGACCGGCACTCGGACGCCGAGCACGCGCCGATCCCGTCGCTGCTGCTCACCGCGGCCGTCCACCACCACCTCATCCGCACCAAGCAGCGCACCCACGTGGGCCTGCTGGTCGAGGCCGGTGACGTCCGCGAGGTCCACCACGTCGCGCTGCTGATCGGCTTCGGCGCCGCCGCCGTCAACCCGTACCTGGCGATGGAGTCCGTCGAGGACCTGACCCGCGCGGGCACCTTCCTGCCGGGCATGGAGTCCGAGCAGGCCATCCGCAACCTGATCTACGCCCTCGGCAAGGGCGTCCTCAAGGTCATGTCCAAGATGGGCATCTCGACCGTCGCCTCCTACCGCGGCGCCCAGGTCTTCGAGGCCGTCGGTCTCGAAGCCGGCTTCGTCGACAAGTACTTCAACGGCACCGCCTCCAAGATCGGCGGCGTCGGCATCGACGTCATCGCCAAGGAGGTCGCCGCCCGCCACGCCAAGGCCTACCCGGCCTCCGGCATCGCCCCGGCGCACCGCGCCCTCGACATAGGCGGCGAGTACCAGTGGCGCCGCGAGGGCGAGCCGCACCTGTTCGACCCGGAGACGGTCTTCCGCCTCCAGCACTCGACCCGCGCGAACCGCTACGACATCTTCAAGAAGTACACGGACCGCGTGAACGAGCAGTCCGAGCGGCTGATGACGCTGCGCGGCCTCTTCGGCTTCAAGACGGGCCTTGAGGGGCGCGAGCCGATCTCCGTCGACGAGGTCGAGCCGGTCTCCGAGATCGTCAAGCGGTTCTCGACCGGTGCCATGTCCTACGGCTCCATCTCGCGCGAGGCCCACGAGACCCTCGCCATCGCCATGAACCAGCTGGGCGGCAAGTCCAACACCGGTGAGGGCGGCGAGGACCCGGACCGCCTGTACGACCCGGCGCGGCGCAGCGCCATCAAGCAGGTCGCCTCCGGCCGCTTCGGCGTGACCTCGGAGTACCTGGTCAACGCGGACGACATCCAGATCAAGATGGCCCAGGGCGCCAAGCCCGGCGAGGGCGGCCAGCTGCCCGGCCACAAGGTCTACCCGTGGGTCGCGAAGACCCGGCACTCCACCCCGGGTGTCGGCCTGATCTCCCCGCCGCCGCACCACGACATCTACTCCATCGAGGACCTGGCCCAGCTGATCCACGACCTGAAGAACGCGAACCCGCAGGCGCGGATTCACGTCAAGCTGGTCTCCGAGGTCGGCGTCGGCACGGTCGCGGCCGGTGTGTCCAAGGCCCACGCGGACGTCGTGCTCATCTCCGGCCACGACGGCGGTACGGGCGCCTCCCCGCTGACCTCGCTGAAGCACGCGGGCGGCCCCTGGGAGCTCGGCCTCGCCGAGACCCAGCAGACCCTGCTGCTCAACGGCCTGCGCGACCGCATCGTCGTGCAGACCGACGGCCAGCTGAAGACCGGCCGTGACGTCGTCATCGCCGCGTTGCTCGGCGCCGAGGAGTTCGGTTTCGCGACCGCGCCGCTCGTCGTCTCCGGCTGCATCATGATGCGCGTCTGCCACCTCGACACCTGCCCGGTCGGCGTCGCCACCCAGAACCCGGTGCTGCGCGACCGCTTCAACGGCAAGGCCGAGTACGTGGTGAACTTCTTCAAGTTCATCGCCGAGGAGGTCCGCGAGATCCTCGCCGAGCTGGGCTTCCGCTCCATCGAGGAGGCCGTCGGCCACGCGGAGACGCTCGACGTCACCCGCGCCGTCAACCACTGGAAGGCGCAGGGCCTGGACCTGGCCCCGCTCTTCCACGTGCCCGAACTGCCCGAGGGCGCGGCGCTGCACCAGACGGTCGCGCAGGACCACGGCCTGGAGAAGGCCCTGGACAACGAGCTGATCAAGCTCGCCTCGGACGCCCTGGCTGCCTCCAGCGCCACCGACGCCCAGCCGGTGCGCGCCCAGATCAAGGTCCGCAACATCAACCGCACGGTCGGCACCATGCTCGGCCACGAGGTGACGAAGAAGTTCGGCGGCGCGGGCCTGCCCGACGACACCATCGACATCACCTTCACCGGCTCGGCCGGCCAGTCCTTCGGCGCCTTCCTGCCGCGCGGTGTCACCCTCCGCCTGGAGGGCGACGCCAACGACTACGTCGGCAAGGGCCTCTCCGGCGGCCGTGTCATCGTCCGTCCGGACCGCGCGGCCGACCACCTCGCCGAGTACTCCACCATCGCGGGCAACACCATCGCCTACGGCGCGACCGGTGGCGAACTGTTCCTGCGCGGTCGTACGGGTGAACGATTCTGCGTCCGTAACTCCGGTGCACTGGTGGTCTCGGAGGGCGTGGGCGACCACGGCTGCGAGTACATGACCGGCGGCCAGGCGGTGGTCCTCGGCGAGACGGGCCGCAACTTCGCGGCCGGCATGTCCGGTGGCGTCGCGTACGTGATCGACCTGAACGTCGACAACGTCAACGTGGGCAACGTCAGCGCCGTCGAGGCCCTCGACGACAGTGACCGGCAGTGGCTGTACGACGTCGTGCGCCGCCATGCCGAGGAGACCGGCTCCACGGTCGCCGAGAAGCTGCTCGCCGACTGGGACGCGGCCGCGCAGCGCTTCAGCAAGATCATTCCTGGCACTTACAAGGCAGTGCTCGCCGCCAAGGACGCCGCCGAGCGAGCCGGTCTCTCCGAGACCGAGACCCACGAGAAGATGATGGAGGCGGCGATCAATGGCTGACCCGAAGGGCTTCCTGAACCACGGCCGTGAGGTCGCCAAGACCCGTCCCGTCACCGAGCGCGTCAAGGACTGGAACGAGGTCTACGTCCGGGGTTCGCTGCTGCCGATCATCAGCAAGCAGGCCAGCCGGTGCATGGACTGCGGCATCCCGTTCTGCCACAACGGCTGTCCGCTCGGGAACCTGATCCCCGAGTGGAACGACTTCGCCTACCGCGAGGACTGGACGGCCGCCTCCGAGCGGCTGCACGCGACCAACAACTTCCCGGAGTTCACCGGTCGCCTCTGCCCGGCCCCCTGCGAGTCGGCGTGCGTGCTCGGCATCAACCAGCCTGCCGTCACCATCAAGAACGTCGAGGTCTCCATCATCGACAAGGCGTGGGAGGTCGGGACCGTCGCGCCGCAGGCCCCCGAGCGCCTGTCCGGCAAGACCGTCGCCGTCATCGGCTCGGGCCCCGCGGGCCTGGCCGCCGCCCAGCAGCTGACCCGGGCCGGCCACACCGTCGCCGTCTACGAGCGCGCCGACCGCGTCGGCGGCCTGCTCCGCTACGGCATCCCCGAGTTCAAGATGGAGAAGCGGCACATCAACCGCCGCATCGAGCAGATGCGCGCGGAGGGCACCCGCTTCCGTACCGGCATCGAGATCGGCGTCGACCTCAAGGCGACCGACCTGAAGAAGCGGTACGACGCGGTCGTCATCGCCGCCGGTGCGACGACCGCCCGTGACCTCCCGGTCCCCGGCCGCGAGCTCAAGGGCGTCTACCAGGCGATGGAGTACCTGCCCCTGGCCAACAAGGTCCAGGAGGGCGACTACGTCGTGTCCCCCATCTCGGCCGAGGGCAAGCACGTGGTCGTGATCGGCGGCGGCGACACCGGCGCGGACTGCGTCGGCACCGCCCACCGCCAGGGCGCGGCCTCCGTCACACAGCTGGAGATCATGCCCCGTCCGGGCGAGGACCGCGCGCCGAACCAGCCGTGGCCGACCTTCCCGATGCTCTACAAGGTCACCTCGGCGCACGAGGAGGGCGGCGAGCGGGTCTACTCCGTCTCCACCACCCACTTCGAGGGCGACGAGGACGGCAACGTCCAGTGGCTGCACCTCACCGAGGTGGAGTTCGTCGAGGGCAGGCTGACCCCGAAGCCGGGCACCGAGCGGAAGATCCCGGCCCAGCTGGTCACCCTGGCCATGGGCTTCACCGGCACCGACCGGGTCAACGGCGTGGTCGAGCAGTTCGGTCTCGAACTCGACGAGCGCGGCAACGTCGCTCGCGACGCCGACTTCCAGACCAACGTCCCCGGCGTCTTCGTCGCCGGTGACGCGGGCCGCGGCCAGTCCCTGATCGTCTGGGCGATCGCCGAGGGCCGCTCGGCCGCCAAGGGCGTCGACCGCTTCCTCACCGGAGCGAGCGACCTCCCGGCCCCGATCCGCCCGACGGACCGCTCGCTGATGGTCTGACCCACCCCGAAGAACGTCCCGTACAAAGGCGTACGGAACACCAAGACGGCGCCTGCCCGCCAGTCCCCGACCGGACGACAGGGCAGGCGCCGCCGCCTTTTTCCGATCAAGTAACCTCGGCCTCCTGAACCACGGGTGAGGGGGAACAGGACATGGCCGCGATCAGTCTCAGCAAGGTGGAGCAGACCGCGCCCGCGCTGGTCGACTCGTACAAGTCGGCCGGTATCTCCCTCACCAAGCACGGCCTCGACGACCTCCGTGCCGCTGTCTACCTGGTCGTCGACTACTCCGGCTCGATGAAGCCGTACTACGCCGACGGCAGCGTGCAGGCCCTCGCCGACCGGGTTCTCGGCCTCTCCGCACACCTGGACGACGACGGCCGCGTCCCCGTCGTCTTCTTCAGTACCGACATCGACGCGGTCACCGACATCAAGTTGGCCGAACACACGGGCCGGATCGAGAAGATCGCGGCCGGGCTCGGGCACATGGGCAAGACCAGTTACCACCTGGCAATGGACGCCGTGATCGACCACTACCTGGACAGCGGGTCCACCGCGCCCGCCCTGGTCGTCTTCCAGACCGACGGCGGCCCGATCAACAAGCTCGCCGCGGAACGCTACCTGTGCAAGGCGGCCAGGCTGCCGCTGTTCTGGCAGTTCGTCGGCTTCGGCGACCCGCACAGCAAGCAGTTCGACTTCCTGCGCAAGCTCGACGAACTCGCGGTGCCGGGCAAGCGGGCGGTGGACAACGCGGGCTTCTTCCACGCCGGTTCGGACCCGGGGAAGGTGCCGGACGGCGAGCTGTACGACCGTCTCGTCGGCGAGTTCCCGCAGTGGCTGGCGGCGGCGCGGGCGGCGGGGATCGTCGGGGCGGGCTGACTTTACGTCGCACCGTTGGCTGTCGGGGGCCTGTCATGCCACCCTGAGGGGTGATCCGGCGGGGAGGCGACGCGACGTATGGACGACGCGGCACGAACGGTGAACGGTCAGGCACGGGTGGGGAGTTCGGCACAGCGAGCGGAGCCGCCCGGCAAGGGTGAGAAGCTCGCGGACTGGGCCGACGGCCGACTGGGGATCTACGGCCTGGCCAAGGCGAACATGCGCAAGGTGTTCCCGGACCACTGGTCCTTCATGCTGGGCGAGATCTGCCTCTACAGCTTCCTCATCCTGATCCTCACGGGCATCTACCTCACCCTGTTCTTCGAGCCCAGCGGCGCCGAGGTCGTCTACCACGGCACCTACCAGCCGTTGAACGGCATCATCATGACCAAGGCGTACGAGTCGACGCTGCACATCAGCTTCGACGTGCGCGGCGGCCTGCTGATCCGGCAGATCCACCACTGGGCGGCGCTGGTCTTCGTGGCCGGCATGCTCGTCCACATGATGCGGGTGTTCTTCACCGGCGCCTTCCGCAAGCCCCGCGAGGTCAACTGGCTGTTCGGCTGGCTCCTGCTGTTCCTCGCCATCCTCACCGGCCTGACCGGCTACTCGCTCCCCGACGACCTGCTCTCCGGCACCGGCGTCCGGTTCGCCGACGGTGCGATCCTGTCGATCCCGATCGTCGGGTCGTACCTCTCGATGTTCCTGTTCGGCGGGGAGTTCCCGGGCCACGACATCATCTCGCGGTTCTTCCCGATCCACGTGCTCCTGCTGCCCGGGATCATGCTGGGCCTGGTCGTCGCCCACCTGATCCTGGTCTTTTACCACAAGCACACCCAGTACCCGGCGCCCGGACGCGACCAGAAGAGCGTGGTCGGCATGCCCTTCCTGCCGGTCTACATGGCCAAGGCCGGCGGTTTCTTCTTCCTCGTCTTCGGCGTCCTCGCGATCATCGGCGGCATCGCCACCATCAACCCGGTGTGGGCCTTCGGTCCCTACCGCCCCGACCTGGTGACGACCGGTGCCCAGCCCGACTGGTACCTCGGCTTCTCCGAGGGCCTGATCCGCGTGATGCCCGGCTGGGAGATCAACGCCTGGGGCCACACCCTGGAGCTGGGCGTCCTCATCCCCTTCTCGGCCTTCCCGCTCTTCCTCCTGGCCATCGGGATCTACCCGTTCATCGAGGCATGGATCACCGGCGACAAACGCGAGCACCACATCCTCGACCGCCCGCGCAACGTCCCCGTCCGCACCGCCCTCGGCGTGGCCTGGCTCAGCGAGTACTTCGTGCTGCTGATCGGCGGCGGCAACGACGTCGTGGCCACCCATCTCCATCTCTCCATCAACTCCATCACCTGGTTCGTCCGGATCTCCGTCCTCGTCGTCCCCGTCCTCGCCTTCATCGCCACCAAACGGATCTGCCTCGGCCTGCAGCGCCGGGACCGCGACAAGGTCCTGCACGGCAGGGAGACCGGCCTGATCAAACTGCTCCCGCACGGCGAGTACGTCGAGGTCCACGAACCCCTCAGCCAGGCCCACCTGTTCACCCTCACCCAGCACGAACAGAACCCGCCCTACGAACTGGGCCCGCTGGAGGACGCCAACGGCGTACGGCGCAAGGTCACCGTCGCCCAGCGGGTACGGGCGAGCCTGGCGAAGGGGATGTTCGGCCCCGACACCCACATCCCGAAGCCGACGAAGGAGGAGTACCGGGAGCTCACGAGCGGGGATCACCACTGAACGCCGCGAGCTGAAGCGCCCCTTCAGGGGCGCGGGGAACTGCGCGACCAGCCCCCACCGGTCCGCACCCTAAGGACGACCGAGAACCACCCTCCGACACTCCTCCGGAGCTCCCCAAGCACCCCGCAGCGCACGTGCCTTGGTCACCCACAACGACAGGTCGTACTCCGCCGCATAGCCGATCGCCCCATGCAGTTGCAGCGCGGCCCGCGCTGCCGCATACGCCGCCTCGCATGCGCTGAGCTTCGCCGCGGCCACATCCGACGGAGTCATCGTCGCCGCGGCCCCGAACACCAGCGGCCGCGCGAACTCCAGCGCGATCTTCACGTCGGCCAGCCGATGCCGGACCGCCTGGAACGACCCGACGGGCACGCCGAACTGAGTCCGCTGCTTCACGTACGCCACCGTTCTGTCGAGCAGGGCCAGGCCCACCCCCAGCGCCTGCGCTGCCGTGGCCAGCCGGGCCCAGGTCAGCGCCTCGGCCCACGGCGGCTCCGTGCTGAGCAGCTCACCGACGGGAACGAGCGGTGCGAGCCTGCGGGCGGGGTCCAGGGACCGGCGTACCGCCCCGGCGCCGGGGGACAGCCGCAGGCCCTCCGGCGTGGCCGCGAGCCGCACATCGGCCGCGTCCGCGTCCAGCGCGAACCCGTACCCGTGCTGCTCGAGCGCCACCGTCGCCATCGTCTCTCCCGACGCGATCCCCGGCAGGAACCGCTTGGCGAGGCTCTCGCCGTCATCGAGCAGCACGGCCGCCGCCGCCGTCTCCGCCAACGGCCCCGGCACCGCGAACCGTCCCAACTCGACGAATGCGACGGCGAGTTCGACCGGCCGGCGGCCCATCCCGCCGTACTCCTCCGGCACCGCGAGCCCGAACACCCCCGCCCCGCCGATACGACCCCACAAGGCCCGCCCGGCCGCATGCTCGCCGCGGCTCCAGTCCCGTACCACCGCCGGTGTGTCCGCTGCCGTCAGCAGCCCCCGCAGGGCGTCGGCGAAGTCCCGCTGCTCGGTGTCGAGGAGGAAACGCATGTCAGCGGCGTCCCTTCGGCAGGCCGAGCAGCCGCTCGGCGATGATGTCGCGCTGGATCTCGTTGGTGCCCGCGTAGACCGGACCGGCGAGGGAGAAGACATAGCCCTCCGACCACGGCGTGTCCGCCAGTTCGCCCTCGGCGCCCAGCAGATCGAGGGCCGTCTCGTGCAGCGCCAGGTCCAGCTCCGACCAGAACACCTTGTTCAGGCTGGACTCGGGGCCGAGCGACTCGCCGTCCAGGAAGCGGGCCGCGGCCGCGTAGGTGAACAGCTGGTACGCGCGGGCGCCGACGACCGCGTCGGCCACCCGGGACGCGGCGGACTCCGGTTCGCCCCGCGCCTGCCAGAGGTCCCGCAACCGGTCGGCGGCGGCCAGGAACCGCCCTGGTGAGCGCAGGGTCAGCCCCCGTTCGTTGCCCGCCGTGGACATCGCGATCCGCCAGCCCTGGCCCGGCTCGCCGATCACGTCCTCGTCGGGCACGAACACCTCGTCCAGGAACAGCTCCGCGAACGCCGGCTTCCCGTCGAGACGGCCGATCGGGCGCACGGTCACCCCCGGGGCGCGCAGGTCGAACATCAGGTAGGTGAGCCCCTGATGCGGCTTGGGCGGATGCGGTTCGCTGCGGAAGAGGCCGAACGCGCGGTCGGCGAAGGCCGCCCGGGACGACCAGGTCTTCTGGCCGGTCAGCAGCCAGCCGCCGGCCGTCCGCACGGCCCTGGAGGTGAGGGCGGCCAGGTCGGAACCGGCCCCGGGCTCGGACCACGCCTGCGCCCAGACCACCTCCCCGGTGGCCATCGGCGGCAGCACCCGCGCCCGCTGCTCCGGCGTCCCGTGCTCGAACAGGGTCGGCGCGAGCAGCGAGACGCCGTTCTGACCGACCCGGCCCGGCGCGCCCGCCGCCCAGTACTCCTCCTCGAAGACCAGCCAGCGCAGCAGCCCCGCGGCCCGGCCCCCGTACTCCTCGGGCCAGGACACCACCGACCAGCGGTCCGCGGCCAGTTCGGCCTCCCAGGCGCGGTGCGCCGCGAAGCCCTCTGCCGTCTCCAGGGAGGGGAGCGGGCGGGGTGGCACATGCGCCCGGAGCCAGGCGCGGGCCTCGGCGCGGAACTCCTCGTCGGCCGGGCTGTGGGTCAGGTCCACGGTCGCCGTCACCGTCCTTCCCTAACAAGTGTTTGGTAGGTTAGCGTGGGTCCATGACAGGCGTCGAGAGTCCGGAGTACGTGCCCGGGCACGGGCTGCTCGCGGGGCGCACCGCGGTCATCACGGCCGCGGCCGGGGCGGGGATCGGCGGGGCGACCGCGCGCCGCTTCCTGGAGGAGGGCGCCCGCGTGCTGATCAGCGACGCGCACGCGCGGCGGCTGAAGGAGTACGAGGCCGACCTGGCCGGCGAGCATCCGGGCGCCGTGACCGCCTTCCCGTGCGACGTGACCGACGAGGCCCAGGTGCAGGGGCTCTTCGACACCGCCGTGCGGGCCCACGGACGGCTGGACATCGTCGTCAACAACGCCGGTCTCGGCGGGACCTCGGCGCTCGTGGACATGGGCGACGAACAGTGGTCGCGGGTCCTCGACGTCACCCTCAACGGCACCTTCCGGTGCGTGCGCGCCGCCCTGCGGCTCTTCCGCGAGGGCGGACACGGCGGGGTGATCGTCAACAACTCCTCCGTCGTCGGCTGGCGGGCCCAGGCCGGGCAGGCCCACTACGCCGCCGCCAAGGCCGGGGTGATGGCCCTGACCCGGTGCGCGGCGATCGAGGCCGCCGAGTACGGGGTGCGGGTCAACGCGGTGGCACCGAGCCTCGCCATGCACCCGCACCTGGTGAAGGTCACGTCGGCCGAGCTGCTGGCGGAGCTCACCGCCCGCGAGGCCTTCGGGCGGTACGCCGAGCCGTGGGAGGTGGCCAACGCCATCGTCTTCCTGGTGTCCGGCTACTCCTCCTACCTCACCGGAGAGGTCCTCTCCGTCAGCAGCCAGCATCCGTAGGACGAGAATGTGCCCGTGCCGACCAAGAAGAAGCCCCAGGTGACCGCCGCGCCCGCCCGGCGGCGCGAACTCCTCGAAACCGCCGCCGAGGTCTTCGCCGAACAGGGCTACAACGCCACCACCGTGCGCAAGATCGCGGACCACGCGGGCATGCTCGCGGGCAGCCTCTACTACCACTTCGACTCCAAGGAGTCGATGCTGGAGGAGATCCTGCGGACCTTCCTCGACGAGCTCTGGGACGGCTACGACACCGTCCTGGACGCCGGACTCGGTCCCCGCGAGACCCTCGAAGCCCTGGTCACCGAGTCCTTCCGGGAGATCGACCGGCACCGTGCCGCCGTCGCCATCTACCAGAAGGAGAGCAAGCAGCTGGTCGCGCAGGAGCGGTTCGGCTTCCTCGCCGAGTCGCAGCGCAGGTTCGAGAAGGCGTGGCTGTCCACGCTGGAGCGCGGGGTCGCCGCGCGCGTCTTCCGCGCCGACCTCGACGTCCGCCTCACCTACCGGTTCGTGCGGGACACGGTGTGGGTCGCCGCCTCCTGGTACCGGCCCGGCGGGCAGCACAGCCCGGAGGAGATCGCCCGGCAGTACCTGTCGATGGTGCTGGACGGGATCGCCGTCCGCGAGTAGCTCACCCATTCGTTGAAAGCCCCTTTCTGCCGAGGGAGTTGCTGACATGGCCGAGGCCTACATCGTCGAAGCGGTGCGCACGCCGGTCGGGCGGCGCAAGGGCGGTCTGAGCGGGGTCCACCCGGCCGACCTGGGCGCCCATGTGCTGACCGCCCTGATGCAGCGGTCGGGCGTGGACCCGGCCGCCGTCGAGGACGTCGTCTTCGGCTGCCTCGACGCGGTGGGGCCGCAGGCCGGTGACATCGCCCGGACCTGCTGGCTGGCCGCCGGGCTGCCCGAGGAGGTGCCGGGTGTCACCGTCGACCGCCAGTGCGGCTCCTCGCAGCAGGCCGTGCACTTCGCCGCCCAGGCCGTCCTCTCCGGCACCCAGGACCTGGTGGTCGCCGGCGGCGTCCAGAACATGTCCCAGATCCCCATCGCCTTCGCCTCCCGCCAGGCCGCCGAGCCGCTCGGCCTGACCGACGGCCCCTTCCTGGGCAGCACCGGCTGGCGGGCCCGGTATGGCACCCGGCCCGTCAACCAGTTCGCCGGCGCCGAGATGATCGCCGCCAAGTGGGGCATCAGCCGCCAGGACCAGGAGGAGTTCGCCCTGCGCTCCCACCGGCGGGCCCTCAGCGCCATCGACGAGGGCCGCTTCGAACGGGAGACGGTCGCCTACGGCCCGGTCGCGGTGGACGAGGGGCCGCGCCGGGACACCTCCCTGGAGAAGATGGCCGCCCTCAAGCCGGTCCTCGACGGCGGCACCATCACCGCCGCCTGCTCCTCCCAGGTCTCCGACGGCGCCGCCGCCATGCTCCTCGCCTCCGAACGGGCGGTCCGCGAACACGGGCTGCGCCCCCGCGCCCGCGTCCACCACCTCTCCGTCCGCGGCGAGGACCCCATCCGGATGCTCTCCGCCCCGATCCCGGCCACCGCCCACGCCCTGAAGAAGACCGGCCTCACCATCGACGCCGTCGACCTGGTCGAGATCAATGAGGCCTTCGCCCCGGTCGTCCTCGCCTGGCTCAAGGAGACCGGCGCCGACCCCGCCAGGATCAACGTCAACGGCGGCGCGATAGCCCTCGGCCACCCCCTCGGCGCGACCGGCGTCAAACTGATGACGACCCTCCTGCACGAACTGGAACGCACCGACGGCCGGTACGGCCTCCAGACCATGTGCGAGGGCGGTGGGCAGGCGAACGTGACGATCATCGAGCGGCTGTGAGGCCTCACTTCAGGGCCATGAGCCGGTCCCGGGTCTCCTCCGCCTCCGCCATGATCCGGTCCACCAGTTCGGCGCACGACGGCAGGTCGTCGATCACCCCGGCGACCTGCCCGGACGCCATCACCCCCAGGTCCGTACGGCCGTCCACCATCGCCGATCTGAGGAGCATCGGCGTGTTCGCGGCCAGCAGGACCTGACTCCAGGACAGTTCCTTGCCGTGCCGCAGGGCCAGGCCGTCCCGGACCAGCTGCCGCCAGGTGAGCCCGGACAGCTTCCGGAACCCCGCCGCGCGCCGGATCGCGTGCAGCAGACTCCGGGCCCGGCCCGAACGCTCCAGCGCGGCCACCAGATCGGTCCGCAGCATCCGGTGCGGCAGACCGTCCACCGCCCTGGTCACCGTGACGTCCCTGACCGTCGCCGCCAGGTACCTCGCCTTCACCGCGTCCGGCACCGTCGAGTCCGAGGTGAGCAGGAACCGCGTGCCCATCGCGACCCCCGCCGCCCCGTACGCCAGCGCCGCCACCAGCCCCCGGCCGTCGAAGAACCCCCCGGCGGCCACCACCGGTATCCGCACCGCGTCCACCACCTGCGGCAGCAGCACGCTGGTCGCCACCTCGCCGGTGTGCCCGCCGCCCTCGCCGCCCTGCACGATCACCGCGTCCGCGCCCCACGCCGCCACCTTCTCGGCGTGCCGCCGCGCCCCGACGGACGGGATCACCACCACACCCGCCTCCTTGAGCTCGGCGATCAGCTCGGGGGAGGGGGCGAGCGCGAAGGACGCCACCCGCACACCCCCGTCGATGATCAGCCGGACCCGGTCGCCGGCGTCGGCCGCGTCCGCCCGCAGGTTCACCCCGAAGGGGGCGTCCGTACGGCACCGCACCTCGGCTATCGCGGCCCGCAGCCGGTCCAGGGTCATGGTCGCGGACGCCAGGATGCCGAGGGCTCCCGCGTTGGCCGTGGCCGAGACCAGGCGGGGGCCCGCCACCCAGCCCATCCCCGTCTGCACGATCGGATGCCGGACCCCGACCAGCCGGGTCAGTGCGGTGTCCATCACCCGGCGACCTCCTTCGTCCGCGCGCCGGCCGGATCGAGCACCTCGCGGATCAGCCGCAGCTCCACCGCGCTCGGTTCGCGGGTGTACGGCACCTCCTCCGGGACGGCGAGCTCGAAGTCCGTCGCCTCCCGCACCTGGTCGACGCTCACCCCCGGATGCAGTGCGGCCAGCCGCATCGAGCGGTCGGGGGTCTCGAAGTCGAGGACACCGAGGTCGGTGACGACCCGGGGGATGCGGTGGAAGCGTTCCGTGCCCGGGTGCCGGGCCACCCGGTCGTACCCCACCCCGCACACCATGTCGACCTTCGCCACGAACACCCGCCGGGAGTGCTTCGGGACCCAGTAACTCGTCGGGTTGTTCAGGGTGTTGAGAGTCGCTCCGCGCACCCCCAGCAGCTGGCGGCGGGGCCGGGACCAGTCGCCGATGCAGGAGATGTTCTGGTTGCCGTAGCGGTCGAGCTGGCTCGCGCCCATCATCACGTGCCGCCGCCCGCCGGCCACCAGGGCGAGGTGCTGCCGGTAGGGCAGCCAGCCCTCGGGCGTCCCGTCCGGGCGGACCAGCAGGGCCTCCCCGTCGGTGAGCAGCAGGTCCGGTGCGAAGGTCAGCCGGGCCAGGCGTGCGCCCAGGGAGGGGATCAGGCCCATCGGGCTCGCCAGGATCTCGCCCGAGCCGCGCCAGGCCTCGGCGCAGGCGACCACGCAGTACTCGGAGCGCAGTACGTCCCTGGGCAGTACGTCCCCGCGCGGTGTGTCCGTCACCTCTGCCCCTCCTGCCAGTTCCGCACCGCCGACCGGTACGCCTGCTCGTCCCCGGCCAGGAACCGCCCGGAGAAATCCGCCCACGGCGTCGCCGCGTACAGCCGCTGGAACTCCTCGTCCCGCCCGTAGTCGGGCGCGCAGGACGTGAAGTGGGCCCCGCCCGGCGCCTCCACCACCCCTGTCACGTTCAGCCGTTTGACGAGCAGCGACTGCGGGGCCGCCTCCTTCGTCAGCTCGGCCGTGTCCACGATCCGTTCGCAGGAGACGTAGGCCGCGTCCGCCGCCTCGCAGAACAGGTCGTCGAAGTACGGGTCCGGGCCCAGGTACTGCCCGTTGCCCAGCCGGTCGGCACGGTTGACGTGGACCAGCGCCGCGTCCAGGTGCAGGGCGGGCATCGCCACGAACGTCTCCCCGTCGTCGTACGGCGAAGTGACCGTCCGAAGGCCGGGGTTGACCCGCATGACGTCCGAGCCGATCCCGGCCCGGACCGGCAGGAAGGGCAGGCGGTTCGCCGCCGCGTGCAGGCCCCACATGAACATGCCCTCGTCGACCTCCATCAGCTCGAACGCCCCGCGCTCGCGTGCCGCGCGGTAGTGCGGTTCGAGCGGGACGGAGTCGAGGGTGACGAAGGTCGTCACCAGTTTGCGCACCCGGCCGGCCGCGCACAGCATCCCGACGTCCGGACCGCCGTACGAGACCAGGGTGAGATCGTCGATACCGCTCCGGAGCACTGCTCTGACCAGGGACATCGGCTTGCGCCGGGAACCCCAGCCGCCGATGCCGAGGGTCATGCCGCTGGTCAGCCGGGCGACGGCCTCGTCGGCGGTCATCGTCTTGTCAGTCACTGCCGGCACCCTCCTTCCCGAAGGTGTCACGGACCCGGTCGGCCACCCCGCTGAGGGCGGCCTCGAAGGTGAAGCCCTGTTCGAAGCGGTAACTCCGCCGCACGTCGACGGGGTCGATGCCGTTGATGGCGGCCTTGGCGAGGCGCAGCAGCCGGCCGTCCTTGGCGGCTATCTCCCGCGCCAGCTCCAGTGCCGCGGAGCCGAGCTCCTCGCGGGGCACCACCCGCCACACCGAGCCGTGCGCGTGCAGCTCGGCGGCGGTCGCCGTGCGCGAGGTGTAGTACAGCGTCCGCATCAGATGCGGCGGGACCAGACGGGCCAGATGGGTGGCCGCGCCCAGGGCGCCACGGTCCAGCTCCGGCAGCCCGAAGGCGGCGTCCTCGCTCGCCACGATCGCGTCCGCGTTGCCCACCAGGCCTATCCCGCCGCCCAGACAGAAACCGTGTACCGCGGCCACCACCGGGGTCTCGCACTCGTACACCGCCGCGAAGGCCTCCGCACAGCCCCGGTTGGCGCCGAGCAGCGCCTCGTGCCCGTCCGCCTGTATCTCCTTGATGTCCACGCCCGCGTTGAAGCCCCGGCCTCGCGCGGTCAGCACGACGCACCGGGTCCCGGGGTCGCGGCCCGCCGCGCGCACCGCGTCCGCCAGGGCGAACCAGCCGTGCACCGGCAGTGCGTTCACCGGCGGGTGGTCGACCGTGACGAGCGCGATTCCCTTTTCCGGACACGAGGTGGAGACACCCATGGACGCATCAGCTACCTTCGCACTCAGCTACCTTTCCACCAAACATTTGTTAGGTGTGAGACTTCGAAGCTAGCAGTCGGCGCTGACAAGCGGGAGGCCCTGTGGACAACTCGCCGAGCGGCAGGACCGTGGTCGTCACCGGCGGTACCAGGGGGGTGGGCGCCGGGATCGCACGGGCCTTCGCCGAGGCCGGGGCCCATGTCGTGGCCTGTGCCCGTCGACCGCCCGAACACCACCTCGAAGGCGTCGAGTTCACCCCTCTCGACCTGCGAGACCCACTCGCCGTACGCGCCTTCTTCGACGCCCTGCCCCGCCTCGACGTGCTCGTCAACAACGCGGGCGGCACCCCCTACCGGCGGCTCGCCGACGCGGACCCCGAGCGGCACGCCCGGGTGATCGAGCTGAACCTCGTCACCCCGCTGACCGCCTCCCTCGCCGCGTACGAGCAGCTCCGGCGGGCCCGGGGAGCGGTGGTGATGATCGGCAGTGTCAGCGGCCGCCGCCCCTCCCCGGGCTCCGCCGCCTACGGCGCGGCCAAGGCGGGTCTGGAGAGCCTCGCCCGGTCCATGGCGGTGGAGTGGGCGCCGGAGGTGCGCGTCAACACCCTCGTGGTCGGCATGGTCCGCACCGAGCTGGCCCATCTCCACTACGGCGGCCCGGCAGGCGTCGACGCCGTCTCCCGGACCGTCCCGCTCGGCCGCCTCGCCGCCCCGTCCGACGTCGGCGCCGCCGCCGTCTTCCTCGCCTCCGACGCGGCCGCCTACATCAGCGGGGCGAGTCTGCTCGTGCACGGGGGCGGGGAGCGGCCGCCCTTCCTGGACGCGGCGACTGCCGGCGACCCGTTCGACAAGCCGTCCGAGATGCCGTCCGACAAGGCATCCGACAAGGAGGACTGAGATGAGCGGAATCTGCGCGGGCCGGGTCGTGGTCGTCACCGGCGCCGGGCGCGGGCTCGGCCGGGCCCACGCGCTGGCCTTCGCCGCCGAGGGCGCCCGGGTCGTCGTCAACGACCTCGGCGTCGGCCTCGACGGCGTGCCGGGTGCGGGTGGCCCGGACGGCCCGGACGGTCCCGCCAGTCCCGCCCAGGCCGTCGTGGCCGAGATCCGGGCGGCCGGCGGCGAGGCGGTGGCGCACGGCGGCGACATCGCGACGGACGCCGGTGCCGCGTCCCTGGTGGCGGCGGCCCTGGACGCGTACGGCCGGCTGGACACCCTCGTCAACAACGCCGGATTCCTGCGCGACCGCATGCTGGTCAACCTCGCCGAGGACGACTGGGACGCGGTCATGCGGGTCCATCTGAAGGGCCACTTCCTGCCGCTGCGGCACGCGGCCGCGCACTGGCGGGCCGAGACCAAGGCGGGCCGTCCCCCGGTCGCCCGCATCGTCAACACCAGCAGCGGCGCGGGCCTGCTGGGCTCGGTCGGGCAGGGCAACTACAGCGCGGCCAAGGCCGGCATCATCGGTCTCACCCTGGTCGCGGCGGCCGAACTCGCCCGCTACGGCGTCCAGGTCAACGCCATCGCCCCGGCCGCCCGCACCCGGATGACGGAGCGCGCCTTCGCCGGGACCATGGCCGTCCCCGACGCCGGCTTCGACGCCATGGCCCCCGAGAACGTCTCCCCGCTCGTCGTCTGGCTCGGCTCCGCCGCGAGCGCCGGCGTCACCGGGCGGGTGTTCGAGACGGAGGGCGGCAGGATCGCCGTCATGGAGGGGTGGCGGCCCGGTCCGACCGCCGACAAGGGCGCCCGGTGGACCCCGGCGGAGGCGGGGGAGACGGCACTGAAACTGCTGGCCGAGGCGACGGCTCCGGGGGCGGTGTACGGGGCGTGAGGCCGGGGGCAGGGGGAGGGCAGGGGCCAGGCCAGGGGCAGGGGCCGGGGTCTAGGTGTCGCACTCCAGTACCGTCCGGCACAGCGAGCACCGGGCCCGGACCCGGCCCCGTACCGGCACCCTGATCCGCTGGTGGCAGGTCGGGCACGGGAACGAGACCCGCAGCCGGCCCCCGCCGTCGGGGGTGAAGGCGTAGGGGGCGCCGGGCTGCGGGCGCGGCGTGGTGGGGGCGTGGCGGCGGTCGCGGGCGTAGCGGCGGCGGCCCGCCCAGCCGGCCGCGCTGAGCGGCGGCTGTTCCTCGTCCTGGCGGGCCCGGGTCATGCCCTTCTGGTACGCCGTGTAGGCCTGCGGGCTGGTGAACCACACCGAGGGGTCCTCGTGGAAGACGAGGGAGCGCTTGGCCAGCACGTAGCCGAACTCCTCCGGGGTGAGGTAGCCGAGCTTCTGGGACGCCTCGCCGTGCTCCCGGTAGGCGTCCAGGAGCAGCCAGCCGGCCCCCAGGTAGGTGGTCGCCGTGTCCGTCAGGATCTCGTTCTCCCGGATGCTCGGGAAGGACAGGTCCAGGCGGTGCAGGTACACGTGCATCACCTCGTGGGCGAGGGCCGCGCCGATGTCCCTGCGGTGGGTGCGGAAGCGGTCGTTCAGCTCGACGAAGTACTCGGGGCCCGCGGTCAGTTCGACGTTCGCCGCGTGCGTCATGTCCTTGAAGCCGACGATCATGCGGGCGTCGGGGAGGTGGAAGTGCCGGACGATCTCGCGGGCGACGCGCTGCGAGCCGAGGTGGAGGTCGTCGGTGTCGCAGAATGCGACGTCGGCGGGGAGGACGCTGGTGGCGAAGGTCTGGACGGTGTCGTACGACAGGCGCCGGTACAACGCCGTGATGGCGGCCCGCACGGTGTCCAGGTGCGGGTAGCCGTGTTCCACCGGGCCGCCGTTCGCCACGTCCCTTACCCCCACAGACGCCGCTGGAGCTGTCTTTCACAGTATGCGGGGGATGGGGAGAATCGGGGGGCGGAAGGTTGTTCGATGTCTGCGGGGCGGTGGGGGCTGATCGCGCAGTTCCTCCCCCAGCCTTCGGCCGGGGGTACCCCCAGCGCCCCTGAAGGGGCGCGTCAAACGGGGCGCATTCTTGCAACGCCTCCGTTCGTGCCCTGGAGCTCCAGGATCCAGACCTCGTTCTCGCCCTCCTGCAGGACCGGGCCCGGGACGTACAGCGACTCCTGTGGGCCCGTCGACCAGTACCGGCCCAGGTTGAAGCCGTTGATCCAGACGAAGCCCCGGGTCCAGCCGGGGAGTTCCAGACGGGCGTCGCCGGCCCCCTGAACCGTCACCGTGCCCTGGTACAGGCCCGTCGCGCCCTCCTCCGGAAGCGGGCCGAAAGGCACCGCGTCCACGCCCCCCTCGAACGCGTCCAGATCGAGCCCCCTCGCGCGTACCCCGTGCAGGAACTGGCGCTCGTGCAGGATGCCCCCGGTGATGCCCTTCGGCTCGCCGGAGCGGGGGCCGTAGTTGACGCGGCCCAGGGACTCCACCCAGAGCTCCACGCGCGCGGGGCCGGCGAGCGGCTTCTTGAGCTGGGGTTCCTCCTCGGTGAGGACCCCGGCCCGCTCGCCGTCGACGTAGACGACCGCGAGGTCGCGCAGGCCCCGCGCGGTGAGCGGGTACGGTCGGCGCGGGCCCGGTACGTCCACCTCGTAGCGGACCAGGCCCCGGGCGATGTCCAGCTCCTCGAAGGTGGGCGGGACCGGGTGGACCCGTTCGGGGGTGCCGAGCGCCTCCAGGACGGTGGGCAGCGGTGCCCAGGCGGTCAGCTCCACGTCCGTCGTCGACGCCAACGAGTCGGGTGCCGGGGGCGGTTCGGGCAGCGGGTCGGCGTTGTACGCGGCGAGGACCTCGCGGAAGCGCCAGAACTTCTCCGTGGGACGGCCGTACTCGTCGATCGGCGCGTCGTAGTCGTACGACGTCACGTCCGCCTCCAGCGGGCCCTCGTGCAGCTCGCCGCCGGGGCGGTTGGCGCCCGCCCAGCCGGCGAAGTTGGTGCCGCCGTGCGCCATGTACACGTTGACCGACGCCTCGCACTCCAGGATCTCCCGCAGCGCCGCCGCCGCGTCCCCGGCGTCCCGGACGACGTGCTCGCCGCCCCAGTGGTCGAACCAGCCGCACCAGAACTCCATGCACATCAGCGGGCCGTGCGGCTGGTGGCGGCGCAGGGTCTCGAAGGCCTCGCGCGCGTGCGAGCCGAAGTTGACCGTCGCGAGCAGCCCGGGGACCGAGCCGCCGGTGAGCATGTGGTCCTCGGGACCGTCCGAGGTGACCAGCGGCACCGTGACACCCTCGGTCCTGAGCAGGCCGGTGAGGTGGTCCAGGTAGGCGGCGTCGGAGCCGTAGCTGCCGTACTCGTTCTCGACCTGGACCATGATCACCGGGCCGCCCCGGTCCAGCTGCCGGGAGGTGACCTCGGGCAGCAGTCGGCGGAACCAGCGGTCCACGTACCCGAGGAAACGCTCGTCACGCGTGCGTGCCCGCGCGCCCAGCTCGCCCGTCACCCAGTGCGGCAGGCCGCCGTTCTCCCACTCCGCGCAGATGTACGGCCCCGGCCGCACGATCGCCCACAGGCCGGCCTCCCGGGCCGCGTCCAGGAACCGGCCGAGGGCCCCGACGTCCCGGAAGGCGCCGGGGTGCGGCTCGTGCAGGTTCCACGGGACGTACGTCTCCACGCAGTTCAGCCCCATGGCGCGCAGCATCGCCAGCCTGTGGCCCCACTGGTCCTCGTGCACCCGGAAGTAGTGCAGCGCGCCGGACAGCAGCCGCACCGGCCGCCCGTCCAGCAGGAAATCCGTTTCGCCCACCGTGAAGTCGCTCATACGCTCACCTTGGCCTGCTGGCGTGCGCCGACACCATGGACAAAGATCGGCAGCACTTGGACGGAAGAGACGCACGGAAGGGGCGCGCAGTGCCCGGAGGAGCGCCGATCTTCCGCACCTGGATGCGGTTCTTCACACCCGGCGCCGTCCACCACCGCCTCGGCCTGGTCTGTCTCGGTGTCGGCCTCCAGTACGGCGCGGTGCCCGCCGTCGGCCCGCGCGTGCTCGACGGGCACGTCGCCGTGGTGATCAGCTCGGGCCGGGGCTGGTACCGGACGCCCGACGGGCGCCGCACCAGCGTCACGGCCCCCGCGCTGGTGTGGCTCACGCCCGGCGTCCCGCACCACTACGGACCCGATCCGGACAGCGGCTGGGACGAGGCCTTCGTGACCTTCACCGGCCCCGACACCGCGACCTACACGGAACTCGGCTACATCGAGCCCGAGCGGCCCGTGGTGCCGCTGGCGGACGCCTCCGGCCCCCGGGACGTCATCGCCCGCATCGCCCGGGCCGCCCGCCACGGCAACCCCCTCCTGGAGGTCGAGACCGGCGCCGCCGTGCACGAGCTCCTCGTCGCCCTGCGTCGCGCGCGTGCCGACCTCGCTCCCGACGGCGACCCGGTGCTGCACGCGCTCGCCCGGGACGCCTGCACCGGGATGACCGTCGCCGACCACGCGGCCCGGCACGGCATGACCCCGGCCGAGCTGCGCACCGCGGTCCGCCGGGTCGCCGGGTGCAGCCCCAAGGACTATCTGATCGGCATCCGGCTCGGCCGCGCCCAGGAACTCCTCGCCACCACCGAACTGTCCGTCGCCGCCGTCGCCCGCCGCGTCGGCTACGACGATCCGGCCTACTTCTCGCGCCTGTTCACCCGCCGGGTCGGCGCCGCCCCCGTGCGCTTCCGGGCCCAGCAGAGCCGCGCGGTGCCCGACGACTGGAACGAGGGACTCCAGGAGGACGGCGAACCGGGTCCGCCGGTGGCCGAACCCGTCGACGGCCCTTAGGGATCGACAGGCAGCCCCCTTAGGGTTGACGCCCATGACCACCAGCAACACCGCCACCGGTTACGTCGACCCCGCCGTCCGCGAGGAGCTCGGCCGGCTGCGCGACAGCATCGACAACATCGACGCGGCCGTCGTCCACATGCTCGCCGAACGCTTCAAGGCCACCCAGCAGGTCGGGCGCCTGAAGGCGGTCCACCGGCTGCCCCCGGCCGACCCGGCCCGCGAGGCCCGGCAGATCGCCCGGCTGCGCGCCCTCGCCGAGAACGCCAAGCTCGACCCCGCCTTCGCCGAGAAGTTCCTGAACTTCATCATCGCCGAGGTGATCAGGCACCACGAGTCCATCGCCGAGGACGCCGTCAACAGCCGGCAGACGGACGGGCACTGACCCGGGCAACCCGCCGTACGCCTCGAAGAGCCTCCGGCACCGCCGGGCGACCCCCGTGCGGTGACGAGGCGCTCGAACCGGTGCTCCAGGCGCAGAGCGGCGCCCGCCAGGTCCGGCCCGGGTCCGCCTCGTGCGACCCCACGACCCCGGGACGGACATAAGCCGCATACCGCTCCCGCCCCTGTGCGATGTCAGTGTCATCGGGCAGCATGGCCCGCATGTCCGTACTGACTCGCGACGAAGCGCAGAGCCGCGCCGAGCTCCTCGACGTCCACCGCTACACGATCGACCTCGACCTGACCACCGGGGACGAGACCTTCGACTCCCGCACCGTGATCAGGTTCACGGCCCGATCCGACGGCGACACGTTCGTCGAGATGAAGCCCGTCGAACTGCGCGCCGTCACCCTCGACGGACAGCCCCTCGACCCCGGGACACTGGACCAGGACCGGCTGCCCCTGAAGAACCTCACCGCGGGCGAGCACGAGCTGCGCGTCGAGGCCACCATGCGCTACTCGCGCACCGGCGAGGGCATGCACCGCTTCACGGACCCCTCGGACGACGCGACGTACGTCTACACCCAGCTCTTCATGGACGACGTGCAGCGCGTCTTCGCCGCCTTCGACCAGCCCGACCTGAAGGCCGTCTTCGAGCTGTCCGTGACCGCCCCCGAGGGCTGGACGGTGCTCGCCAACGGCGTCACCGAGCACCTCGGCGAGGGCCGCTGGCGGGCCGCCGCCACCCCGCTGATCTCCACCTACCTGGTCGCCGTCGCCGCCGGACCCTGGCACTCCGTGCGCACCGAGCACCGCGGACTGCCCTTCGGCATCCACTGCCGCCGCTCCCTCGCACCCCACCTCGACGCCGACGCCGAGGAGATCCTCGACATCACGCGCGCGTGCTACGACCGCTACCACGAGAAGTTCGAGGAGCCCTACCCCTTCGACTCCTACGACCAGGCGTTCGTCCCCGAGTTCAACGCCGGCGCCATGGAGAACCCGGGGCTGGTCACCTTCCGCGACGAGTTCGTCTACCGCTCCGCCGTCACCGACACCGAGCGGCAGACCCGCGCCATGGTCATCGCCCACGAGATGGCCCACATGTGGTTCGGCGACCTCGTCACCCTCAGGTGGTGGGACGACATCTGGCTGAACGAGTCGTTCGCCGAGTACATGGGCTACCAGACCCTCACCGAGGCCACCCGCTTCACCGACACCTGGGTCGACTTCGGGGTGGCCCGCAAGGCCTGGGGCTACGACGCCGACCAGCGCCCCTCCACCCACCCAGTGGCCCCGGAGGCCGTCGACGACACCGCCGCCGCCCTGCTCAACTTCGACGGCATCTCCTACGCCAAGGGCGCCTCCGCGCTGCGCCAGCTGGTCGCCTGGATGGGCGAGAAGGACTTCCTGGCCGGCATCAACATCCACTTCCAGCGGCACCGGTTCGGCAACGCCACCCTCGCGGACTTCATCGACTCCCTCGCCTCCGCCACCGAACGCGACGTGCACGCCTGGGCCGACACCTGGCTGCGCACCACCGGCGTCGACACCCTCACCCCGGTCCTGGCCACCGCCGCCGACGGCACCCGCACCCTCACCGTCGAGCGCACCGGCAGCCGCCCGCACCGCATCTGCGTCGGCGTCTACGACCAGGACCTCGCCGACGAGGGCCGGCTCACCCTGCGCGAGCGCATCGACCTCGACATCCCGCAGACCGCCCCCCAGGCCCTGGGCAAGCGCCCCGCCCTGCTCGTGCTCAACGAGGGCGACCTGACCTACGCCAAGGTCCGCTTCGACGCCGGGTCCGCCGAGACCGTCCGGGCCCACCTGTCGGGCCTGCCCGACCCGCTGACCCGCGCGGTGGTGTGGAACGCCCTGCGGGACGCCGTCCGCGACGGGGAACTCCCGCCCGCCGCCTACCTGGAGGCCGCCCGCGCCCACCTCCCGCACGAGACCGACCTCGCCCTCGTCCAGGGCGTGCTGGGCTTCATCGCTGCCCACGTCGTCGACCGCTACCTCGGGCCCGAGGACCGCGCGGCCGCCCTCGCCACCGTCTCCGCCCTGTGCCGCGACCTCATCCGGCGCACCGAGGACGGCGACAACCCCGGGCTGCGCCTGATCGCCGTACGGCACTTCATCGCCGCCGCCGCCCATCCCGACACCATCGCCGCCTGGCTCGCCGAGGGCACCGTGCCCGGCGGCCCGGAGCTCGATCCCGAGCTGCGCTGGCGCGTCCTGGGCCGGCTCGCCGTCCTCGGCGCCGTCGACGAGGACCGGATCGCCGCCGAGCTGGCCCGCGACCCCAGCGCCAGCGGCCAGGAGGGCGCCGCCCGCTGCCGGGCCGCGCTGCCCGACCCCGAGGCCAAGCGCACCGCCTGGGAGGCGATGTTCAGCGGCGACGAGCTGTCCAACTACCTGTTCACGGCCACCGCCGAGGGCTTCTGGCATCCCGAACAGGCCGACCTGGTCCGCGACTACGTGCCGCGCTACTACCGGGACGCCGTCGCCGTCGCCGCCCGGCGCGGTCCCCGCATCGCCACGGTCACCGGTCGGCAGGCCTTCCCCGGCCACGCCGTCGACGCCGAGAACCTCGCCCTGGGCCGGGCCTGCCTGGACGAGGCCGAGCCGGTCACGGCCCTGCGCCGCCGCCTGATCGACGAACTGGACGACCTGGAAAGGGCGTTGCGAGTCCGCGAGGCATAGGGCCGCCGCGGACGCAGGACGACGCGGGCGCGGCTGGTTCCCGGCGACGAATGCGGGGGCCGGCCGCCGGCCGTGCCCTCGTCGCATGCCTTGGCACGCCTCGTCGCCGACGGACAGCCCGTGCGCGAGCCTGTGGGGCCCGTGCGGGAACCTGTGCGGGAACCCGTGCGCTCGCTCGTCCGCGCCCCGGAGACGGCCGGGCCGGCCCGGAGGGTTCGCCCGTGCCCGACCGGCCCCGTCAGCCCGCGGCCGGTCGCAGCTCGGCCCGGCGCAGCCCGCCCTCCCACGGCCCCGCGCGCCGGTTGCCCACCTCGGCCGTCCTGGGCGTCTGGGCGCCCAGCGTGAAGCCCAGGTGCTCCAGGAAGCACTCCCCGGAGCGCCAGCCCGGCGGCACCGACGCCGTCACCAGGGACACCCCCTCGGCATGCGCGAGCAGCGACTCGGCCAGCGCCCGCCCGAGGCCCCGGCCGCGTGCCCAGGGCGCCAGCAGGAACAGCCCCACCGCGACCGCGCCGGGCACCGGATGGTTCCGTACCGCGTCCACCAGGCCCGAGACGACCCCGTCCCGCTCCAGCACCAGCAGCACCTTGTCGTCGGGGTCGGCGCCCTCGGGCAGCCCGTAGAACAGGCTCTGCACGTCGCCCGGCCCGGACGGCAGCCCGGTCGCCGCCACGAACCAGTCCTCGCAGGCCTCGAAGAGGTCCAGCAGCGGCACCTCGTCCGCGGGCCGCGGCTCCCGCACCAGCACCCGCTCACCGGGCACGTCGATCATCCACGCGTCAACCACGCGACCGACGTTAACCCCGGTCAGCCACGGTCTCAACGCCCTTTCACCGCTTGCTCCGAAGCGCCCGGGGCGCACCGCCTCCGCACCGCCCCGACAGGTTTTCCCCGTACGGCAGTACCCACTTTCGGGTTCCGATCGTTGAGCTTTGGGGACGCGCAGACCCAATCCCGTACAAGCTGGAACTCCCCCTGCGGACAACCCCCTTCGAACACCCCTTTTCGGCCAGCGCCCCGAGGAGAGCCCATGAGCACGCCGCCTCTCGCATCCGGACCCCAGGGCCCCGACGCCCTGCGGCCCCTGCTGGACACCGTGCTCGACGCGCTGCGCGAGGGCGGCCGGGCGCGCGGCGGGCCGCTGCCCGCGGGCGGCCCGGAGACGGTGGCCGAGCGGATCGCGGACGCCGTGGGGGACGTACTCCCCGACGACGGCGACCCCGACGCCCTGCGCACCCTGGTGACCGCCCTCGCCGAGGGCGCCGCCGACCCCGCCGACCCGCTGTGCGCGGCGCATCTGCACTGCCCGCCGCTGGCCGTCGCCACCGCCGCCGACCTCGCCGCGAGCGCCCTCAACCCCTCCCTGGACTCCTGGGACCAGGCCCCGGCCGCCTCCGCCCTGGAAGCCCTGGTCACCCGCACCCTCGCGCACACCATCGGCCTCTCCGACGCGGTGGTCACCACCGGCGGCACCGAGTCCAACCAGCTGGCCCTGCTGCTGGCCCGGGAGGCCTCCGGCGGCGGCATCCGGCTGGTCTGCGGGGCCAACGCCCACCACTCGCTGCCCCGCGCCGCCTGGCTGCTCGGCCTGCCCGACCCCGTCGTGGTCCCCGCCCCGAACGGCACCCTCGACCCGGCCGCCCTCCACGACGCCCTCACCCGCCTGCCCCGGCCGCTGCTGGTCGCCGCCACCGCCGGCACCACCGACGCCGGGCTCGTCGACCCCCTCCCCGAGATCGCCGGGCTCTGCGCCGCCCACGGCGCCCGGCTGCACGTCGACGCCGCCTACGGGGGCGGCCTCGCCTTCAGCGACCGGCACCGGGACAAGCTCGCCGGCCTGGAGCGCGCCCACAGCGTCACCCTCGACCTGCACAAACTCGGCTGGCAGCCGGTCGCCGCCGGACTCCTCGCCGTCGCCCGCCCGGCCGAGCTCGGCGTGCTCCACCAGCACGCCGACTACCTCAACGCCGACGACGACACCGAGGCCGGCTACCCCGACCTGCTCGGCCGCTCCCTGCGCACCACCCGGCGCCCCGACGTCCTCAAGATCGCGGTCACCCTCAAGACCCTGGGCCGCACCGGACTCGGCGCGCTGGTCGACCAGGTGTGCGCACGGGCGCGGGAGTTCGCCGCCCTGGTCCGCGAGCATCCCGGCTTCGAGCTCTACGACCGGCCCAACATCAGCACGGTGCTGTTCCGCCCCACCGGAGCCACCGACGACGACGTCGCCGCCGTACGGCGCAGGCTGCTGCACGACGGCCGGGCGGTACTCGGCCGGGCCCGGCTCGACGGCCGGCTCTGGCTCAAGGCCACCCTCCTCAACCCCCACACGCGGCCGGACGAACTGGCCCTCCTCCTGAAACTCGTGGAAGGAACCACCCCCAGATGACCAACCCCCCACACCACGAGCCCGAAGCACCCCGCGACCTGGTCGGCATCGGCATCGGACCGTTCAACCTGTCCCTCGCCGCGCTCGCCCACCCGCTCGCCGAACTCGACGCCGTCTTCTACGAGCAGCGTCCGGGCTTCGACTGGCACCCGGGGCTGCTGATCGACGGCGCCACCATCCAGGTCCCGTTCCTCGCCGACCTGGTGACCCTCGCCGACCCCGCCAGCCCCTGGTCGTTCCTCAACTACCTCAAGGCGCGCGAGCGGCTCTTCCCCTTCTACTTCGCCGAGCGCTTCCACATCCAGCGCGCCGAGTACGACGCGTACTGCCGCTGGGTCGCCGAGAGCCTGCCCGGACTGCGCTTCTCCCACCAGGTCGACGCCGTCCGCTGGAACTCCGAACGCGACCTCTTCGAGGTCGACTTCACCCGGCTCGACGCGGAGGGCGAGGCCGAGTCCCTCGGCCGCACGTACACGAAGAACGTCGTGCTCGGGGTCGGGACCGTCCCGTACGTGCCCGATCCGCTCAAGCCCCTCGTGGAGTCCCCGATCGTCCCGGTCGTCCACGCGGCCGACTACCTCGACCACCGCGAGGCCTTCCTCGCCGCCGAGCACGTCACCGTCGTGGGCTCCGGGCAGTCCGGCGCCGAGGTCTTCCTCGACCTGCTGCGCCACCGGCCCGCCGGCCGCGAGAAGCTGCACTGGATCGGGCGGGGCGAGGCGTTCGCGCCCATGGAGTACTCCAAGCTCGGCCTGGAGCACTTCACCCCCGACTACACCCGCTTCTTCCACGCTCTCGCCGAGCCCGTCCGGGACCGGGTCGTCTCCGCCCAGTGGCAGCTGCACCGGGGCATCGACACCGACACCATCGCCGCCATCCACGACGAGCTGTACCGCCGTACGCTGCACGGCGGCTGGCCCGAGGCCGTCCTGACCCCCGGCGTCCAGGTCCGCACCGCCGGACGCGTCGCCACCACCAAGGTCGAGCTCCACCTCGAACACGTCCAGCAGGGCACCCGCTCCCGGCTCACCACCGACGCCGTCGTCCTGGCCACCGGCTACCGCGAACGGCCCCTCGGCCGCCTGCTCGCCGGACTCGACCCCTATCTGCGCCGGGACAGCGGCGAACGCCCGCGCGTGGACGAGCGGTTCCGGCTCGTCCTCGACCCGTCGGTGACCGGGGCGGCGTACGTCCAGAACGCCGAGCTCCACACCCATGGCGTCGGCACCCCGGACCTGGGCCTGGCCGCCTGGCGCAGCGCCAGCATCCTCAACACCCTGACCGGCAAGGACCCCTACCCGCTGCCCGCCCGCACCGCCTTCACCAGCTTCGGCCTGGAGCGGCCGGAGGAGCGGGTCCCGGCGCAGCAGCAGCCGAGGCAGCTCACCCCGCTCGTCGACTGAGCGCTTCGCCGACCGAGCGCTTCATCGACCGAACCCAGGGCGCCGGTCCCCGGCCCGGCGCCCTCCGGGACCGCTCAGAACACCGGCGTCCCTTCGCGGGTCAGCTCCCAGTCCGCCGACGCGAAGTCCTTCGGGTCCAGGACACCCTTGGCGGTCACCCACTCCGCGATCCGGGTGCGGATCTCCGTCGACTCCGACCACAGCTCCTTGGCCGAGGCGACGTACGGGAACGCGCCACCGCCGTTGGCGCGGTAGTTGTTCACCGCGAGGACGAACTGCTGCGAGTCGTCGAGGGCGGCGCCGTTGTAGGTCAGGTTCCTGATCCGCGCCCCGGCCGCCTGCGCGATGTCGATCTCGTACCGGAGGCCGGAGACGTAGTCGTAGTTGTAGTCCGGACGGTTGTTGGCGTTCGTCAGCTTCTCCACGTCGACGGTCGCGTCGGCGGCCGTCCGGACGAAGTACTCCGCCGAGTACTCCAGGTACGCCCGGATCTGCGCGCCCGTCATCAGCTTGGCGACCAGCGTGTTGTCGTACACGTAGAGGCTGGACAGGTCCCGGATGGTCACCTTGCCGGCCGGGATCTCGGAGGTCCGCGAGAACGGCGAGGCCTGTGCGATCACCGGCAGCGCGGCGTACTCCGTGCCGGCCAGGGCCGCCTTGACCACGTCCTCCTGGACCTTGGTGATCAGGTCGATGATCGGGGCGTCCTTGTAGCGGGCCTCGACCGTGGTCAGGGTCTCGGTCGCGGAGCCGACGACCTGGTTGACGTACGCGACGACCTTGGCGTGCTCGTCGGAGAGCAGCCTGGTGATCTTCGGGTCGTCGGCGACCGTGTTGGAGTTCAGCAGCGAGGCCGCGACCGACTCCACCTCCCAGCTGCCCTTGGCGAACACCAGCTCGATGTCGAAGAGGGTGAGGCGCTCGGCGTAGCAGAGCGGTTCGGAGAGGACGACGGTCTTTCCGGTGGCCTCGTTGACGACCTTCAGCTCCGGGATCTCCACGTGCGCGTGGCCGACCAGGATCGCGTCGATGCCCGGCACCTGCCGGGCGACGTTCGCGGCCGCGTTCTCGACGTACGGCACCTGGTCGCCGTAGGAGGAGGTGCCCGACGAGCCGGAGTGGGCCGAGACCACGACCACGTCGGCGCCCATCGCCTTCAGCTTCGGCACCCACTTCGCGGCCTGCTCCTCCAGGCCCGGGAAGGCCAGCTTGCCCTGGACGTAGGCCTTGTCCCAGATCGCGATGCCCGGGTTGGTCAGGCCGAGGACGGCGACCTTGACCGGCGGGGCGCCCGGGACGTGGAACTTCTTGATGAAGTAGGGCGGGAAGGCCGGCTTCAGGGTCTTCGCGTCGACCGCGTTGGCGCCGAGCAGGGGGAAGCGCAGCTGGTCCTCGAACTTGCGCAGGGTCTCGATGCCGTAGTTGAACTCGTGATTGCCGAGCGCCGCCGCGTCGTACCCGATCGCGTTCATGGCCTGGGCCATCGGGTGCACCGGGCCGCCCTTGGCGGTGATCGGGTCGACCTTGGCGTAGTAGTACGTCAGCGGGGTGCCCTGGATGGTGTCACCGGCGTCGAGGAGCAGGGTGTTGCACCGGCCCTTCGCGGCACGCACCTGGTTCACCAGGGTCGAGATGCGCGCCAGGCCCATCGCGTTGCCGGCCTTGTCGGAGTACTCCGCGTCCTTGAAGTAGTCCCAGTTGAAGACGTGCCCGTGCAGGTCGGTGGTGCCCATGACGGTGAGGGAGTACCGCTTGGGCTGCTTGGCGCGGGTCGCGGCAGCCGGTGCGGCCTGTGCCGGGGCCGCCGCCGCGCCGGCGATCGCCACTCCCGCTCCGGTGGCGGCGGACTTCTCCAGGAACTTCCGGCGGTTCAAGGGCATGTCTTGATCTCCTCGGGATTCGGTCAACGACGCGCGTAGATTCTGTCCTGGGCATGACTGACGGCAACAGGTCCGGGAGGTTTCGATCTGGTGACCCGCACGGTGAACTCCGGGGCGCACAAGCGGGGATGGCGTGACAGAGTGGGACGTATGACCTCACCCTCGTCCTCGCCCGGGGAGCGCCGGCCGGCCGGCACGCCCGACGCCCCGCTCCTCGTCGTGCACGGCGAGGCCGAGCTGGAGGTCGAGCCCGAACTGGCCCGGATCGCCGTCATGGTCAGCGCCCGGGGCCGGGACCGCCGTTCGACGCTGGACGACCTGACCCGCCGCAACGCCGCCGCCCTCGATCTGATCAAGTCGTACGGTGACGCGGTGGCCCGGTTGTCGACCGGGGTCTTCTCCGTCGCCCCCGAACTCGCCGAGCGCGGCCGGGGCGAGCGCGTCCGCAGCTACCAGGGGCGGGTCCAGCTCACCGCGGAGTTCACCGACTTCACCGTCCTCGGCGAACTCGTCACCCGGCTCGCGGACTTGGAGCTGACCCGGGTCGACGGCCCCTGGTGGTCGCTGCGCCCGGACTCGTCCGTGCACGGCGAGGCCCGGCGGCGCGCGGTCGCCGACGCGGTGCAGCGCGCCCGCGAGTACGCGAGCGCCCTCGGCACCTCCCTCGCCGCCCTGGTCGAGCTCGCCGACACCGGCACCGAGGGGGAGGAGCCGTACCGGGCGAAGTTCGACCGCGGGATCCGCCGGATGGCGGCCGCCGCCGACTTCGCGGAGGCCGCCGAACCCCTCGATCTGGAGCCTCCGCGACTGCGTGTCACCGCTCGGGTCGGTGCGCAATTCACGATGGCGCCGCCGCGGCTGTGACTCGCCGCGGCTGTGACTCTGGGAAAACGCGTTCGGAATATCGAATGGCGACAGTGATCACGCTGTATTCAACAAGTGCGAGATGCTCATAGGAGCGGAGTGCCGCACAATTCAACACTTGTCAATATGCCTTCACGCAAAGGTTGTTGGGTCGTCATGTGCGACCAATTCTCTACCCGCCGGTAAGGCCTAGGCTCGAAGCATGCGCCGAGCAAAGATCGTTTGTACTCTGGGGCCCGCCACCGACTCGTACGACCAGATCAAGGCCCTGGTCGAGGCCGGAATGGACGTCGCCCGACTCAACCTCAGCCACGGCACCCACGCCGAGCACGAGGAGCGTTACCAGCGTGTCCGCAAGGCCTCCGACGAGTCCGGCCGCAGCATCGGGATCCTCGCCGACCTTCAAGGCCCGAAGATCCGGCTCGGCCGCTTCACCGAAGGCCCCGTACTCCTCGAACGCGGTGACGCCTTCGTCATCACGGTGGAGGAGGGCGCCGAGGGCGACCGGCACCAGTGCGGTACGACGTACACGGGCCTGGCCGGTGACGTCACTCCCGGTGAGCGCGTCCTCGTCGACGACGGCAAGGTCTGCCTGGAGGTCACCCACGTCGACGGCCCCCGCGTGCACACCACGGTGGTCGAGGGCGGCATGGTCTCCGACCACAAGGGCCTCAACCTCCCCGGGGTCGCCGTCTCCGTCCCGGCCCTGTCCGACAAGGACGAGGCCGACCTGCGGTGGGCGCTGCGCACCGGCGTCGACGTGATCGCCCTGTCCTTCGTGCGCAGCGGCCGGGACATCGAGGACGTCCACCGCATCATGGCCGAGGAGGGCCGCCGCCTTCCCGTGATCGCCAAGGTCGAGAAGCCGCAGGCCGTCGAGAACATCGACGGGATCGTGGCCGCCTTCGACGGCATCATGGTCGCCCGCGGCGACCTGGGCGTGGAGATGCCGCTGGAGCAGGTGCCGATCGTCCAGAAGCGCGCGATCAAGCTCGCCAAGCGCAACGCCAAGCCGGTCATCGTCGCCACCCAGATGCTCGACTCGATGATCGAGAACTCCCGCCCCACCCGCGCCGAGGCCTCCGACGTCGCCAACGCGGTCATCGACGGCACGGACGCGGTGATGCTCTCCGGCGAGACCAGCGTCGGCAAGTACCCGATCGAGACCGTCCGCACCATGGCGAAGATCGTCGAGGCGGCCGAGGAGGACATCCTCGCCAAGGGCCTCCCGCCGCTGACCGAGAGCAACAAGCCCCGCACCCAGGGCGGCGCGGTGGCCCGGGCCGCCGCCGAGATGGGCGACTTCCTGAACGCGAAGTTCCTCGTCGCGTTCACCGAGTCGGGAGACACGGTCCGTCGGCTCTCCCGCTACCGCTCGCCGATCCCGCTGCTGGCCTTCACCCCGGAACCGGCCACCCGCTCCCAGCTCAACCTCACCTGGGGCGTCGAGACCCTCCTCGGCCCGCACGTCGACTCGACGGACAAGATGGTCGACCAGGTGGACGAGCTGCTGCTGAAGTACGGCCGCTGCCAGAAGGGCGACATCGTGGTCATCACGGCGGGTTCCCCGCCCGGTGTCTCCGGCTCCACCAACATGGTCCGGGTCCACCACATCGGTGAGGACGACAGCCCCAAGTGACGCGCGAAGGGCCCCTCCGTCCGGCGGAGAGGCCCTTCGGCCACGCAATGATCGCGACCTTGGAATCCAAGGAAAAGTGCCCCGGGTCGGACTCGAACCGACACTGTACGGGTTTTGAATCCGTTGCCTGCTGCCAATTGGGCTACCGGGGCTCGAAGAATCAAAGGTGATCCCCGACCCTCCGCGCGTCCACCATACCGTAGCTAGGTAGGCTCTTGTCAGCAGTACCCCTGCCCTGAACGAGGAGCCCCCGTGACCGCCGCCGAGTCGCCCCAGCCAGTCGACGCACCCGACGACAAGTCGCACGTGCCTCCGATGACGACCCGTGTCGTCATCGCCGAGGACGAGGCCCTGATCCGGCTCGACCTGAAAGAGATGCTGGAGGAGGAGGGGTACACGGTCGTCGGTGAGGCCGGTGACGGCGAGCAGGCCGTCGAGCTGGCCCGCGAGCACCGCCCCGACCTGGTCATCCTCGACGTCAAGATGCCCAAGCTGGACGGCATCTCGGCGGCCGAGAAGATCGCCGAGGAGTCCATCGCCCCGGTGCTGATGCTCACCGCCTTCTCGCAGCGCGACCTCGTCGAGCGGGCCCGGGACGCGGGCGCGATGGCGTACCTGGTCAAGCCGTTCAGCAAGAGCGACGTCGTCCCGGCGATCGAGATGGCCGTCTCCCGCTTCACCGAGCTGAAGCAGCTGGAGCAGGAGGTCGCCGACCTCACCCTGCGCCTGGAGACCCGCAAGCTGGTCGACCGCGCGAAGTCCATCCTCCAGACCGAGTACGGCCTGACCGAGCCGGCCGCGTTCCGCTGGATCCAGAAGACGTCGATGGACCGCCGCATGTCGATGCAGCAGGTCGCCGAGGCCGTCATCGCGGACAGCGACGAGAAGAAGTCCAGCAAGGGCTGACCCGCACAGACATACACGACAAGGCCCGTGCTTCGGAGAAGGAAGCACGGGCCTTTGTGATGTCGGCGCCCCGTGGGGGCGCGGGGAACTGCGCGACCGGCCCCCACCGGCCCCCACCGGCCCCCACCGGCCCGCAGCGACCCGACGACCTAGTCCTCGCCCAAATAGGCCTTACGAACCGACTCATCGGTCAGCAGATCCTGCCCGCTGCCCGACAGCACGATGTTGCCGACCTCCATCACATGCCCCTGGTCGGCCAGCGACAGCGCCGCCTGCGCGTTCTGCTCGACGAGCAGAATCGTTGTTCCCTGCGACTTCAGCTCCACGATCGTCGCCATGATCTTCTGCATCATGATCGGCGACAGACCCATGGACGGCTCGTCCAGCATCAGCAGCTTCGGCTGGGACATCAGCGCGCGCCCCATCGCCAGCATCTGCTGCTCACCGCCCGAGAGGGTGCCCGCGGCCTGCTTGCGCCGCTCGCCCAGGATCGGGAAGAGGTCGTAGGCCCGCTGGATGTCCCTCTCGATGCCCGCCTTGTCCTTGCGGAGGAAGGCACCGAGCTGCAGGTTCTCGGCGATGGTCAGGCGCGGGAAGATGTGCCGGCCCTCGGGGGAGTGGGCGAGCCCGAGCGCGACGATCTTGTGCGCCGGCACCCCGCTGAGCGGCTTGCCGTCGAACACGACCCTGCCCGAGGCCGGCTTGAGCAGCCCCGACAGGGTACGCAGGGTCGTGGTCTTGCCGGCGCCGTTGGTGCCGATGAGGGTCACGACCTGACCGGCCTCGACGCTGAACGAGATGCCCTTGACGGCCTCGATCTTGCCGTAGGCGACCCTGAGGTCCTCGACCTCCAGCAGTGCGGTCACTGGGCCTCTCCCTTGGTGGTGCTGTCCGCCTCGACACTGTCCGCGGCCTCCGCGGCCTCGACCTCGGCGGCCTCCGCCTGACCGGGGTCGCCCTCGAAGGGCTCGCCCAGATACGCGGCGACGACGCGCTCGTCCGCCTGGACGACGTCGGAGGTGCCCTCGACGAGCTTCTCGCCCTGGACGAGGACGGCGACCCGGTCGCACAGGTTGAAGATGAAGCGCATGTCGTGCTCGATGACGAGGACGGCGATGCCCTTGTCCCGGATGGCGAAGACCAGTTCCTCGGTGGCGCGGGTCTCCTGCGGGTTCATGCCGGCCGTCGGCTCGTCGAGCAGCAGCAGGCCCGGCTCGCTGGCCAGCGCCCGCGCGATCTCCAGCTTGCGCTGCTCGCCGTAGGGCAGGTTGCGCGCGAGGTGGTCCCGCTTGGCGGCGAGGCCGATGAACTCCAGGAGCTCCATGGCCTTCGCCTCGGACTCCTTCTCGGCCTTGCGGAAGCCGGGACCGCGCAGCAGCGCGGACCACAGGCCCTCCTTGGTCCGCGTGTGGCGGCCCACGAGGACGTTCTCCAGGACGGTCATGTTGGCGAAGAGCCGGATGTTCTGGAACGTCCGCGCGATGCCCGCCTGCGTCACCAGGTGCGGCTTGGGCGGCAGCACCTTGCCCTGGTACGAGACCGTGCCCTCGGTGGGGACGTACAGACCGGTGAGGCAGTTGAAGAAGGTGGTCTTGCCGGCACCGTTCGGGCCGATCAGACCGACGATCTCGCCGCTGTTGACCGTGAAGTCGACGGAGCGGACGGCGGTCAGACCACCGAAGCGCATCGTGACGTCACGGGCTTCGAGTACAGGTGTCGTCATGGTTCCTACGCCCCTGCCTTGGTGACGGCCGGATCGTCGCTCAGCGTCTCCTGCGCGGGTACGTCGAGCTGGCCGGTCTCGTGGAACTCCAGCTGGCGGCGGCGGTTGGCGATGATGCCCTCCGGCCGGAACCGCATCAGCACGATCAGCGCGATACCGAAGGCGAACAGCTCGTAGTTCTGGAGGAACTGGAGCTTCTCCGGGACCAGGTAGAGCACGCTCGCGCCGAGCAGCGGGCCGCTGACGGTGCCCATGCCGCCGAGGACGACGGCGGCCAGCAGGAAGGCCGAGTTGGGCGGGGCGGCGCCGGCGAACTGGTACGGCTGCGGGTTCACGCTGTAGTTGACGTGTGCCATCACCGTGCCGGCGAGGCCCGCGAGGGAGGCGCCGAGGGCGAAGGCGATCAGCTTGACGCGGAAGCCGTTGATGCCCATGGCGGTCGCGGCGGTCTCGTCCTCGCGGATGGCGATCCAGGAGCGGCCGATACGGGAGTCGGCGGCGCGGGTGAAGACGAGCACGACGATCGCCGTGACGATGAGCATCAGGAACAGGTAGTTGGCGAACCGGCCCAGGTTCTGCCCGAGGATGGTGTGCGACTCGCCCAGGTTGAACCCGAAGATGCTCAGGTCCGGGATCTGGGTGATGCCGTTGGGGCCGCGGGTGATGTTCGGTCCGGAGTCGCCGTCGAGGTTGTTGACGGTGATGCGGAAGATCTCACCGAAGCCGAGCGTCACGATGGCCAGGTAGTCGCCGCGCAGTCGCAGGGTCGGCGCGCCGATCAGCACACCGAAGATCAGCGAGGCGGCCATGCCGGTGAGGGCGGCGGCCCAGAACGGGAACTGCACTCCGGAGAACCGGGAGTACTCCGAGCCGGAGACCAGAGCGGCCGCGTAGGCGCCGACACCGAGGAACGCGACGTAACC
The DNA here is from genome assembly GCF_040643955.1 of Streptomyces sp. NPDC047061. NCBI lineage: Bacteria > Bacillati > Actinomycetota > Actinomycetes > Kitasatosporales > Streptomycetaceae > Streptomyces > Streptomyces sp. NPDC047061. The sequence goes on from NZ_JBEYVI010000003.1 coordinate 214,662, forward strand.
GAGGTCGAGCAGACCGGTGAGGCCGACCACGATGTTCAGGCCGAGGGCGACGGTGGCGAAGATCAGGATGTTCACGCCGACGTTGGCGTTGTGGTCGTCGCTCTGGGTGAAGGGGAAGATCACGGCGGCGACGAAGGCGAGCGCCGAAGCGAACCCCTTGTGGTGCGCCGCGGTGGTCGCGAAGCGGTCGACGAGGCCGGTGTGCATGAGGCCCCAGGCGGCGAAGACGAGCAGCAGCAGATAGCCGATGAAGGTCTCGCTCGCGTCGTTGTCGATGCCGATGCCGTAGGTGAAGGACACCAGGGCGAGCGCGACGCCGACCGTGATGATGATGCGCTCGCCGAGCGGCGTCGTCTTGGCCGGAGCGGGCTGCTGAGGCTTGGTCAGGTAGCCGCGGAAGCCGGTGCCGGGGGCCGGGTGGGGCAGCGCGAGGGCGCCGACGACGGGCAGCGCGGAGGCCGCCATCGCCACGTAGGCGCCCGGGTCCAGGTTGACCAGGCCGTTGAGGTCGACGGCGATGGCGATGCCGGTGAACCAGCAGACGGCGAACGCCGACAGCGCCGTCAGGAAGACCGGGGAGGTGGCGCCCGCCGGGTTCAGCCAGCGCAACCCCTTGACGTCCCACAGGGTGAGCCCGAACAGCAGGGTCAGGGCGCCGCCCACGAGGGCGAGGATCTGCAGGCCGGCCGGGTAGCCGTAGACGGTCAGGTCGCCGGGGAACTCGGACGTCCAGGTCCAGCTCATGAACGTGCTGGCGATGGTGCCCACGGCGCCCACGACGACGAGCAGCCGGGCGACGGACAGCGGCAGCGGGACGGGCCCGTGCTCCGCCGCGGCCGGGGAGTTGGTGGTGTCGGTCATGCTGCTCACGCCCTGTCCGCGACGCGTTCGCCGAGCAGACCCTGTGGTCTGAAGAGGAGTACGAGGATCAGCAGGACGAAGGCCCACACGGAGGCCCAGCCGCCACCGCCGAGCTGCTGCATGCCGGGGACGTTGGCGATGTAGGCGGTGGCCATGGCCTCGGCGATACCGAGGACGAGGCCGCCGAGCATGGCGCCGTAGATGTTGCCGATGCCGCCGAGGACGGCCGCGGTGAACGCCTTCAGACCGGCGATGAAGCCCATGTCGTAGGAGACGGAACCGTACTTGAGGCCGTACGAGACACCGGCCACGGCCGCGAAGAAGCCGCCGATCGCGAAGGCGATGACGATGATGCGGTTGGTGTCGATGCCCATCAGCTGGGCGGTGTCCGGGTCCTGGGCGGTGGCCTGCATGGCGCGGCCGGTGCGGGAGAGCCGGACGAACAGGGCGAGGATCGCCATGCACAGCGGGGCGGCGATGATCAGGAAGATGTCACCGCTCTGCACCGTCACGGAGCCGATGTGCAGGGGGCCGAACGGCAGCTGCGGGAAGACCCGGGCGGTCTTCGCGTCGCCGTCGACGTGGTACCAGTTGAAGACCGCCTGCTGCAGCGCGAGGGACAGGCCGATCGCGGTGATCAGCGGGGCGAGGCGTGGTGCGCCGCGCAGCGGTCGGTAGGCGAAGCGTTCGGCGCCGACGGCGATGAGTACGGCGACCAGCGCGCCACCGATGAGCATCGCCGGCAGGGCTACCCACATGGATATGCCGTCCGGCAGGAGAAGGTAGACCGTGAGGGCGCCGAAGCCTCCGGTCATGAAGATCTCGCCATGGGCGAAGTTGATGAGCTGGACGATGCCGTACACCATCGTGTAGCCGATGGCGATCAGACCGTACATCGAGCCGAGGAACAGCCCGTTGGCCAGCTGCTGCGGCAGGGTGTTCACCGCGTGGCCTCCATGTGGTGGGGAGAGTCAGGGGGGCGGTAGAAGGCGGGCCGCGCGGTGACGGTTGGTCTGCGCCGCGCGGCCCTGGTGGTGCGAGAGGTTATGGCTGGTTACTTCGGGGTGGCCACGCCGCTCTGGACGGACTTCCACTCACCGCTGACGACCTTGTAGACGGTCAGCTGCTTGTTCGTGGTGTCGCCGTACTGGTCGAACGCGATCTTGCCGGAGATGCCCTCGAAGGAGGTGCTCTGGACGGCGCTGACGATCTGGGAGCGGGCGTCGGTGGGGATCTTGCCGTCCTTCACGACGGTGCCGACGGCCTTGATGATCGCGGTGGTGGCGTCGTAGGAGTACGAGCCGTAGGTGCCGTAGTCGCCGGGGTACTTCTTGGCCTTGTAGGTGTCCACGAAGTCCTTGGCGGCGGGCAGGGTGTCGACCGGGACGCCGATCGAGGTCACCAGGTCGCCCTCGGAGGCCGTGCCGGCCGTCTTGATGTAGGTCGGGGTGAACATGCCGTCGCCGCCGAACAGCGGGATCTTGGCACCGGCGGCCTTGAGCTGCTTGGTCAGCACCTCGGACTCGTCGTACTGGCCGCCGTAGTAGAGGATGTCGGCGCCCGAGTTCTTGATCTTCGTGACCAGGGTCGAGAAGTCACGGTCACCGGTGTTGACGTGGTCGGTGCCGATGACCTTGCCGCCCTGCTTGGCGAACTGCTCCGAGAAGATCTTCGACAGACCCGCGCCGTAGGTCTGCTTGTCGTCGACGACGAAGGCCTTCTTCTTCTTGGCGACGTTGTAGGCGTAGTCCGCCGCGTACGCGCCCTGGAGGGCGTCGGTGGTCGCGGTGCGGAAGTACGTCTTGAACGGGCGGGACGGGCTGGTCTGCCAGTTCTTGCCCATCGTCAGCTCGGGGTTGGTGTTGGACGGCGAGATCTCCACCAGGTTGGCGGTGGCGAAGACCTGCTGCATCTGCGTGGCCACACCGGAGTTGAGCGGGCCGACGACGCCGAGCACGCTGGTGTCGGAGACGAGCTGGGTGGCGTTCTGCTGGCCGGTGGCCGGAACCGCCTTGTCGTCCAGCGCCTTGATCTTGAAGGTGACGCCCGGGACGGTCTTGTTCTTGTTGGCGTCGTCGACGGCGATCTGGGCGCCGTACTGGATGCCGAGACCCGTGGCGGAGTTCGCGCCGGTCAGCGGGGCGTCGACGCCGATCGTGACCGTCACGTTGCCGCTGTCGCTGCTCTTGCTGTTGTCGTCGCGGGAGCCGCAGGCAGTGAGGGTCAGGGCTCCGGTGGTCAGAACGGAGGTAAGAATCACCAGAGAACGCTGTCGCACAATCGATCCTTTCCGTGGGCAGTGCGCCCCCTTGCAGGGAACGACGAGTGCCGCGCCGGTACCGAACTCCCCATGGAGCGGTGACTGGCCGTGACTCTAAGCGCGGGCGAGGAACGTGGAGGAGGGCTTGACCAAGGCTGTGACGCTCTTGTTATGACACGAGGTAATGCAGAGCGGTACAGCGTGGGGGGAAAGCAGGAATTGAGCCCGATTCGCCCCGTCCGCATTCTGAGAACCTGCAGGACCCGGCATGATCCGTTCAGGCGTCTCAGCGGTTTTGGGCATGACGCTCGACCGTTGCTGTGGGCGACTTTCGAGGTGGGCGGGGAGTGCGACGCCCCCTGGGAACTGGGGTGAAACAGCGAATGCGGATTACATGCGTATTACGTAGAGTTACACCGGGGAAAGAAAGTCAAGCCTTCGGAACTTCTTCGCATTTCCCGGCGGGGTGCGCCGGGGTGGTGCGGGGCGCGCTGCGCGCCGCTCTCTTACCCGGGCGCTGACCTCGGCTCGCGGTGCCGAGGCCGTTCGCTCCGCCGGGGTGCTCCTCAGGCGCCGGAGCCCTGCTGGACGTGGACCTCGTCTCCCGGGCGCACGTCACGCAGCAGACAGGTCAGCCGGGCGCTGCACACCCGCCGGCCCTCCTCGTCGCTGATCACGATCTCGTACGTCGCCGTCGAACGCCCCCGGTGGACGGGCGTGGCCACGCCCGTGACCAGGCCGGAGCGGGCCCCGCGGTGATGCGTGCAGTTCAGGTCGACACCCACCGCGATCTTCGAACTGCCGCCGTGCAGCATCGAACCGACCGAGCCCAGGGTCTCCGCCAGCACCGCGCTGGCACCGCCGTGCAACAGCCCGTACGGCTGGGTGTTGCCCTCCACCGGCATGGTGCCGACGACCCGCTCCGCGGAGGCCTCCACGATCTGGACGCCCATGCGGTTGCCGAGGTGGCCCGCCGAGAACAGGGCCCGCAGGTCGACGCCGAGCGCGGCGTACTCGTCGATGACCTCCTGCGGGAACTTCACGTGCTGCTGCTCGCCCATGGGCCGGCTCCGTTCGTCATGCGGCTGTCTCTCCGACTGAGCAAACGCTCAGTCGGCCGCCGATTCTTCCAGACGACCTGAGCGGGCGCTCAGACGGCGGTCCTCGGGTGCGGCACACCTGCCTCCAGACGGATCACCACGGACTTGCTGGCCGGGGTGTTGCTGGTGTCCGCGGTCGCGTCGAGCGGCACCAGCACATTGGTCTCCGGGTAGTACGCGGCCGCACAGCCCCGGGCGGTCGGGTAGTGCACCACCCGGAAGCCCGGCGCCCGGCGCTCCACACCGTCCTTCCACTCGCCGACCAGGTCCACGTACGCCCCGTCGGCGACGCCCAGCAGCCGGGCGTCCTCCGGGTTCACCAGGACCACCCGGCGCCCGTTCCTGATGCCCCGGTAGCGGTCGTCCAGGCCGTAGATCGTGGTGTTGTACTGGTCGTGCGAGCGCAGTGTCTGCAACAGCAGCCGGCCCTCGGGCAGTTCGGGGTACTCCACCGGGGCCGCCGTGAAGTTCGCCTTGCCGGTGGCCGTCGGGAACCGGCGCTCGTCGCGCGGGGCGTGCGGGAGCGCGAAGCCGCCCGGGTGCGCCACACGCGCGTTGAAGTCCTCGAAGCCAGGTATCACGCGCGCTATGCGGTCCCGGATCGTCGCGTAGTCCTTCTCGAACTCCTCCCACGGCGTACGGCTGTTCTCGCCGAGCACCCGGCGGGCCAGGCGGCACACGATGGCCGGCTCCGACAGCAGGCGCGGGCTCGCGGGCTCCAGGCGGCCGCGTGAGGCGTGCACCATGCCCATGGAGTCCTCGACGGTCACGAACTGCTCGCCACCGCCCTGGAGATCGCGCTCGGTCCGGCCGAGCGTCGGCAGGATCAGCGCACGCGCGCCCGTGACCACGTGCGAGCGGTTGAGCTTCGTCGACACGTGCACGGTCAGCCGCGCACGCCGCATCGCCGCCTCGGTGACCTCCGTGTCGGGGGTGGCCCCGACGAAGTTGCCGCCCATCGCGAAGAAGACCTTCGCCTCGCCGTCGCGCAGCGCCTCGATGGCCCGGACCACGTCGAAGCCGTGCTCGCGCGGGGGCGCGAAGCCGAACTCCCGCTCCAGGGCGTCCAGGAAGGCGGGAGCGGGCCGCTCGAAGATGCCCATCGTGCGGTCGCCCTGCACGTTCGAGTGGCCGCGCACCGGGCAGACGCCGGCACCGGCGCGGCCGATGTTGCCGCGCAGCAGCAGGAAGTTGACGACCTCCCGGATGGTCGGCACCGAGTGCTTGTGCTGGGTGAGCCCCATCGCCCAGCAGACGATGGTGCGCTCCGAGGCGAGCACCATGCCGAGGGCCTGCTCGATCTCCTCGCGCGTGAGTCCGGTGGCAGTGAGCGTCTCGTGCCAGTCGGCGGCCCGGGCGGCCTCGGCGAACTCCTCGAATCCGTGGGTGTGTTCGCGCACGAACTCCTCGTCGACCGCGCCGCCGGTCTCCAGGACGAGCTTGTTGAGGAGCCGGAACAGGGCCTGGTCGCCGCCGATGCGGATCTGCAGGAACAGGTCGGTCAGCGCGGCGCCCTTGAGCATGCCCTGGGGGGTCTGCGGGTTCTTGAACCGCTCCAGGCCGGCCTCCGGGAGCGGGTTGACGCTGATGATCTTCGCACCGTTGGCCTTGGCCTTCTCCAGGGCGGAGAGCATCCGGGGGTGGTTGGTCCCCGGGTTCTGCCCGGCGACGATGATCAGGTCCGCCTTGTACAGGTCCTCCAGGTGGACGCTGCCCTTGCCGATGCCGATCGTCTCGGTCAGCGCCGAGCCCGAGGACTCGTGGCACATGTTGGAGCAGTCCGGCAGGTTGTTCGTGCCCAGCTCGCGTGCGAACAGCTGGTACAGGAACGCGGCCTCGTTGCTGGTCCGCCCCGAGGTGTAGAAGACCGCCTCGTCGGGGGAGGAGAGAGCCGCGATCTCCTCGCCGATGATGTCGAAGGCGCGCTCCCAGTCGACCGGCTCGTAGTGCTCGGCGCCCTCGGCGAGATACATGGGGTGGGTGAGCCGCCCCTGCTGCCCCAGCCAGTAACCGCTGCGGTGGTGCAGGTCGGCCACGGAGTGCTCCGCGAAGAACTCGGGCGCCACCCGGCGCAGGGTGGCCTCCTCGGCCACCGCCTTGGCGCCGTTCTCGCAGAACTCGGCCGCGTGCCGGTGATCGGGCTCCGGCCAGGCGCAGCCGGGGCAGTCGAAGCCGTCCTTCTGGTTGACGCGCAGCAGCGTCAGCGCGGTGCGCTTCACGCCCATCTGCTGCTGCGCGATGCGCAGGGTGTGCCCGATGGCGGGCAGCCCCGCGGCCGCGTGCTTCGGCTCCGCGACCTGCGGCGCGTCCTGGACCGGATCCTCCTTGGGCGGCTTCGTCGCCATCGCACGTTCTCCCTACTACACCGGCACCACTGCCCTGGACACCCGATAGTCGCACGTGCCACCGACAGCGATCGAGCACGGTCTGCGGAGCGGAACGCAAGCAATGTCTGCTGCCGACTTCTGGGCCGCGCCCTGTCGGCTTCTCGGTCGCGCCCTGTCGGCCGTGACTTCTCGGTCGCGACTTCTCGGTTGTGACTTCTTGGCGGCGACGCTGATCGGCCGCGACGCTGATCAGCCGCGACGGCGCCGTCCGGCGGTGCCGGGCCCGCCGCAACCCGAACCGTCGGCCCTCACTGTCAGTGCGGCGTGGCAGGATCGGGGGCGTGGCAGAGACAGCAGCGAAGCAGACCGACAAGACCCCCGGCGGCCCCCGTCCCCGGCTGATGCTCATGGACGGGCACTCGCTGGCGTACCGCGCGTTCTTCGCGCTGCCCGCGGAGAACTTCACGACCGCGACGGGCCAGCCGACGAACGCGATCTACGGCTTCGCGTCGATGCTGGCCAACACCCTGCGTGACGAGGCACCCACGCACTTCGCAGTGGCGTTCGACGTCTCGCGCAAGACCTGGCGCTCCGAGGAGTTCCCCGAGTACAAGGCGAACCGCTCCAAGACGCCGGACGAGTTCAAGGGCCAGGTCGAGCTGATCGGCGAGCTGCTCGACGCCATGCACGCGCAGCGCTTCGCCGTCGAGGGCTTCGAGGCCGACGACATCATTGCCACCCTCGCCACCCAGGCCGAGGCCGAGGGCTTCGAGGTCCTGATCGTCACCGGCGACCGCGACTCCTTCCAATTGGTCACCGAGCACACCACGGTCCTCTACCCGACGAAGGGCGTCTCCGAGCTGACCCGCTTCACCCCGGAGAAGGTTTTCGAGAAGTACGGCTTGACGCCCGCCCAGTACCCCGACTTCGCGGCCCTGCGCGGTGACCCGTCCGACAACCTGCCCGGCATCCCCAAGGTCGGCGAGAAGACCGCCGCGAAGTGGATCAACGAGTTCGGTTCCTTCGCCGAGCTGGTCGAGCGCGTCGACGAGGTGAAGGGCGTGGCCGGCCAGAACCTCCGCGACCACCTGGAGTCCGTCAAGCTGAACCGTCGGCTCACCGAGCTGGAGCGGGCCGTGGAGCTGCCGAAGACGGTCGCCGACCTGGAGCGCGCGCCGTACGACCGCAAGAACGTCGCGATGATCCTGGACACCCTGGAGATCCGCAACCCGTCACTGCGCGAGCGGCTCTATGCCGTCGACCCCGGCGCCGAGGAGGCCGAGTCCACACCGGTCGCCGAAGCGGGCGTGGAGGTCGACGCCACCGTCCTGGGCACCGGCGAGCTGGCCGGCTGGCTCGCCGGGCACGGCACCGGTCCGCTGGGCATCGTCACCGTCGACACCTGGGCGCTCGGCACCGGCTCGGTCGCCGAGGTCGCCCTCGCCACGGCCGACGGCCCGGCCGCCTGGTTCGACCCCGCCGAGCTGGACGAGGCCGACGAGAACGCGTGGGCGGCCTGGCTGGCCGACGCCGCGCGGCCCAAGGTCTTCCACAACGCCAAGGGCGCCATGCGGGTCTTCGCCGAGCACGGCTGGACCATCGAGGGCGTCGCCATGGACACCGCGCTCGCCGCCTACCTGGTCAAGCCCGGCCGCCGCTCCTTCGACCTGGACGCGCTGTCCCTGGAGTACCTGCACCGCGAGCTGGCCCCCGCCGCCGCGGCCGACGGCCAGCTCGCGTTCGGCGCGGAGGACGGCGCCGAGGCCGAGGCGCTGATGATCCAGGCCCGCGCGATCCTCGACCTCGGCGAGGCCTTCGGGGAGCGGCTCCAGGAGGTCGGCGCGGCGGATCTCCTCCGTGACATGGAACTGCCCACGTCGGTCCTGCTGGCCCGCATGGAGCGGCACGGCATCGCCGCCGACCGCGCGCATCTGGAAGCGATGGAGCAGATGTTCGCGGGCGCGGTGCAGCAGGCCGTGAAGGAGGCGCACGCGGCGGCCGGCCACGAGTTCAACCTGGGCTCGCCCAAGCAGCTCCAGGAGGTCCTCTTCGGTGAGCTGGCGCTGCCCAGGACGAAGAAGACCAAGACCGGTTACACCACCGACGCCGACGCGCTCGCCTGGCTCGCCGGCCAGACCGAGAACGAACTGCCGGTGATCATGCTCCGGCACCGCGAGCAGGCCAAGCTGAGGGTCACGGTCGAGGGCCTCATCAAGACCGTCGCCGCCGACGACCGCATCCACACCACCTTCAACCAGACCGTCGCCGCGACCGGCCGCCTCTCCTCCACCGACCCCAACCTCCAGAACATCCCGGTCCGCACCGACGAGGGCCGGGCGATCCGCCGGGGCTTCGTCGTGGGCGAGGGCTTCGAGTCGCTCATGACCGCGGACTACAGCCAGATCGAGCTGCGCGTGATGGCCCACCTCTCCGAGGACGAGGGCCTGATCGAGGCGTTCAGCTCCGGGGAGGACCTGCACAACACGGTCGCCTCCCAGGTGTTCGACGTCGACCGCTCGGCCGTCGACGCGGAGATGCGCCGCAAGATCAAGGCGATGTCGTACGGCCTCGCGTACGGTCTGTCGGCGTTCGGCCTCTCCCAGCAGCTGAACATCGACGCGGGCGAGGCCCGGGCCCTGATGGACACGTACTTCGAGCGCTTCGGCGGGGTCCGCGACTACCTGCGCCGGGTCGTCGACGAGGCGCGTGCCACCGGCTACACGGCCACGCTCTTCGGCCGCCGCCGCTACCTCCCCGACCTCAACAGCGACAACCGCCAGCGCCGGGAGGCGGCCGAGCGGATGGCGCTCAACGCGCCCATCCAGGGCACGGCGGCGGACATCGTCAAGATCGCCATGCTGAGGGTGGACGGCGCGCTGCGCGAGTCGGAGCTGAAGTCCCGGATGCTCCTCCAGGTCCACGACGAAATCGTCCTGGAGGTCGCCCCCGGCGAGCGGGACCGGGTAGAAGCGCTCCTGCGCGACCAGATGTCCGACGCGGTCCACCTCAGGGCGCCCCTGGACGTGTCGGTGGGCGTGGGCCCGGACTGGGAGTCGGCCGCCCACTGACGCCTCCGGCGAGCACCGAGAGAGGGCGCCGCTCTGGCCCCCCTCTCCGCCGCGCCCTTGTTTCTCCGCCGCGACGGTGCTCAGCCACGATGGTGGCTTCCGGCGGTGCCGAACCCACGGGACGCGCCCGGTTCGGCACCGCCGGGAAGCGCCGCTGTGGCTGCTCGCTGTTGCGGCGGAGAAAAGAGGAGGGCAGCGGAGCGAAGAGGGGCAGAGCAAAGCGAGGCGAAGGGGAGCACAGCAAAGCGAGGCGAGGGGGGCCAAAGCAAAAAAAGGCGGGGCTGCCTCATCACTCGCGTGGACCCCGTCAGAACGCCCCGGCCCCCGCCACCGGCAAGGATGCGGCCATGGGTATACGCATGGTTCACCGCCGGACGCCCCAGAGCAGGCCTCCGGCCAAGGCCCGTTCCGCCTCCGCTCAGGTCACGGCGTCCCCGTCGGCCCCGGCCCAGGCGGTCGGCGCCAGCTCCGCCAGCATCCCCGCCGACCTTGCGGTCTCCGTGCGCCGGTCGGCCACCCGCCTCCGACGCCGGCTGCGCGCCCGCCCCGACCTGCGCCAGTGGCTCGACCTCGCCCGCAGCTACCTCGCGCTGCTCCTCACCGCGCTCCCCGGCCCCCGCCGCCCCCGCACCATGACCGTGTTCGTGGCGAGCCTCACCGAACGGCCGACGGGCTCCGCCGCACGCCGCCGGCCACCGGAGCCGGACGCCACACCCTGACCGCCACGGCGTACCCCAGCACCCCGAGCAACAGCCCCGCGCCGGTTCCGAAGAGCACCGTGGGGAGCAGCTCCCAGGGTTTGGCCGTAGCCCCCCAGTACTCCCACCACCGCAGCGCCCGCTGCACCGCCGCGAGCAGGGCGCAGCCGGTGATTCCGGCGCCGGCCCACCACCGGTCCCGTACCGACAGCAGCGGCACCCCCACCGGCTCCGCCGCCGGCGCCCGCCGTACCGCGCGGACCGTCCACACGGCGAGCACGACCGCGCCGACCGCCGAACTGCCGTACTGGAGCAGGGTGTACAGCGGCATGCCCGCGACGTTCCGCCCGATCGCCGGGATCAGCCGCGTCCCCCAGCGGTCGTGGTGAGTGAACGCGTCCCAGACGACGTGCGTGAGCCCGCCGAGCACGGCGGAGACGTACCACCACGCGGCCACCGGGAACCCCGCACGCGCGCGTGGCGCCCCGCAGCGCAGCAGCGCGGCCACCCGCCCCTGCCGGGCGCGGGGCGCGAGGGCCACGAGGGGTTCCCGGACCAGCAGCCACAGCGCCACCAGCGCCCAGGAGAACAGCACGTCGACGGTGAGGACACCGGCGAAGGAGTGCGTGACCGAGCCGAACTCCATCGCGTCCGGCACCGCGCTCGCCGCGTAGTAGGTGAGGTCGGGTGCGAAGGACCCCGCGACCAGCACCGCCGGTACCAGCCGTCCGCGCCCGGTCCCGTCGCCGCGCACGGCGGGCAGCACGGCGGCGGCATGGCTGAGAGTGAACGGCACCGGGGCCTCCTGGAAGAGTCGTCGGCCGGAGCGCCGAACAAGTGATCGCGTACAGCAAGTATCCGCGACACGACCATCGTTCAACGGGGAATGGCCAACTGGTGAAAATCGGGCACCGCCGGGTGTCCGTGGAAAGGAAGTTGTCGTAGGGTCGCCTGGGTCGCCGCCCCGGCGTGCACGGCCGGATGCGCTACCTCACCACGCGAAAGAGGTAACAGGGGGCAACCACAGCACCGGGTCGACCGTCACACCAGAGGCGAGCGGACAGACGGAGACGGGCGCTCAGAAGGCGTCCATGGGAGGGGTTCACCTTATGGCGGCGCAATTCGGCAAGCGGCTGCGCAAGGGAGCGGCGACGACCGCCGCGGCCGCGTTGGCGGTGGCGGCACTGTCCGCTTCCCAGGCTCCGGGCGCCACCACCGGGGACACGGGCAGACAGGCCAACGCCGGCGCCAGCACCTCCGCACCCGACGGAGCCGGGGCCGCCGACGGCGCCACCGGCAACTCGCCGTACTACACGGACCTGCCGCCGCTCAACAGCCCGAAGCCCAGCGCGAGCCCCACGGCCTCCTCGTCGAGCATCGGCACCGCCGTCTCCCGGGGCGCGGCCGAGGCCGGCATACCCGCCACCGTCCTCGACGCCTACAAGAAGGCCGAGGCGGAGCTGCGCAGTTCCAAGCCCGGCTGCAACCTGCCGTGGCAGCTGCTCGCGGCCATCGGCAAGGTCGAGTCCGGCCAGGCCCGCGGCGGCGACGTCGACGCCGAGGGCAACACCCTGCACCGGATCCTCGGCCCGCAGCTCGACGGCAACGGCTTCGCGCTCATCGCGGACACCGACGGCGGCAAGTACGACGGCAACAGCCAGTACGACCAGGCCGTCGGCCCCATGCAGTTCATCCCCTCGACCTGGGCGTGGGCGGGCCGCGACGGCAACGGCGACGGCGTCAAGGACCCGAACAACGTCTACGACGCGGCGCTCGCCGCCGGCCACTACCTGTGCCGCTACGGCTGGGACCTGTCCGTCCAGGCCGACATGAACAGCGCGATCCTCAGCTACAACAACTCGCAGGACTACCTCAACCTGGTCCTGTCCTGGTACGAGTTCTACCGCAAGGGCACCCACTCGGTCCCGGACGGCACGGGAACCCTGCCCTCGCACCGCAGCGACGGCTCGACCGGCTCCGGCTCCGGTTCCGACGGCTCCACGACGAAGCCGACCAAGACCACGCCGAGTCCCGACGCACCCACGCCGAGCACCCCGAGCACGTCACCCACCGTGCCGTCCACGGCGACCGACACCGTGGACCACCTGGAGGACGCGGGCACCGCCACACTCACGGCGATGGCCGGCGACGCGTTCGGCAAGCAGATCAGCACGCGCGCGGAGACCGTCGCCGGCCGGGTCGTCGCCAAGGTCCGGGTCCGCTTCACCATCGTCGGGGACACGGACGCGACCTTCGCCGGCGGCGAGAGCGTCGCCACGGTCGTCACCGACAGCAAGGGCGTCGCCGTCGCCCCGGCGCTCCAGGCGGGCGAGAAGACCGGCGACTTCACGGTCCACGCGAGCGTGGTCGGCCGCACCGTCAAGGGCGTCGACTACGACGCGACCGTCACCGCGCGCGCCGCCGACACCCTCGCCCTCGCCAACACCACCTCGCTGACCTGCACCCCGGGCGGCGAGTTCGCCGACCAGGTACAGGCGAAGGCCACCTACCAGGGCGCCGTCGCCGACAAGGTCGCCGCCACCGCCACGCTCGTCAAGTCGGCCGACGACACGAGCACGAACGACAAGGGCCCGTACTTCAAGGACGCGGACGGCAACGCCGTGCGCACCCTCACGGACCTCCGGACGGACGCGAACGGCCTGCTCACGCTGCCCAAGCTGTACGCGGACGACAGCACCGGCACGTTCCTGCTCCGTATCACCACCACCGGCGGCGCCACGCTCACCGTCGAGCTGACGGTCGCCGCGGCGGACAGCTCGCCGAGCCCGTCGCCGACCGCTTCCGAGAGCGCGTCCGCGTCGCCCTCCGCCTCCCCGAGCGCTTCCGCGACCTCCTGATCCACCGTCGTACGACACCCAGGGCGCCCTCCCGCCGACGCGGGACGGCGCCCTCGTCGTCGTACGACCTGTTCTCATCTCACCTTCCCGTTGCTACGGTGCCCGGACCTGACGAGCCATCAGGAAGCCGTCGGCCGTAGGGAGGTCCCGCATGCGTGCCCTGATCGCCGCCGCGACCGGTCTCGCCCTCGCGTTCGCCCTGGTCGCGACCATCAGTGCCTTCGGGTCGCCGGACGGGAAGACGTCCCCGAAACCGCTGCTCACGACGGTGCCCTCACACCCGTAACCGCCGCCCCGGGAGGCCGAGATGCGCCGCAAGGCCAGTCTGGTCCTGCTCGCCTTCGCCGTGTTCTTCGCGACGCTGTCCCCGCTGCTGCGCTGGTACGCCTTCCCGCGGCTCGCCAAGATCCCGGCGAACCAGTACCAGGACATGGTCCTGGTGGCGAAGAACGCCACGCTCCTCGACTACGGCACCATGAAGGCGAAGAAGGTCCCCCAGGTCACCATCGTGCAGACCCTCAAGGGCGACGTGGCGGCCGCGAAGAAGATCGAGAAGACGGCGGGCCGGGACGTCGTCGTCTGGGACGGCCTGTCCTACGTCCAGGGACCCGACGGCAAGATGGTCTCCGAGATCCCCGAGCGCTACATCTTCGACGCGCACAGCCAGGAGCCCGTGCACGCCACCGGCGAGATGGTTGACGGCGACCCCGTGGCACGGGACGGCATCGAGTTCAAGTTCCCGTTCCTGACCGAGAAACGGGACTACGAGTACTTCGACGCGCAGACCCGCACCACCAACCCCATCCACTACAAGGGGACGCAGACCTTCCGGGGCGTCAAGGTCTACTACTTCGAGCAGACCATCCCCTGGACCAAGGTCCCCATGCCCAAGAAGCTGCCGGTGCAGGGCATCACCGCCGAGTCCGTCGCCAAGACCGGCACCACCCGCTGGTACACCACCGTCCGCAAGTTCTGGGTCGAGCCGGCCACCGGGGCGCCCGTCTACGGCGAGGAGATCCACAAGGAGGAGCTGCGCGGCGGCACCCTGCTGGGCGGCCGCGCCAAGGTGACGGCCTTCGCCGGCGACGTGAAGATGCGCGAGGACTACATCGAGCACACGGTCGCCCTGGTCAAGCACAACCGCACCCTCGTCCTGATGCTGACCTCCTACCTCCCCTGGGGCTTCCTGTCCCTCGGCCTCGCGCTGCTCGCCCTCTCCCTCTACCTGGAGGCCCGCAGCCGCCGCCCCGCCGACCCGGCACCGGTCGACACCTCGGTCCCGGAACCGGTCAGCGCCTGAGCCGCGCGTTGGTGTGCCGGGTGGGCTCGGCGGTGGCGGGATCCTCGGGCCAGGGATGCTTCGGATACCGCCCGCGCAGCTCGGCCCGTACGCCCTTGTACCCGTCCCTCCAGAAGGAGGCGAGGTCGGCGGTGACCGCGGCGGGCCGCCCGGCGGGGGACAGCAGATGCACGAGCACCGGCACCCCGGCCACGGCGGGCGACTCCTGCAGGCCGAACATCTCCTGCAGCTTCACGGCGAGCACGGGCTGTTCGGGATTGGCGTAGTCGACCCGGATCCGGGACCCACTCGGTACGGCGATCCGCTCCGGCGCCAGCTCGTCCAGCCGCCCGGCCTCCCCGCCCGCCCACGGCAGCAGCCGCCGCAGCGCCTCCCCGGCGTCGATCCGCCCGAGGTCGGCCTGCCGCCGGGCCCGGCCGAACTCCGGCTCCAGCCATTCGTCCACGCGCGCGTGCAGCGCGTCGTCGGACACGTCCGGCCAGGGCTCACCGAGACGCAGCCGGAGAAAGGCGAGCCGCTGCCGCAGTACGGCGGCGTCGGGCGTCCACCGCAGCAGGCCGAGCCCTTCGCGCCGCAGCCCGTCGAGCAGCGCGGCGCGCACCAGGATCGGGTCGGCGTCCCGCAACGGCCGCACCGTGAGCTCGATCGCCCCCAGCCGCTCCACCCGCCGCGCTACGACGTCCCCGTCGGCCCAGCGGACTTCTTGCTGCTCCGCGTACAGCGACGCGGCCGCCGACCTGGCCGTGTCCTCGTCCACCGCCGCCGCGAGCCGCACCCGCGCGTGCCCGCTGCCGACCGGACGGTCCGCCACGGCCACGGCGATCCACGGCGCACCGCGCAGCGGACTGCCCTCACCGAGCTCGGCCCGGGTGCCGGAGGCCATCAGGTACGACCCTCCGTCGGCCCTGGCGACCCGCTCGGGGAAGGCGAGAGCGGCGACGCGCCCCACGATGCGGTCGTCCACGCCGGACCCCGACGTCGAGGCCGACGCGCCCTCGCCGTCCGCCCTGAGCCGCCGCACCTCCGCGAGCCAGCGCCCGGCATAGGCGTCACCGCCCCGCCGGGCGGCACGCAGCGCGGCCGCCAGATCGTCCCCGTACTCCCGCGGAGCCTCCTCGCTCAGCAGCGCCACCACCTCGGCACCTCCGCCCGGGGTGTCCAGCAGCGCCCGTCCCAGCCGCGGATGCACCCCCAGCCGGGCCAGCCGCAGCCCCCGCTCCGTCGCCCGTCCGGCGGAGTCGACCGCACCGATCGCCGTCAGCACCTCCCGCGCCGCCGTCATCGCCCCGGCCGGCGGCGGGTCCAGCAGCGCCAGTCCCGAGGCCCCCGGATCGCCCCAGCATGCCGCCTGGAGGGCGAACGCGGTCAGGTCGGCCACTCTGATCTCCGGGGCCGGAAAGGCCGTCAGGCGGGCGTCCTCGGCCTCGGACCAGCAGCGGTACACCGCCCCCGGCGCCTCCCGCCCGGCCCGCCCCGCCCGCTGCCGCCCGGCCGCGCGGGACGCCCGTACCGTCGCCAGCGCGCTCAGCCCGCGCGCGTGGTCCACCCGCGGCTCCCGGGCGAGCCCCGCGTCGACGACCACCCGTACGCCGGGGACGGTGAGCGAGGACTCGGCGACCGCCGTCGCCAGCACCACCCGGCGCCGGGCCCCGGGCGCCAGCACCGCGTCCTGGACGGCGGCCGGTGCCCTGCCGTGCACCTGGAGCACCTCCACGTCCCCCAGGTCGCCCAGCCGGCCCGCCACGCGCGCGATCTCGCCCACGCCGGGCAGGAAGCACAGCACGTCACCGTCCCGCTCGGCCAGGGCCCGCCGCACCACCGACCCCACATGCGCCAGCAGCGCCGGGTCGACGCGCATCCCGTGCGGCGGCCGTACCGGACGTGCCGGCGGCGTCCACACCGTCTCCACGGGGTACGCGACACCGGCCGCCTCGATCACCGGCGCCCCGCCCAGCAGCCGCGCCCAGCCCTGCGCGTCCGTCGTCGCCGACGCGGCCACCAGGCGCAGCTCAGGCCGCAGGGTCTCCCGCACGTCCCAGAGGAAGGCCGCCACCGTGTCGGCGTCCAGATGGCGCTCGTGGCACTCGTCGAGGACCACGACGTCCACGCCGGACAGCTCCTGGTCGCGTTGCAGACGCTGCAACAGCACACCGGTCGTGACGACCTCCACGCGCGCGTGCCGGCCCACGACCCGCTCGCCGCGCACGGTGTAGCCGACGCTCCGCCCGACCTGCTCGCCGAGCAGCCAGGCCATCCGGCGGGCCGCCGCGCGGGCGGCGATCCGGCGCGGCTCGGCCACCACGACCCGCCGCGCGGGCCCCTCGCCCAGCAGCCCGGCCAGCGCCAGTGGCACCAGCGTCGTCTTGCCGGTGCCGGGCGGTGCCACGAGGACGGCGGTGCCGTGCCCCTCCAGGGCGTCGCGCAGACCGGGCAGGGCCTGCCGCACGGGCAGCGCGTCCAGGGCGTCGTAACGGATCACGTACCCAGTGTCGTACGCCCCCGTAAGCACCCCGCACGCGCGCGTTTCGCTCAGGCGCTCAGGCCTGCTCGCAAGACGCTCAGTCTCGCTCGCACACGAAGATCGCCGTCCCGGGGATGAGATTGCCCCGCAGCGGGGACCAGCCGCCCCACTCGGACGTGTTCCAGGCCGGCCACTCCGGCTCCACCAGGTCGACGAGCCGGAAACCCGAGGCGGCGATGTCCCGGACCCGGTCGCCGAGCGTCCGGTGGTGCTCCACGTACACCGCGTGTCCGTCCTCGTCCTGCTCGACGTACGGCGTCCGGTCGAAGTAGGAGGCGGAGACCGAGAGCCCTTCGGGGCCGGGCTCGTCGGGGAACGCCCAGCGGATCGGGTGCGTCACCGAGAAGACGAACCGCCCGCCCGGCCGCAGCACCCGCCGCACCTCGCGCAGCACCAGCCGCGGATCGGCGACGAAGGGCAGCGCGCCGTACGCCGAGCACACCAGGTCGAAGGAGGCGTCCGCGAAGGGGAGCGCGCCCGCGTCCGCGCAGACCAGGGGAAACGATCCGCCGATGCGCAGCGCGTGCTGGAGCTGGCGGTGCGAGAGGTCCAGGGCGACCGGGCGGGCTCCCTGGGCGGCCAGCCAGCGCGAGCACTGGGCCGCGCCGGCGCCGATCTCCAGGACGTCCTTGGCCTTCAGCTCCTCCGCCGGGCCGAGCAGCTCCGCCTCCACCTCGTCGAGGCCCTCGGGGCCCCACACGAAACGGTCGTCGCCGAGGAACGTGCCGTGCTCGACCTGGTACTCGTCGGCGTTGCGGTCCCACCAGCCCCGGTTGGCCCGGCTGCTCTCCGCGATCCCGGCGGCACGCCGGGTGGCTTCCGGTTCGGCCTCGGCGCCGGTGGTCGCACCGGCCTCCGCGAGGTCGAACGAATCGGGCTCTTGGATGATCGGCTCCCTCGTCGTACTCTTCCGTGCAACCCGTCAGCGGGTGTGTCACGGAGGGGGTCCCTCAGGAGTGCGTGGCCTGGTGGGACGTTTCTTGTGCCGGGTATGCGGCGATCCGCCCCGGGTGTGCGCCTTCGCGCATTGACCCTGCCCGGCTGCCCCCGTATGCTACAAGTTGCGCTGCGGGCCTGCGCACCTCAGACGTAGCAGGCTGCGCTCGCATCTGTTGTATGTCCCCTCGGTTGTCGAGGCGTCACCGGTGTTTCGGGTGGCGCTTCCCAGGCTGTCCGGCTTCTTCAGAGCGAAACAGGCTCCCGGCGTAAGCAGTACCTACGACTTCAATGTCCGTACCGGAGCCCTTTCTCACATGACGAGCAGCACCGAGACCACCGCCACCACCCCGCAGGTTGCGGTCAACGACATCGGTAACGAGGAAGCCTTCCTCGCCGCGATCGACGAGACGATCAAGTACTTCAACGACGGCGACATCGTCGACGGCGTCATCGTGAAGGTCGACCGGGACGAGGTCCTGCTCGACATCGGTTACAAGACCGAAGGTGTCATCCCGAGCCGCGAGCTCTCGATCAAGCACGACGTCGACCCCAACGAGGTCGTCGCCGTCGGTGACGAGATCGAGGCCCTCGTCCTCCAGAAGGAGGACAAGGAAGGCCGCCTGATCCTCTCGAAGAAGCGCGCGCAGTACGAGCGTGCCTGGGGCACCATCGAGAAGATCAAGGAAGAGGACGGCATCGTCACCGGTACCGTCATCGAGGTCGTCAAGGGTGGTCTCATCCTCGACATCGGCCTCCGCGGCTTCCTCCCGGCCTCCCTGGTCGAGATGCGCCGCGTCCGCGACCTCCAGCCCTACGTGGGCAAGGAGCTCGAGGCCAAGATCATCGAGCTGGACAAGAACCGCAACAACGTGGTCCTGTCCCGCCGTGCCTGGCTGGAGCAGACCCAGTCCGAGGTCCGCCAGACGTTCCTCACGACCCTCCAGAAGGGTCAGGTCCGCTCCGGTGTGGTCTCCTCGATCGTCAACTTCGGTGCCTTCGTGGACCTGGGTGGCGTCGACGGTCTGGTCCACGTCTCCGAGCTGTCCTGGAAGCACATCGACCACCCGTCCGAGGTTGTCGAGGTCGGCCAGGAGGTCACCGTCGAGGTCCTCGACGTCGACATGGACCGCGAGCGTGTCTCCCTGTCGCTGAAGGCGACCCAGGAAGACCCGTGGCAGCAGTTCGCCCGGACCCACCAGATCGGTCAGGTCGTCCCGGGTAAGGTCACCAAGCTGGTTCCGTTCGGTGCGTTCGTCCGCGTGGACGAGGGCATCGAGGGTCTGGTCCACATCTCCGAGCTGGCCGAGCGCCACGTGGAGATCCCGGAGCAGGTCGTCCAGGTCAACGACGAGATCTTCGTCAAGGTCATCGACATCGACCTCGAGCGCCGCCGCATCAGCCTCTCGCTGAAGCAGGCCAACGAGTCCTTCGGTGCCGACCCGGCCTCGGTCGAGTTCGACCCGACCCTGTACGGCATGGCCGCGTCCTACGACGACCAGGGCAACTACATCTACCCCGAGGGCTTCGACCCCGAGACCAACGACTGGCTCGAGGGCTACGAGACCCAGCGGGAGGCGTGGGAGCACCAGTACGCCGAGGCGCAGCAGCGCTTCGAGCAGCACCAGCAGCAGGTCATCAAGAGCCGCGAGGCCGACGCCGCTGCCGCTGCCGAGGGTGGCGACGCCGCGGGTGCGGCTCCGGCCGCGGGCGGCGGTTCGTACTCCTCCGAGGGCGCCGACACCTCCGGTGCGCTGGCCTCGGACGAGGCGCTGGCCGCGCTTCGCGAGAAGCTCGCGGGTGGCCAGAGCTGAACGCTGGCCACTGGGCTTAGCCGATAACTGAGGGGCCGCACCTTTCGAGGTGCGGCCCCTTCGTGTTGCCCGCATGTCCGGTTGCCCGGTTGTTTGTCGGCCGGCGGCCCGGTGGGGGCTGGTCGCGCAGTTCCCCGCGCCCCTGGGGTAGTTGGTGTGGCCGCCTGCCGCACTCCTGAGGGAGTTGGCGTGCCGTCCGCCGCACTCCTGGGGAAGTTGGCGCAGCCGCCCGTCGCACTCCTGGGGGTGTCGGTGTGGCCGACTGGCGTGCCCCTGGGGGGAGTTGGCGTGGTCGGCCGCCGAAACGTGTGGGATACACGAATAGCCGCCGGGCCGTAACGCGGCGCTGGGACGCTTCCCCGGTCTTCGTTCAAGATCGGAAGGGGAGTCGCGTCATGACACAGCCTCACTACGGGTCGGGGACGAGTCGGCGGTCGTTTCTGAGAAACGTCGGTCTCACCGGCGGCGCCGGCGCCATGTTCGCCACCATGGGAGCCCTCGGGCTCGCCCCCACCGCCCAGGCCGCCCAGCGTGAACAGCCCTTCCGGGCGCTCAGCGCGAGCGACTTCACCCTCACCGGGCGCGCCGCGGCCAAGGTCGTCGTACTAGGCGGCGGCATCGCCGGCCTCGCGACCGCCTACGAACTGGGCAAGGCCGGCTACGACTGTACGATCCTGGAGGCCAGGGACCGCACCGGCGGACGCAACTTCACCGTGCGCGGCGGCGACTCCACCACCGACCTCTACGGCAACACGCAGACCGCACGGTTCGCCGACGGCCACTACATGAACGCGGGACCGGCACGGATCCCGCAGTGGATGATCACCCTCGACTACTGCCGTGAACTCGGCGTTCCCATCCAGGTGTTCACGAACGTCAACGCCGACGCCTACATCTACAACGAGTCCGCCGGCATGACGAAGCCGGAGCGGTACCGCACCGCCAAGGCCGACGTATACGGCTATGTCTCGGAGCTGCTCGCCAAAGCGACCGACAAGGGTGCGCTGGACAAGGAGTTGACGGCCACCGACCAGGAGCGGCTCGTCGAGTTCCTCAAGGACTGGGGCGAACTCGGCGACACGCTGACGTACGAGGGCGGTGAGCGGCGCGGATACACGACCGTACCGGCCGCCGCGGGCACCCCCGGTGTGCTCCTCGGCGACGTCCCGACCGCCTCCGCGGTGCTCGCGAGCGGTGTCGGACGCTACTTCTCCTTCGAGTTCGGCTTCGACCAGGCGATGCTGATGTTCCAGCCGGTCGGCGGCATGGACCAGATACCGAAGGCGCTCACCCGGGCGATCGGTGCCGGGCGCATCCGTACCGGAGCCGCCGTCTCCAAGATCACCGACACCGGGCACGGCGTCACCGTGACGTACACCCAGGGCGGCCGTACCAAGGTCGTGGAGGCCGACTACTGCGTGGCCGCCATGCCGCCCAACATCCTCGCCAAGGTGCCGCACAACCTCGGCTCCGGGGTGCAGACCGCCCTGGAGGCCGTCACACCGTCGTCCGCAGCCAAGATCGGCCTCGAGTACCGCTCCCGCTGGTGGGAACTGGACCACAACATCTACGGCGGCATCACCGAGACCGACCAGGACGTCACCCACATCTGGCACCCCTCGTACGGCTTCCACGGCGAACGGGGCGTCCTCATCGGCTACTACAACTACGACGACGACGCCGACTCCTACGCCAGGCTCACCCCGGCCCAGCGCGAACGGCGCGCGGTCGCCGCCGGCGTGAAGATCTACGGCGACAAGTACCGCACCGAACTGGCCTCCTCCTTCTCCCACCACTGGCGCCAGACACCCCACCTGGAGGCCGCCTGGCACGACACCCCCGGCGGCCCCGACGACGCGCGCTACAAGCCCCTGAACGACCCCAGCGGCCGGGTCTGGTTCGCCGGCGACTGGCTCAGCTACACGGACGCCTGGCAGCACGGCGCGTTCAGCTCGGCGCGCAAGTCGGTGACGGCGCTCCACGCGCGCGTGATGGCGGCCTGACCCCGGCACGCGCGTGTGCCCGCGTCCGGTGCGGACGCACGCACGCGCGCGTGCACCCTCTCCCGGCATGAGAAGGCGGTGAGAGGCGCCTGTTCGGGGCACCGGCGGGAATGCCTGTGGGAAGTGCCGCGTTGACCCGTACGAACACGAGGAGGAGCGGTCACAGTGCTTGATCCGCAGGGTTTGTACGCATGGGAGCCGAAGGGGCTGGCAGTCGTCGACATGGCGCTGGCCCAGGAGTCGGCAGGTCTTGTCATGCTCTACCACTTCGACGGATACATCGACGCGGGTGAGACCGGCGACCAGATCGTCGACCGGCTCCTCGACTCGCTGCCCCACCAGGTCGTCGCCCGCTTCGACCACGACCGGCTCGTGGACTACCGGGCGCGCCGCCCGCTGCTGACCTTCAAGCGGGACCGCTGGACCGAGTACGAGGAGCCCAGCATCGAGGTCCGGCTGGTCCAGGACGCCACCGGCGCGCCGTTCCTGCTGCTGTCAGGCCCCGAGCCGGACGTCGAGTGGGAGCGCTTCGCCGCGGCCGTCCGGCAGATCGTGGAGCGGCTGGGCGTCCGCCTGTCCGTGAACTTCCACGGCATCCCCATGGGCGTCCCGCACACCCGCCCCGTGGGCCTCACCCCGCACGGCAACCGCACCGACCTCGTCCCCGGCCACCGCAGCCCCTTCGACGAGGCCCAGGTGCCCGGCAGCGCCGAGTCCCTGCTCGAGTTCCGCCTCATGGAGTCCGGCCACGACGTCCTGGGCGTCGCCGCGCACGTGCCGCACTACATCGCCCGCTCGCCCTACCCGGACGCCGCCCTGACCGTCCTGGAGGCTGTCACGGGTGCCACCGGCCTGGTGCTCCCCGGTATCGCGCACGCCCTGCGCACGGACGCGCACCGCACGCAGACGGAGATCGACAGCCAGATCCAGGAGGGCGACGAGGAGCTCACCGCGCTGGTGCAGGGACTCGAGCACCAGTACGACGCGGCCGCGGGCGCCGAGACCCGGGGCAACATGCTTGCCGAGCCGGTGGAGATCCCCTCGGCGGACGAGATCGGCCTCGAGTTCGAGCGCTTCCTCGCGGAGCGCGAGGGCGACAACTGAGGCTCCCGCGCGCGACCCGCACCGGCCGGGCGACCTCACGGGCAGGGCGATCCGCGCCGACTGGGCGATCCGCATCGGCCGGGCGGTGAGCCTCGTGCGGGCGGCGAGCCTTCGCCGGGCAGCGAGCCTTTGCCTGGCGGGTTGCATGCGTGCGGGCCCCGTCACAGCCGGTGTCGGTGGCAGGGCCTAAGCTTCGGGGCATGCTGAAAGTTGGCCTCACCGGCGGGATCGGCGCCGGCAAGAGCGAGGTGTCCCGGCTGCTCGTCGGGCACGGCGCGGTGCTGATCGACGCGGACCGCATCGCGCGTGAGGTCGTCGCGCCCGGGACCCCCGGTCTGGCGGCGGTGACCGAGGCCTTCGGATCGGAGGTGCTGGCCGCCGACGGCAGCCTGGACCGGCCGAAGCTGGGCTCCATCGTCTTCGCCGACCCCGAGAAGCTCGCCGTACTGAACTCGATCGTGCACCCCCTGGTCGGATCCCGCTCCCGCGAACTGGAGAGCTCGGCCGCCGGCGACGCCGTCGTGGTCCACGACGTCCCGCTCCTCGCGGAGAACGGCCTCGCGCCGCTCTACGACGTCGTGGTCGTCGTGGACGCCGCCACCGAGACCCAGCTGGACCGGCTGACACGGCTGCGGGGGATGACGGAGGAGGACGCCCGCGCGCGCATGGCCGCGCAGGCGACGCGCGAGAAGCGCCTGGAGATCGCGGACATCGTGATCGACAACGACGTCCCCCTGGACGCCCTTCAGCGGCGCGTCGGGGAGGTCTGGGCCGACCTCGTGCGCCGGGCGCAGTCATCCGGTTCGAACGAGCGGAAAGCGTCTTCGAAATAGCGGACACCCGTCCGGGCGTTGAACCGCTCGAGTGAGGGAAGGACTTTGCCGTGCCCGAGACCAGCGGTTCGACCGGACGTACTCCGGAGACGCATGTCATCGACTTCCGTGCCGCCGAGCAACTGCTCAACGCACGGGACCCGCGGGGTGCGGTGAAACTGCTCGACGGAGTGATCGCCGCACACCCCGAGAACACCGCCGCCCGGCTGCTGCGCGCGCGTGCCTTCTTCGCCGCCGCCCAACTGCGCCCCGCCGAGCTGGAGTTCACCATCGTCCTGGAGCGCGAACCGGACAACGCGTTCGCCCACTTCGCGCTCGCCCGCACCTACGAGCGCCAGGGCCGTACCGACCTCGCGATACGCCACTTCCGGCTGGCGGCCGCCCTGGACCCGAACCCGGAGTACCTGAAGGCGGCCCGCTTCGACAGCGGTGCGTGAGCCGGCGGCGCGTGAACCGGCGGTGCGTGACCGGATGCTCCTTCGCGGATGCGTGGCCGGACGCTGCCTCACGGATGACGGTGCTGCGGCGGGCGCCGGAACGGCGGCGGGCGGGTGTCCGCGGGCCGGTACGGCGGCACGTCGCGGCCCGGCTGATAGTGCGGGCCCTGCCGGATGTGCCTGAGGATCATGGTCATGTCCACGGTGGCCACCAGCCACAGCACCCCGCAGGCCGCCGCCCAGCCGGGACGCCCGACCAGCGCGAACGCCGCCGTGCCGAAGATCGACCAGGCCAGTCCCCACATGCTCAGCCACAACCGCGCCCGCAGCGCACTGCGGGCGGTCGCCGGTTCACTGCCTGTACGCATCCCGGATCACCGTTCCTGTCTGCAACGTACTCCTCGACCGGACGTTCACCAAGGGGGACCCAGCCGTGCTGCCGGACGCCGATGACCTGCCCGACCTGCTCCTCGACCTCGCCGTGCCGCACGAGGACATCAACGATCTGGTGGCGCTGCGGCGGACCGTGACCGCCGACCCAGGGCTCCGGCGGCTGCTGGAAGAGGGCGCCGAGGACGTGACCGGTGTGGTGCGGGAGGTGGACGACCCGGCCGGGCTCGTCGACCGGGCCGCCCAGGCTCCGGCGACGCTGGGCGAGTACTTCCTCGTGTACGTCTTCCTCGCGGCGGTGCCGCACGCCCGCGCGGTGCACCGGGCACGCGGCATTCCCGACGACGTCTCCCGCCACACACTCGCCGACCTGGGCCGCGGCATGGCACTGCATCGCAGACGATTCGGCGCCGGAGGGCTGGGAGCGCGCCAGGCGCACTGGCTCACCCGCCACTTCTGCGGCCGCCTCTACCAGCTGGGACGCCTGCAGTACGAGCGGACGCGGCTCGGTGACCGCACGGCGCAGGCGATCAAGGCGGCCGGAACCGACGTGACCGGCGGCGAGCCCTCCCTGGACCTGCACATCCCCGACTTCCTCGGGCCGCTCACCCCCGTCGCCTGCGACCGTTCCGTGGACCGTGCCCGGGAGTTCTTCGCCCGGCACTTCCCCGAGGAACCCCACGCGGTCGCGACCTGCCATTCCTGGCTGCTCGATCCGCAGCTGCGCCGGCTCCTCCCGGCGGGCTCCAACATCGTCCGCTTCCAGGAGCGGTTCCGGCCCGGGTGGGTGGATCAGGAGCCGGCCGACACCACACCGGTCGCCTTCGTCTTCGGCGACCCGGACCTGCCGGTACGGGACCTGCCCCGGCGGACGTCGGTGGAGCGGGCGGTCGGCGACCATCTGCGGGCGGGCGGCCACTGGTACGTCGGTCACGGATGGTTCCCGTGGGACCAGTGAGGTCGTCAACTGCGCCCGGCGGCAGAAAAGTTCCCGCTGGACCTTCGAACTGCTCGAACGAGTGAACCGTCCCGGTGCGGGAACGGCGGCGGGGCGACGGGCCGTTGTTCGGGCATGACGGTTGAAATGCGTGAGGGGCACGAGGGAACGGGACCCGGAGCGATCACCCCGGACGGCTGCGCGGTCGAGCTCTACGCGCGCCTGGTCGCCGGGGACGAGCCGGACATCATCGAGGCGGCGGTCCCGGCCGGCGCCCACATTCTGGAGCTGGGCTGCGGTGTGGGGCGCATGACGCACCCGCTCCTGGAGCGGGGCTTCACGGTCACGGCGGTGGACGAGTCGGCGGAGATGCTGGAGCGCGTCCGCGGGGCGCGCACGATACGCAGCACCATCGAAGGGCTCGACCTGGGCGAGAAGTTCGACGTGGTGATGCTCGCGTCGTTCCTGGTGAACACCGGGGATGCGGAGGAGCGTCGGGACATGCTGCGCACCTGCGCGGCGCACGTGGCGGACGGCGGCAGCGTGCTCATCCAGCGGGAGGGCGCGGACTACCACACGAAGGTGCCGAGGGAGAGGGTCGACCCCGGTGGCTACACCGTCCGGATCGTGTCGGCCGAGCCGGTCGGGGACGGGGTGAACTCGGTGCTCGCGGAGTACGAGTTCCCGGACGCCACCTGGACCCAGACCTTCCTGGCCCGGCCGCTCACCGAGGAACAGTTCGAGCAGGCGCTCGCGGAGGCGGGACTGGAGGTGGCCGAGTATCTGACCAAGGACGGGATATGGGTGAGGGCGGTACCCACGGCTTAGCGAGGCCTTGCCGAGCCCGTCCCACCCGAGCCCGTCCCACCCGAACCCGTCCCACCCGTACCCGTGCCGCCCCCGCCGAAGCCGCGCAGTCGTTCCAGTTCGCGGCGGTCGCGCTTGGTGGGGCGGCCGGTGCCGCGGTCGCGGATGCCGATGGGGGAGAAGGCCTCGCGGGGCGGGGGCGGCGGGGAGTTGTCGATGTAGCACACGGCGGCCACCGGGGCGCCGACCCGTTTGCGGATCAGCCGTTTCACGATGACGACCCGCTCCCATCCCTCGTTGCGCACCCGGACCTCGTCGCCGACGCGCACGGAGTGGGAGGGCTTGACCCGCTCGCCGTTCACCTGGACGTGCCCGCCCTTGCAGGCGGTGGCTCCCATGGAGCGGGTCTTGATCAGGCGGACGGCCCAGATCCAGCTGTCGATCCGCACGTTCTCGCCGGGAGCCGGCCCCGCGGCCTCGGCGGCGGCGACGGCCGCGGCGATCGCGGCGGGGTCGGGAGCCGGGGTGGCGGGGGCCTCGGTTCCCTCGGCGGGCCCGGCTGAGGCGGGTGCCCCGGACCCTCCGCCCGCGAGCTCCCTGCCGTCGTCCGCATCCTCAGAAGCCATGCCCCGACCATAGCCCCCCGAGCCGACCCCCGACGGAACCGTTTGACCGACGCCCACAACCGCGCGCCCCGCCTCCGCGGACCGGCCCTACCGTTGAAACGTGACCCGCACCCCGCGCGCCGAGCTCGCCCACCTCGACCAGCGCGTCAGTGTCTGCCGTGCCTGCCCCCGCCTGGTCGCGTGGCGGGAGGACGTGGCACGTACCAAGCGCGCGGCGTTCGCCGACTGGACGTACTGGGGGCGGCCGGTTCCCGGCTTCGGGCCCGCCGACGCCCGGCTGTTGATCATCGGCCTCGCCCCGGCCGCGCACGGCGGCAACCGCACCGGCCGGATGTTCACCGGCGACCGTTCCGGCGACGTGCTGTACCAGGCGCTGTACGACGTCGGGCTCGCCTCGCAGCCGACGTCGGTGAGCGCCGACGACGGCCTGGAGCTGTACGGCGTGCGTGTCACCGCGCCCGTGCACTGCGCCCCGCCCGCCAACAAGCCGACCCCCGAGGAGCGCGACACCTGCCGCTCCTGGCTGGTCGAGGAGCTGACGCTGCTGCGGCCGACGCTGCGGGCCGCCGTCGTGCTCGGAGCCTTCGGCTGGCAGGCCGCGCTGCCGGCCTTCGCGGCGGCGGGCTGGACCGTGCCCCGGCCCCGCCCGGCGTTCGCCCACGGCACCCGGGTCGGTCTCGGCGGCCTGGAGCTCTTCGGCTGCTTCCATGTCAGCCAGCGGAACACCTTCACGGGCCGCCTCACCCCCGAGATGCTCCGCGACGTGCTGCGGACGGCGGCGGAGGCAGCCGGACTGGGGTGAGGGGCGGGGCTCAGACGATCCGGGCCGCCGCCACCGGGCGGTCGTCCACCGTGTGGGTGCCGGTGGACGCGGAGGAGTTGACGCTCCAGCGGTACCGGGAGAACTCGCCGGTGGCGTCGGAGGCGTAGAACATCATGTGGCCGATGCCGACGCCCTGGAAGTTCTCGCCGTCCACGTCGCTGACCATGCGCGTGTCCGGGTAGCGCGGGTAGTTGCTGAGGCCGTGGACGCCGTGCGGGTCGGAGGTGCAGTCGACGATCTCGACGGCGTACTGGGTCTCGCCGGCGAAGTCGGCGACCCCGCTGAAGACGCCCTTGACCTCGCGGACCATGACGATGTGCCCGGTGTTCTCCGCGTCCTGCCCGTTGTAGTCGACGGCGATCAGGTCGCCCGGCAGCAGCTCGGTGACCTTGCGGATACGGCGGAAGCGCGGGCCGGCGGTGCCGTTGCGGAACGCCGAGCAGTAGTCGGCGGCCTCCGGGCCCTTCTCCTGGAAGTACTGGAGGAAGTAGGCGTCGGTGGCCCAGCCGTAGGTGTGCCTGAGCAGCGCCGTGACGAAGGACGAGCAGCGGGCCCGGGCCACCCAGCTGGCGAGGTCGTCCGGGCGGCCCCAGGCCACGGTCGCCGAAGTGTCCATCAGATAGACGTTGTTGGCGCGTGCCGTCCGCCCGCTGACCAGGGCGATCTCGTCGG
This sequence comes from Streptomyces sp. NPDC047061, assembly GCF_040643955.1. NCBI lineage: Bacteria > Bacillati > Actinomycetota > Actinomycetes > Kitasatosporales > Streptomycetaceae > Streptomyces > Streptomyces sp. NPDC047061. The sequence continues at coordinate 243,037 of NZ_JBEYVI010000003.1, forward strand.
CGTCGAGGGCACGGCCGTAGGCGCGGACGTCGTCGACCGCGCCCTTGAAGCGGTTCACGTAACCGCCGTCCCAGCGGGCCCGGCCGATGCTGAAGCCCTGGGGCGAGGCCCACGACAGGGTGGTGTCGGCACTGCCCTCCAGGACGCCGTTGACGTGGAGCCGGACGCGGGTGCCGTCCCAGACGCCTGCCAGATGGGTCCAGACGCCCGTCTTCGTGACCGGCGTGGCCGCGAGCGCCGAGGCCTTGGTGCTCTGGTCCTCGCTGCGCACCTTGAACGCCCAGGTCCCGGCCGCGTCGTCGTACTGCAGCAGGAAGCGGCTGGCGCTGTCGCCGTCCTGGCTCACGGCCGTGTACATGGTGGTGAGCGCGGCGTCGCCGGCCAGCCTGACCCAGGCCGTGACCGTGAACGGGGCCGTGGTGTCCAGGACGGACGCGGTGGCGGCGTAGGCCCCGGAGGTGCCGTCGAAGCTCAGTTCGCCGCCCGCCCGCAGACTGGTCCAGCTCGCTCCCGGGCCCGGGGCGACCGGGTGCCCGAGGCCGGAGCGGTCGGCGCCGGAGCCGACCAGCGGCCAGTGCCCGGCGAGCCCCGTCGGCAGATACCCGGCCGCCAGCAGCCGCTGGTACCGCACCAGCTGCTCGGCCTCGGCCAGATGCGGCGCGGCGACCGGGGTGAACGGTGTGTCCAGCGGCTCGTCGGCGGCGGCGGTTCCCGCACCCACCGCCATGCCGGCCACCGCGCCCATCCCCACCAGCGCGGCTCCGCCCAGCAGCCCCCGTCTGCTCACCATGGTCATGTCCTGCTTCCTGTGGGAACCGGTCGGGCGGCTAGGTGCCGGTGTCCTCGCCGAACAGGTGCCGCACCGTCGACCGGTAGTTGGCCTGGACGTGGCCGAGCGCGCGGGCGCGGGCGCGGTCCGGGTCGCCGGAGGCGATCGCGTCGTACAACTCGCGGTGTTCGGTGAGGAGCTGGGGCCACTCCTCGTTCCGCCGGGTGAGCCAGCGCAGCCTGCCGTCGACCGGTTCCATCACCGAGATGAGCAGGCTGTTTCCGGCCAGGGCCAGGATCCGGTCGTGGAAACGGGTGTTGATGTCGGTGATGGTCTCGGCGTCGCCCGCCTCGGTTGCCGTGGCCGCCCGGTCGAGCAGCTCCCGCAGCTCGGCCAGTGCCTCCGGGGTCGCCCGCGCCGCCGCCAGCCCGGCCGCGTACACCTCCAACGCCTCGCGCAGCTCGAAGAGTTCCTTGACGTCGGTCGGGGTCAGCCGGCGGACGACCGTACGGCGGGCCGACTCGAAGAGGACGAAACCCTCGGCGACCAGGGCCCGGATCGCCTCCCGGACCGGCACCCGGGAGACCCCGAACCGCTCGGCTAGCTCCCGTTCCACCAGCCGGTCACCGGGGCCGAGGCGCCCCGCGATGATGTCCTGCCGCAGGGTCGCGAGGACGCGCTCGCGCACCGCGCCCAGGGGTTCGATCTTCGTGGTGGGGGAGCCCATGAGGTCATTTTCGCCGACCCGGGGGGCTTTTACGGAGCCGTAACGGGACGGACATCGGTCGGAACGCTTGACGGGAGCACCATGACCGCAGTTTGGTATACCAAAAGCTGGTACACCGGTTGGTTCCCTGGAGGCCCCGTGTCCCTCGCCGACCGCGCCGAAGCCACCGGCGCAACCGTGTTCGTCCCCGACCCCCGGCTCACCAACGAAGACCTCGCCCCCGCCGAGCAGCGGAACTGGAAGGTCTTCGACCTCTTCGCCATGTGGATGTCCGACGTCCACAACCTCGGCAACTACACCTTCGCCGCCGGCCTGCTGGTCCTCGGCATGAACGTCTGGCAGGTCTTCACCTCCCTGCTCGCCGGCTTCGTGCTCATCTACATCGGCATGAACTGGATGGGCCGGATCGGCCAGCGCCACGGCGTGCCGTTCCCGGTGGTCAGCCGGATCAGCTTCGGCGTCTGGGGCGCCAACATCCCGGCGCTGATCAGGGCCGTGATCGCCATCATGTGGTACGGCATCCAGACCTATCTGGCGTCCGTCGCCGTCAACGTGATGCTGCTGGCCGCCTGGCCGGGCCTGAAATCCCTGACGGAGAGCTCCTTTCTCGGGCTGGACACGCTCGGCTGGATCTCCTTCGTGTCGCTCTGGCTGATCCAGGCGGCGATCATCAGCCGGGGCATGGAGACGATCCGCAGGTTCCAGGACTTCTGCGGCCCGGCGATCTGGCTGGTGATGATCGCCCTCGCGGTCTGGATCCTGGCCAAGGCCCACTGGACCATCTCGCTCACCTCCACCCCGCACCCGGTCTCCACCGGCGAGCAGTGGCGGCAGTGGTTCGGCGCGATCGGCCTGATCCTCGCCACCTACGGCACCCTGATGCTCAACTTCTGCGACTTCTCGCGCTTCGCGCCCGACTACCGCACCGTCCGCCGCGGCAACTTCTGGGGCCTGCCGATCAACTCCACGGCCTTCGTGGTCGTCTCCGTGATCGTCACGGCCGGTTCCCTGGAGGTCTTCGGCGAGGCCATCACCGACCCGGCCGAACTGGTCGCCAAGGTCGGCAACACCTGGGTCCTGGTCGTGGCGGCGCTGACCTTCGCCGTCGCCACCATGGGCGTCAACATCGTCGCCAACTTCGTCTCACCGGCGTACGACCTGGCCAACGTCTGGCCACAGAAGATCAGCTTCCGGGTCGGCGGCATGATCAGCACCGTCGCCGCGCTGGTCGTCACCCCCTGGAACCTCTTCTCCAACCCCACCGTCGTCAACTACTTCCTCGGCGGCCTCGGCGCGTTCCTGGGCCCGCTGTTCGGCGTGATCATGGTCGACTACTACTGGGTCAAGCGCGGCCGGGTGGACGTCCGGGAACTCTTCGACGCGACCCCCGGCTCCCCGTACCACTACCGCAAGGGCGTCAACCCCAAGGCCCTGTGGGCGTTCCTGCCCTCGGCGGCGGTCGCGGCCGTGCTCGCGCTGGTGAAGACGTTCAGCGACGTGGCGCCGTACTCCTGGTTCATCGGTACGGCGCTGGGCGCGGGCCTCTACCTGACGCTGTGCCGCCGTGACCGCGCTCCCGCCCCCGCCCCCGTCGCCGTGGCCGAGGAGGTCTGAAGGACGTGCGGATCGTCGTCACCAACTGCAACACCACGCAGGAGATGACCGAGGAGATCGTACGAGGTGCCCGGGCCGCAGCAGGCCCGGGCACCGCCGTGACCGGGCTGACCCCGGCCTGGGGACCCGAGTCGGCGGAGGGCTGGCTCGACAGCTACCTGTCGGCTGCGGCGGTCCTGGACGCGCTGCGGACGTACGCCGGTCCGCCGTACGACGCGGTGGTCATGGCCGGTTTCGGCGAGCACGGGCGCGAGGGCGTGCGGGAGCTGGTGGACGTACCCGTCGTCGACATCACCGAGGCGGCGGCCCACCTGGCCTGTCTGCTGGGCCGCCGCTACGGCGTCGTCACCACCCTGGACCGGTCGCGCGGGCAGATCGAGGACAGCCTGGAGACCGCCGGAGTGGCTCGCAATTGCGTCGCCGTCACCGGCACCGGACTCGGCGTCCTCGACCTCGCCGGTGACCCCGGACGCACGGAGGCCGCGTTCCTCGCGGCGGCCGAGCGGGCCCGGGACGCCGGCGCCGAGGTCCTGGTCCTCGGCTGCGCCGGGATGACGGGGCTGCAGCGGGTGGTGGGGGAGAAGCTCGGGGTTCCGGTGGTCGACGGCGTCGGCGCGGCGGTGAAGCTGGCCGAATCGCTGGTGACGCTGGGACTCACGACCAGCCGGGCGGGAAGCTACCGGAAGCCGCTGGCGAAGCGACGGGCGTGGGGGCCGCACCGGGCCGGCCCTGAGGGTCCGGCTGTTGAGGGTCGGTCGTAACGGGTCGGCCGTAGCGGGAGGGCCGAGTCAGGGCCGCCACACGTACCGCACATCCGGCTCCCGCTCCTCGTTCCCGCTCCCGTCCGAGTACTCGACGGCGACGAAGCCGTGCCGCTCGTAGAAGCGGTGGGCGGACTTGTTGACCTGGAAGGTCCAGAGCGTGAGCCCCTGCGAAGAGCGCTCCTTGGCCAGGGCGACGAACCGGTCGCCGACGCCGCGGCCCCGCCACTCGGGGGCCAGATACAGCTGGGACAGCAGATCCCCCGCGAGGACCATCATCCCGACGACCCGGCCGCCGCCCTCCGCGACCCACGTCTCCCGCTCCGGCACCACGACGTCCCGGATGTACGCACGCACCTCGTCGTCCGAGCGCGGTCGGACGACGGTGGGCAGGGCGGCGCCGAACGACCGCAGCCAGACGTCGGCGACCTCGGCGGCGTCCGGCCCACCGGCTCGGCGCAGGACGACCCCGGCGTTCATCCCTGCGCCCCCTCGGGCACGACGGCCGTGGCCGTGATCTCCACCAGCTGCCCGGTGTAGCCCAGACAGGCCACGCCGATGAGCGTCGACGCGTGCGGCCCGGCGCTGAGCCCGGAGGCCTCGACGACCTCCCAGACGCTGGACAGCACCGCGGGCTCACTGCTCACGACGTACACGTCGGTCGCCAGCACATGCTCCAAGTCACTGCCGACCGAGCGGAGTTGCTCCCGCAGGTTCGCGATCACCCGCTCGGCCTGCCGCGGCGGATCCCCCTCCCCGACGAGCCTCCCCTCGTCGTCCAGCGGAACGGAACCGGCGAGGAACGCGAGCTTCGTACCGGCCTCGACGACGGAGACATGGGAGTACCCGGGCGGCGGAAAGAGAGCCGGGGTGGTGACGCGCTGGATCACTGGGGCTCCTGGAGTGAACGACGGGCGACCCACCGATCATCCGCGCTCGCGCGGGGCGGGCGCACCTGAATTTCCGGCCGCGGGGCGGGGCGCCGGCTGACGGTTCGGCCGCCCGTGCCGGACGAGCGTGCCGTGGGCGCCGGTCCGGCTCGGTTTCCTTTCTTTTTCGATCGACTCCTGTCCTTTCGGATCCATTTCTGGCCTGAATTGCTCTCTTTCGTTACGAAGAATTCCCACGCACTCTGTGACCAGGGACGATGGGCGCTTCGGTGGGCTGGGGGAGCCGCGATGGTGAAGCCGATCTACGTACCGGTCCTGCCCGCACGGCCGCGAGGCTGGAAGGCCTACGAGGCACTGCACCCTCGATTACAGCGACGGATCGCCCCCCTGTGGACGGTCGTCCCCTACACCGGCCCGGAGCGGCCCCGCGCAGAGCGCGTCGTCCTGGACCCGGATGACGACCCGACGGTCGTGGAGGGCCGGTTCACCTCGGATGTGGACGGACTCCTCAGAGCGGTGGGCGGAAGGCCGGGATGGGTCGACGCGGCCCATGTCGAAGGCCGTGTCCGGGGGGCCGCGACCGGCCTGTGGCGGCTCGCGACCAGGAGCGGCCTTCGGCTTGTCACCGGCCCGGAGCGGGACCGTACGCTGCAGCGCTACAGCGCCGATCTCGCGTTCCTGAGCGGCCGGGGGCTCGGCATACGGTTGCTGGTCGACGAGCCACCGGACGAGCGGTGCTCGGCGGAGTTGCAGAGCATGGTCTCCCGCCTCTGTCTGGTGCCCTCCCGGACCGACCTCATCCTCGACATGGGTGCGGTCATGGACGGCGACGAGACGGTCAAGGACGCCATCGCGGCGCTTGACCTGCTGGGCACGCTGTTGCCCTGGCGGATGGTGGTACTGACCTCCGGAGCGTTCCCGCGCTTTCACGAGGAGCGCGGCAGGCTTTCCGCATACGAGGTGCGACGCCATGACCTCGACCTCGACCGAGCCGTTCGCAGAGCCAGGCCCGGCTTGCCCGGAAGCGTGGTGTACGGCGACTACTCCGTGGAACACGTCTCCGCCGCCAACATCCCGCCCGGCGACGACCCGTACGGCCCGCCATGGGGTCTGTTGCGCTACACCACGCATGACAGTTACCTCATTGCGCGGGCGCCCATGCGAGGCCGCGAGCACGTCGAGCGGGTCCGTGCGACGGCCCGATGGATCACGGAGGCGGGGGGATTCCGCGGGGCGGAGTACGGCGACGGCGAACGCTGGCTGCACGAGTGCGCCGCGGGCGAAGGAGCCAAAGGGTCGGGCAATCCCGAGACGTGGATCAGAGTGGGGCACCTGCAGCACATGGCCTTTGCCGTGAACCAGCTGTCCCAGGGCGGGTGACCGGGACCGGTTTGCCCGCTCCCGATGCAAGAAGTGACACGACCTGGTGGACGGTCTCCCGGTTCTCGTCCGGGCGTCGCACTTCCGGACTTCCTTGTCGACGGCGGAGGCAGCTCGGATGCTTGACGAGACCGTGCGGCTGATCACCACCGAGAGTCTCGGGCAATCGGTGCGCAGCGCTCAGTTCAGGAAGGACGATTCCGCCGGGCTGGTGGTCCTCAGCGAGCGACGTGAGTCGGCCGGAGCAGCGGACAGCCCGATACGTACCGATAGCGCCGGGTGGATCGTCGGCCAGGGAGATCCACGGACCGCAGGAGACCCGAAGCCGAACCGCTGGATGGCGAACTTGCGCTCACTGAGGCCGAGTTCACGCCGAAGGCCGGCTTGCGGGGCGGCGATGACGTCCTCGGCGGATTGCGGGCGGAATCCGGGGAGTTGCGCGGAGCGGTCGCCGAGGACGAGCTGCTATTCGGCTGCGGGTGATGTGTCCGCCCGTATCCGCCCGCCCGAAATAATGGTTGGGAATAGGCCAGTTGCCGCTGCTACCGTCCTTCACGTGGCGAAACTCAATCAGATCATCGCGGTCGAGAAGGGCATCAAGTCCAAGGCGCATCAGGACCTGACGTCGGCTCATCACGGGTTGCAGAAGCCCGCGTTGCTGGCCGGTATCTCGCGGACGTATCAGCCGAAGGACGAGGAGGGCGAGCAACTGCCGCCCGAGTCCACGCGGGTTCAGGTCAAGGCCGAGGACGTGCTGCGGGAGACCTCGGCCACGCTGACCCGACTCTTCGACGTGACCGCCACCAAGGACTGGGCGAACTGCGAGGCCAGGGCTGATGTGAAGGTGGACGGGCGGGTGCTGGTCACCGACGTGCCCGTGGCCTACCTGCTGTTCCTGGAGAAGCAGCTCGTCGATCTCAATACCTTTGTGCGGAAGCTGCCCGTGCTCGACGCCTCCGAGTCGTGGGTGCAGGATCCCTCCACCGACGCCTGGAAGACCGAGCCGGTGCGGACCCTGCGCACCAAGAAGGTGCCCCGCAACCACGTGAAGGCCGAGGCCACCGAGAAGCACCCGGCCCAGGTCGAGGTGTATTACGAGGACATTCCGGTGGGCTACTGGACCACCGTGAAGTTCTCGGGTGCCCTGCCCGCACGGCGCGTCAACGAACTCCTCGACCGGGTCGAGAAGTTGCAGCAGGCCGTCAAGTTCGCCCGCGAGGAGGCGAACGGCGCCGACGTCGTCGACCAGCGTGTCGGGGACGCCGTGTTCGGCTATCTCTTCGGATAGCCCTTACAGACCCCCCGGCCCCTGCGGCCGGGGTGCGCGAGGAGCGCAAAGCTGAAGCTGAGCCTTGTCGTGAAGAGCGGTCGTACCCACAGTGCACATCGGGCGGGCCGCGTTGAATCTCAGACTCTCGCTCCAGACTCAGCATTCGCCGCCGATCGCCGGATCGACCGGGCCCGGGCCCCAGTACGTCGAAATGCAGGTTCAAGTCCTGCCCGCGCAGCTCGATGCGTGGTGGTCCAAAGGAAGGACGCGGCGACCTTACGACTGACCCGGGTTCTCAAGTGTGCCGGCGTGTGACGATGGGCGGCATTCCGGGGCCCGGGGGCAGGCTACGCCCCCGGGCCCGCTCGCGCGTTCCGCCCCGAGCCGGGTTCGAATCGGCTTCGAACCGGGTCCGTACGGAATTGCGTTCATAAAGAACGCGGCTCTCCGGGGCACTTGTCACACCCGCGAAATGCGAACGCACCTTTTCGTACGGGAACGCGATCTACCGTGGACACCGAAGCCAACGCCCGGCCACCGTCGCCCGAAGGCACACCCCGCCCTCGTCCGGACAGGAGCCCCGTGTCCCGTCGTATCGCCCTGCCGCCCTGGCTCGCCCACGCCCTGCGCGCCCAGCGCGGGCCCGTGTCCTGGAGCGCGGTGACGCGAGGGGCGCTGGCCGCCGGGCCGTTGCTGCTAACCGCCGTCCTGCTCCACCGCACCTCCCTCGGCGTCGTCGCCGCCATCGCCGCCATGCTCGCCGGGATCAACGACCGGCCGGGCAGCCGCCGGTCCGCCGTACGGCGCCTCGGGGTGCCCGCGGCGGCCGGTGCGCTCGGACTGCTCGTCGGGACGTACGGCGGGGAGCACCTCACCGCCGTACCCCTGACCCTGCTGCTCACCGGACTCGGCCTGGTCGCCGGCGGCATGAGCGCCGTCGGGACCGTCGCCTCCGGGGCCGGGACGCAGTTGCTGGTCGCCGCCGCCATCGGCGCCGGGATGCCGGTCGCCGAGGCGGGCTGGCAGCGGGCCCTCGCCTTCCTCGCGGGCGCCGGGTGGCTGGTCGTGCTGCGGCTCGCCCTGCCCACCCCCGGCGCGCTCGCCGGTGACTTCCGCTTCGACGGGGAGCGGGACGCCGTCGCCGCCGTGTACGACGCCGTCGCCGACCTGCTCGACGCGGTGGGCGGCGAAGCGGCCGGCCCCCGGCGCGCCGCCCTCACCGCCGCGCTCGACCACGCCCAGGACGCGCTCACCGGTCCCCGGCTGCGGCGGCACGCCAGCTCCGCCGCCGAACGCCGGCTGCACGCCCAGTACGCCGCGGCCCTGCCCCTCGCCGAGGCGGCCACCGCGCTCGCCTGGGCCGGGGAGCCGATATCCGCGCGGGCGGCCGAGGGACCCCGGCGGCTCGCCCTCGCCGTCCGGGCGAACGGCGGCACCGGACCGCTGCCCGCACCCTCGCGGTCCGCGCCCGCGCTGCGTGCCCTCGACGACGCCCTGCTGCGCGCCGCGGAGACCTTCGACCGGGCCGGGGGCGGCGCGCAGCGGCCACCGGCCCGGCGCCGCCCCGCCCTCGACCTCGTACGGGCCGCTCTCGGCAGCGGCGGGCGGGAGTACGGGCTGCGGGTCGCCCTCTGCTTCGGGGCCAGCGCCGCCATCGCCCAGGCACTGCACCACGCCCGCTGGTACGGCGAGCACCAGCACTGGTACTGGCTGCCCGCCACCGCCGTCTTCCTCGTCAAGCCCGACCTCGGGCCGCTCGCCTCCCGGGTGCTGTGCCGGGCCGCGGGAACCGTGCTCGGCGCCCTCGTCTTCGCGGGCCTCGCCGCCGTGCTGCCCCGGCCCGAAGGGCTCATCGTGCTGGTGGCCGTCTGCGGGGCGGTCATCCCGGTGTCCACCCGGCACTTCGGCGCCCAGACCGCCGTCGTCACCGTCCTCGTGCTCGCCCTGGTCATGGTCGGCGGCGAACCGCAGGCCTCCGTCAGCCGCATCGGCGAGACCCTGCTGGCCTGCGCGATCGTGCTGATCGTCGGCCATCTGCCGATGGCAGGGAAGCGGGGCGGCGGGGTACGGGCCCGCCTCGGGTCGGCCGGGCGGGCCGCGCACGCCTATCTCGACCACGTGCTGAGCGGGTCCGGCGACCGCGGCGAACGCTGGGCCCTGCGCCGCGAGGCATACCGCACCCTCGCCGAGGCCCGCACCGCGATCGCCCTCGCCGCCGCCGAACTCCCCGCCCTCGCCCGGCACACCGAGGGCACGGACGCCGTGGCCGCCGTACTCGAACGGCTCGTGGACACCACCACGGCGTGCGCCGTGCACCTCGACGAGACGGGGCGGCTCACCGCTCGCCACACCCGGCAACTCGAAGATCTCGCAGCCGAGTTGGAGCGGGACGGGCAGCGGCTCGGGCTCGTGGTGCCGCAGATGCCGGTCGCCGCGTAGACAGTTGCCCAGCTGGTCGGCACCCGGGATGTGGGCGGCGTCCAGTGTGTGGCTGGCGTCCAGGGTGTGGCCTGGCGTCCGGGGTGTGGGCGGCGCCCGGTCTCAGTCCGTGAACCGTGCCCACACCGGTGCGTGGTCCGAGCCCGCGACCCCGCGCCGTTTCCCCGGATCCTCGCCCACCGACGGCAGGTCCGGCGGTGCGGTGGTGCCCGGCAGGCCCGTGCCCGCCTCCGCCAGGCGGTGCACCAGCCGGTGGCTGAGGAGGATGTGGTCGATGAGTTCGTGCCGCCCGGAGTTGACGCGGGAGTAGCGCTGCTCCGCCGGTATGCGCGGGGCGGTGTCCCACAGTCGTACGGCGTCGCCCTTGTCGGCGTGGTCGTAGCCGGTGGTGCCGAGTTCGGAGCCGGGCGGGCCGAGGAGGATCTGGGTGGTGGCCGCCTGCACCTCGTCGTTGAGGTCGCCGAGGACCGCGACGTCGCGGGACTTGCCCTGTCCGGCGAGCAGTTCGTCCGCCAGTGCCCGCAGCGCCGTCGCCTCGGCGGCGCGCCGGTAGAGGGCGTACGCCCCGTAGCGTGCCCGTTCGCCCTCGTCGTGCGGGTAGAAACGGTCGCCGGGGTAGGTCAGCAGCTTGGACTTGAGGTGGGCCACCGCCACCGTGAGCGGTCCGGCCGGAGTTTGGACCGTGACCGCCAGGAAGCCGCGTCCGGACCCGGTGGCGGTCCCGCCCGAGTCGTCCGTCTGCACCGGGCGTAGTCCGGCCGGGAACGCGGCCGTGTCCGCGGCCACCGTCAGCTCGCCACGGGCCAGGAAGCCGACCCGGATGCCCCGGCCGTCGGGGTGCGAGGAGAGGGTGAACCGCCAGCTCGGGCCGAGCAGTTCGGCCAGGTCCGCCAGGGCGTCGGGGTCGCCGACCTCCTGGACGCCGAGCAGGCTCGGGTCGAGCGCGCCGATCGCGGAGGCGAGGGCGGCGAGCTTCGCCTCGTAGGCGGACTTGTCCTTGGGGCCGTAGGGGCTGCCGGGCCGGTAGAGGTTTTCGAGGTTCCAGGTGCCCAGGAGCATGCCGGGCTCCTTCCAGGAGGTGGTGCGGCCAGCGTGCTCGTCCGGGCCGCGCGGCGACAGAGCCGGGACCGGATGCGCGGTTCGGCTCACCCGGCCCGAGGACCGCGCCGTACGTCGGGGCGATGAGCTCCGCTCGCGCCGGCCGTGGCTCGCTGAAAGACGCCGTGGCTCGCCGGAAAAGCGCCGTGGCCCGCGGGGGAAGCGCCGTGGCTCGCCGGGGAAGCGCCGTGGCTCGCCGGAAAAAACTCCGGCCGCACCGATGAGTTCTCCGCCCTCCCGCGGTCACCACCCGGAACCGATCGCTGTAGAGGAGGGCCCATGTCGCTTCCGGAGATCGTCTCGCGTGAGCGGTGGCGTGCCGCGCGTGCGGAGTTACTGCTCAAGGAGGAGGCGCTCACGCGGGCGCGGGACGCCCTGAGTGCCGAGCGGCGCCGGCTGCCCATGGTCGAGGTGGACCCGGAGTACGTCTTCGAAGGGGGCGACGGCAAGGCGACCCTGCTGGACCTCTTCGACGGGCGCCCCCAACTGGTCGTCCACCACTACATGTTCGCCCCGGAGTGGGAGGCCGGCTGCCCGGGCTGCGCCGCCTTCCTGGACCAGGTCGGCCACCTCGCCCATCTGCGGGCGCGCGGCACCGCGTTCGCGGTGGTCTCCCGGGCGCCGTTCACCAGGATCCTGCCGTTCAAGGCGCGGATGGGCTGGACGCTGCCCTGGTACTCCTCGTACCACAGCGACTCCGGCCACGACTTCGACTTCAACCGCGACTTCGAGGCGACCATCGTCGTGGACGACGAACCGGTCGAACGGCCCGGCATCAGCTGCTTCCTGCGGGAGCACGACCGGGTCTTCCACACCTATTCGGTGTACGACCGCGGCCTCGACGGACTCGGCCCGACCACCTCCCTGCTCGATCTGACGGCTCTCGGCCGGGTGCCGGAGGGCAGTGACGGCGTCCGCTATCACGACGAGTACGAAGACTGACACAGTCGGTCACGAAAGTGGCCGAAAGTCAACGGACCCTCACCGTCCGCGCCGACGGCGTGTCGACTATGTCTCAGTAGCGTCACCGGGCGAGCCATTCATGTTCTCCAGAGCGTTAACTCCTACAGGTAAGACGCATTTCTGGAGGTGCAGGATGGTGAACGGGCGAACCGTGCTCGAACGCTTTCCCGCAGGCGGACCGCGAGGATCATGGCCTGCGGAGGAGTTCGCGCGGGCGCGGCGGCTGGAAGGGCTGCCCGCCGAGGTCGTGATGGATCTGGCCACGGACACGTTCCTGGTCATCGTGCGCGGCACCGGCGGCGTCGAGGGCTAGTCGGGGTCTGGTCAAGGATCAACCGGCCTTGCGGACCGGCAGCTTCGCCGTGAACTGGTCCGCCTGGAGCGCGTACAGCTCCGCGTAGACACCACCGCTCGCCAGGAGTTCGTCGGGGGTGCCCGACTCCACCACCCGGCCCTGGTCGAGGACGTGCACCAGATCCGCGTGCCGGACCGACGCCAACCGATGAGTGATCAGTACGACCGTCTGCCCGTTGCCCGCCAGCGCGCGGATCTTCTCGAAGACCTCCAGCTCGGCCCGGGCGTCCAGGGCGGCCGTCGGCTCGTCCACGATCAGGATGTGACCGCGCCGGTAGGCGGCCCGCGCGATGCCCAGCCGCTGCCACTGGCCGCCGGACAGCTCGTGCCCGCCGCTGAAGTTGCGGGCCAGCAGGGTGTCCAGGCCGCGCGGCAGATCGTCGACCACCTCCTCCGCGCCCGCCTCCGCGACCGACTCGGCCAGCCGTTCGTCGGTGAGCGGCGCCGACGAGCGGCCGACCGCCACGTTGACCTTGGCGGTGAACGGCCAGCGTTTGAAGTCCTGGGCGACCATGGCGATGCGCTCGGCGAGCCGGTGCCGGTCGGCCCGCGCCGCGTCGACGCCGTCCCACAGGATGCGCCCGCGGTCCGGCTGGTACAGCCCGGCCAGCAGCTTGACCAGGGTGGTCTTGCCGGAGCCGTTCTCGCCGACCAGGGCGACGATCCGGCCGAGGGGGAGGGTGAGCGTGACGTCGTCCAGGGCTGGACGGGTGGCATCCTCCGGGTGATCACTCGGATAGGTGAAGGTGACGTTCTCGAACCGGATCTCCCGCGGGTCGTCGGGGAGCGGGTCGCCGCCGACCGGGATCGCGCGGTCCGCCGCCTCGACGTACAGCCGTTCCAGGTCGCCGACGAACAGCGCCTCCTCGTGCAGCGTGTTGATCTCCAGCACGAGGGTGTTGAGGCTCGCCGAGCCGGAACGGATCGCGATCACCGCCGTACCGGCCACCGACAGGGCCATCGCGCCGCTCAGCAGCAGCCCGCCCAGGGTCGCGTAGGTGGCGACGGTCGCGAGGCCGGTCCAGGTGGCCGCGATCAGGCCGGTACGGGCCGCGAGCCGGGCCAGCCGGGCCTGTTCCGCCTCGGCCGTCTCCGACATCGCCCGGTAGTGCCGCAGCAGGAACGGGCCGACCCCGTGCACCCGGATCTCCGGCGCCGCCTCCGGCTCGGTGAGCAGGCCGCTGATCAGGTGGCCGGCGCGGGCGTGCTGCACCCAGGTGTGGAACGACTCGTAGCGGCGCCGGGCGTTGGTCAGGGCGCCCCAGGCGCTCGGGATCGTCATCGTGATCAGCAGCGGGAGCAGGGCCGGATGCAGCACGGTCAGTACACCGGCCGCGGTGACCAGCGAGATCATCGCGTTCACCACGCGTGTGCCGTACATGATCATGCGGCGGGCCGAGGAGGCGCCGTACTGGGCCGTGTCCAGCAGCTTGTGGAAGTCGTGGTCCTCGATCGCGGCCAGCTCGACGGCCGCGGCCCGCTCCAGGTACATCTCGGTCGCCACCCGCTCGACCTTGGGTTCGAGACGGCCGGTGGCGTACGTGGACGCCGCGCGCAGCAGGGCGGCGACGAACATGACGACGGCCATGATCACCAGGGCGGGGGCGGCGCTGCGCAGCCGTTCCTCGATGGTGCCGGTGCCGATCAGCCGGCCCAGCACGCTGTTCACGGCGAGCAGGCTCACCGCCTGGGCCACTCCGACGCCCACCTGCGAGGCCAGCACGATCCGCGCGGCCCGGGCGTCCGCCTGCCGGGCCAGCCGCAGACTGGACGCGAGCATGCCGGGCAGCCGGGTCATCATGGCGCGGAAGCCCAGCTCCAGGAAGGCGTTCCCGTGCTGGCTCCAGCCCATGTCGTAGCGGAGCGGTCCCCCGAACAGCAGCTGCTCCGACTCCGACACCTCGGGCGCCGCCGTGTCCCGCCTCTTCCTCACCGCGATCCTCCCCGGGGCCGTTGCGGTGGCCGTGGCCGTGGCCGTGGACGAACGGCCACTATCGCGGGCGGAGCCGTCACCGGGCAGGGCGCGCGACGAGGCTCGTGGGGTGCGGGGGCGTGCGCGGGCGAGTGCGCGGGGGTGCGGACCGAGGCGGCCCCGGGGGATTCACGGCGCGAGAACGATTGCGGCGCGAACACGTCTTCGGTCACAGCGTGACTGCGGCCAGAGTATGACTGCGGCTCGAGAACGACTTCGGCCTGAGAACGACTGCGGCCCGAGAACGAGTCCGGTGTGATCAGCCGGCCTGAACTTCCTCGGCCGCACCCGCCTCTCGGCCGAAGCCGCGCAGCGTCACGCGCTCAGGGGCCGGGACCACTCCGGTGTCGTCCCCGTCACCCGGCACAGGGCGAGGTACAGCGGAATCGGCGGGGTGTACGGCACCGTGCCCTCGGGGCGGTGGATCAGGCGGGCCGTACGGGGGAGCGGGGCGCCCGGGCTGTAGTCGGCCGGGGCGGGCCAGGTGAGGGCGTCGTCCGAGTCCGACGGGACGATCCACCACCAGTGTGTGCCATCGGCGTACACGCACCCCACCCGCGGCATCCGCGGTACCACCAGCGGCCCGAGCCGCGCCGGCACGGCCACGGCGTCGCAGCCCAGCGGCGCCGTCATGCCCTCGGGTACCGGGAACGACCCGGCGGCGACGCCCGCGAGGGACGACCGCCGGTCGCGCTTCAGGCGGACCAGGGTGTCGAGGCCCAGCGACTGGCCCGGGCCGGGTGCGCCGGTCATGGCTGCCTCCGCCGGGGAACCGGCCCCAGTACCGGTCCCGGCAATCCGGACTGCCCCTCCGCGCCGGAGCCCGGCGACGGCGGCTGCACCGGAGTGTGCGCGGGCCCGTGGGGCGAGCCGTGCGACGGCTCCGGAGCGGGGCGAGCACCCCAGCCCAGGTCGTTGCGCGGCTCGGCGGTGTCCCGGGCGGCGTCGGTCTGGCGCGACAGCTCCGCCCAGACCAGCAGCCCGGGCCCGTGCTCCTGAGCCCCCCAGGCCTGACACAGCGCGTCGACGAGGAGCAACCCCCTCCCGTGCTCCTCCTCAGGGCGCTGCGGGGACGGGTGGGGCTCGTCGGGCGAACAGCCTTCGTCGTGCACGGCGATGCGCACCGTGTCGTCGTGGTCGTGCAACTCGCACACGACGCGACTGCTCGCGGTGTGCACGATCGCGTTGGTGACCAGCTCGGATATGACGAGGGCGGCGGTGTCGCAGGTGTCCGCGCAGACCGACCAGCCGGTCAGCCGGGCGCGCACCAGGCGTCTCGCCTGGGCGGGGGAACCCGGATGAGCGGCCAGCTCGAACCGGAACCGGCGCTCGACAGTGCCCTTACCCGGGTCGGCTGCCTCCTCCACGCTCGAAGGAGTTCGCACGGGAGGACCCCCATCAGCACCGAGACCGAGACGGTCTGCGGCGGCGTCTGTTCCTAAGGGCGCGGGCGGAATCACGCTTGCCACTATCTCCCCGCCGCGAACACTTGGCAAGTGTCACTCTGAAAAATGCAGAGTGCTGTGTGACGCGGTGAAGGGCCGTGGCACACTGCTCGCAACAGCATGTCGAGCGGCGCCAGTTGGGATCAGTGAGGATCCGGCGGACCGATCCGGCCAATGCGACTGATGTGACCAAGCGGGACTGTTCCGGCTGTTTGGTCACATCGGCCTTATCGGCTATTTCGGTCATTCCGTCAGATCTTCGAATGAGTCTTCGAATGGCGCCGCTGGGCTGTCAGCATGCCGGGTGACACCTGTATGTGCGTGACGGTGTATGTGCAAGGCCGTGCATGTGGGTGGCCGTGCGGTGTGCGGCTGTGCTTGTGCGTGGCGGTGCATGTGTGTGGCGGCCAGGACGCCGGCGAGCCCGATGGGCGGGCCCGGCCAGGGAACTTGGTGGAGGTGGAGCGTGAGCGAGCCGCGGTCCGCGCCGACTGTGGGCCAGGTGGTCCTCGGCCGGCGCCTCCTCGACCTGCGCGAACGCGCGGGCCTCAAGCGCGAGGAGGCCGCCCGCGTGCTCCGCGTGGCGCCCGCCACCGTCCGCCGCATGGAGATGGCCGAGGTCGCCCTCAAGATCCCGTACCTCCAACTGCTCCTGAAGGCCTACGGGGTGACCGACGGCGAGGCCGACCTCTTCGTCCGGCTCGCCGAGGACGCCAACAAGCCCGGCTGGTGGCAGCGGTTCCACGACATCCTGCCGAGCTGGTTCTCCATGTACGTCAGCCTGGAGGGCGCGGCGAGCCTGATCCGCTCCTACGAACCGCACTTCGTGCCCGGCCTGATGCAGACCGAGGACTACGCGCGCGGGGTGCTGAAGTCGGGCGCCGTCGGCCAGACGGAGCCCGAGGAGATCGAGCGCCATGTCGCCCTGCGCATGGAGCGCCAGCAACTGCTCACCCGTACCGATGCCCCCCGCTTCTGGGCGGTGATGGACGAGACCGCCCTGCGCCGCCCCGTCGGCGGTCCGGAGGTGATGCGCGCGCAGATCGACCGACTGCTCGAGGTCACGAAGCTGCCCAATGTGACGCTCCAGGTCGCCCCGTTCTCCAGCGGGCCGCACCCGGGGACGTACGGGCCCTTCGTGCTGTTCCGATTTGCCATGCCCGAACTGCCGGACATGGTCTACAGCGAGTACCTGACCGGCGCCGTCTACCTGGACGCGCGCACCGAGGTGGCGACCCACCTCGAGGTCATGGACCGCATGGCGGCGCAGGCCGCTACGGCACAACGCACGAAGGAGATCCTCCGGGATCTCCGCAAGGAGCTGTGAATGGATCGAATAAAGCCCCAGTCCGGGCCGCGGAACCGCACCGAGCGGATCTACAACGGCATGCCTGCCCGGGAACTGGGCAGCGAGGGCTGGCACAAGCCGTGGAGCGGCGGCAACGGGGGCAACTGCCTGGAGGCGATGAAGCTGGCCGACGGCCGGATCGCGGTCCGTCAGTCGACCGATCCGGACGGGCCGGCGCTGATCTACACCACGGACGAGATGACGGCCTTCATCGAGGGCGCCAAGGCGGGGGAGGCCGACTTCCTGCTCTCCTGAACTTGTTCAACTTCTTTGTAATGGTGCTGAATTGATCATCAACCGCGTCAGACGCTTACGGAGCGCCTCATGACCGGCAGGACCACACCGTGGACGACGCCGCACAGTGCGGGCGGCGTCACAGCCAGGACCACATCCGCCGGGGCGCGTCCACCAGCCGGCTGACGGCCACCACCGGGAACGGTGGCTGCCGCAGCCGGCCCCGGCCGAGGCTCAGTCCGTAGTAGATCTGCTCGATCGACGGCGGTCCGGCCGCGAGATTGCGCCGGACCGCCGTCCCCGGCGACTGCTCCCCGCTCTGCACGAGATACGCGGCCGCCATCGTCCCCGTCCGTCCGACCCCGGCACCGCAGTGCACGAACACCCGCCCCGGCGCGTCGGCGACCACCTCCAGGAACCGCCGTACCTGCGCGGGCCGCGGCGTCTGCCCGTCGCGCACGGGCAGACGTACGACGGCCAGGCCGGCCTTCCCGGGCGCGGCCGACCGGTCCGCGCCCAGGTCCTCCGCGCGCAGGTCGACCACCGTCGTGAACCTCCGGGCGGCCAGCGCCCGGTAGCCCGCAGGCGAGGGCGCCGAGCCCCGCCACAACCGCTCCTCCGCGTCCACGGGCTGGAAGTGCCGGATGCCCTGCACGGCCCGGGCCCCCGCGGGCGGCGGCGTCTCCTGGCGCGCCCAGAAGGAGAGGGCCAGCACACCCAGCGTGCCGGCACCCCACAGGGCGACGTAACCGAGGACGGCGACGAGGACCATCGTCAGCACGCGGCGGGGCAGGGCGCGTCCGGGCGAGTGAGGGAGGGCGCGTCGGAACGAGCGGGGGAGCACGAAGGCCATGGGCGACCCGGGGGACTCGGGGGATTCGAGGGATTCGGGGACGGGGGCGCTTCGGCATCGTAACCCGGGGCTCGGGCGGGCGAGTTGTCCGTGTTCACGTCCGTGGGTGGGGCATGGTCCACGTCGGCGGGTCAGTCGTCGTCGGCATCCGCGTCCCCGATACCGACGACCGTGAGGTGGGCGCGGTCGAGGGCGGCGTCCTCCAGGCAGCCGCGCAGCCGCATACGGTCGTGCTCGGTGAGCGCGGGCCGTACGACCCCGGCGAACATGCCGCCTCCCAGGTCGCCGAGTGCCGCGTGCCGCAAGGGCACGGAGGTGGAGTCCCGGCACCGCTCCCACACCTGCTCGGCGGCCAGCGCCCGCCGCTCGCGCGTCATGCCGGCGCCGCGCGTGTCGACCTGGACGAGGACGGAGGTCGCCTCGTTGTCGTTCTCGTGCTGCTCGCGTGTCTGGGTGAGATCGGCGAGACCGACGACCAGCCCGCCGAGCAGGGCGGCGCCGACGACCGCGCCGACGGCCAGGCGAACGGTGCGGCCCCGGGCGGCCGGGGGGAGCGCCGGGAGGTCCTCCAGATCTTCCGCGTCACCTTCCGTGTCCCGGCCCGTGCTGTCGGGCCCGGGCCCGGGCGCGGCGAGGACGGCCAGTCGTCCCGCGAGCCGCCGTTCGGCGGGCCGTGCTGTCACGGAGGCGATCCGCTGCACCAGCCAGGCGAGCCCCGACAGCAGGACGCCGGTCACCATGAGGACGGGCACGAAGACATGCGTCCGGTCCGCGGTGTCCTCCAGCCAGCGGAATCGGGCGGAGGAGCTGTGCGCGGGCGCGGCCTCCCGCAACCGTGCCAGCACCTCCTCCTGCCGTACCGCCGACTCCCGCTGCCGCAGCTCGCCGTCCCGCAGCCGCTCCTCGATCCGGGTCAGCCGCCCCAGCAGCACGATGCCGAGCAGCATCACCTCCACGACCAGCAGCAGCACGCCGCACAGGATGGCCCGCTGCCACTGCCACCGGTACAGGTAGACGACCGTGTACGTCCCCGCCCCCGCCGCGGCCAGCCCGCCGAACACATAGGCGATCCTCCGCATCACTCGCCTCCCGCCCGTACGTCGCCACCGGTCCCGTCGACGGCGATCCGCGACCCGGGCGGGAACCGCCGTACCGCGTCCGCCGCACCGACCACGGCCGGTACCCCGAACTCTCGTGCCAGCACGGCGAGATGCGACAGCGCGCTGCCGGTCTGCGCGACCACCCCGGTCAGCCCGGGCAGCAGTGGGGCGAGCGCGGGATCGAGGGTCCGTACGACGAGCACGGCGTCGGCCGGCCGGGGCCCGGACCCGTCCCAGACCGTCCCGACCGCGCGCCCACCCGACACGCCACGCGCGGCACCGCTTCCGGCACGCTCGGCGGCCACCTCCCCGCCCGCCAGCCGGAAGGCGTCCGGAAGAGGCGGCGATTCGGGCTCCGGCACACGCGCGTGGACATCGGCGGGAAGCGCGGCGCCCTCGAGTACGGCGACCAGTTCCGGCCACCGCAGCAGCCCGGCCCGCTCCACGCCCAGCCCCACCCGCCGGGCCGCCTCCCGCACCAGCCGGACCTGCAACTCCTGAACCCACCGGACCCGGAGCCGCAGCGCTTCACGAGGCGGGAGGGCGGGGGGCGCGGCTTGTGGGGGCGGTTGGTCCGTGGGGACGGCGGCCCCTGCGGGTGGTTCCGGCCCTGCGGGTGGTTCGGGCTCTGCGGGTGGTTCAGACCCGGCGCCCTCGGGCGGGAGCGTCCGCCGGGCCGGCAGACCCGGTCCTGGGCCCCGCAGCAGACCCGGCGCGGTGAGCGCCAGGACCACCGGGGCCGCCACGGCCGCCCTCCCGTCCGGGACACCCCCGGCCCGGGTCTCCGCGAGGGCCGCCAGGGCCGCGCCCGCCGCGGTACGGCTCCTGGCGGGCTCGGGCAGGAGGGCGCCCGCGAGCGCCTCCTGCGCGTGCAGCGGGACCAGGGCCGCGCGCGTCCAGCGCAGCTCCGCGACGAGACCGGAGGCAGGCAGCCGCACCGGGGCCGGGACCTCGGCCAGATGCCGGTCGACGTCGGCCACGAGGTCCGTGGCCAGGCCGGGCAGCGCCGCGGACAGCCGGCCCAGCCGCCAGGCCGCCGCGAGCCTGCGCGCCCCGGGCACCGGGTTCAGCAGGGCGAGCCACCGATGGGCGGGCGGGGCCGCCCCCAGCAGCCGCAGGTCGGCGGCGGCACGTCCGCCGACGGTCGTCACCACCGGCACCCGGCGCAGCAGCCGGCGCGGCGCACTGCCCCCGATGTCCAGCGCGGCGGCGAGCCCACGGGCCATGGGCGTCACCCACAGGTCCGCCTCCAGCGGCAGGAGCTGCCCCGGCAGGGTCTCCGCGACCGGTCCGGGCCCGAGCAGCCGCGCCCCGCGCGCCGGCCGGGCCGCCATCGCCGTGATCGGACGGCTCTGGAACAGCCACAGCCGCCCGTCCCCGTCGAACCCGAACTCGATGTCCTGCGGCCCCCCGAACACCCGCCGCGCCCGTTGCGCGAGCCGCGCCAGCCGCAGCAGCTCACCGCGGGTGAGCACCACACCGGTGTCACGGGTGTCCCCGAAGTCACCGGTTTCATGGGTGCCACCGAAGTCACGGGTGTCACCGGCCTCCGCCGGCTCGGTCCGCAGCAGCCGCCCGTGCCTGCTCAACCAGTAACTGCTCCCGGCCTGTTCACCGCCGACCAGCCGGTCCGGCCCGCCACGCACCGCGCTCACCAGCATCCGGTCGGTGCGTCCCGCAACGGGATCCGCGCCGAACATCACCCCGCCGACGCGGGCGGTCAGCATCGGCTGGACCAGCACCGCCATGGGCGCGACGGTTCCGTCGGGGCGGCGCGCCGAGTCGAGCACGGCCCGTACCGCCGTACCGAAGTCCGCCCAGCCGCGCACGTCGAGAACGGACGCGAACTGCCCCGCCAGCGACGAGGAACCGGTGTCCTCCTGGGGCGACGAGGACCGTACGACCAGCGGCCGGGCACCGCCCTCGGAGAGCTCCTGCCAGGCCGGCCACAGGGCGGCGGGGTCGCCGTGCGCGCCGTCCGGGACGACGAATCCGGGGAGCACGGGCAGCCCGGCACCCGCGGCCCGGGCGAGGTTGGCGGCCTTGGAACCGGCACGCAGGGGAAGTGCGGCGAGCGGCTGGTCCAGCGGAACGGCGACGGGGCCCTGCGCCTCGACCAGCCCATGACGTTCGTCGAGCGTCGTCATCAACACCCTCCAGGACCGGCCGTCAACAGGGGGGACGCGCGGGGGTGGCCCTGCGCCTGACGACGGAACGAAGGATGGGGGCGTTCACGATCGCCGCCCTCCGGGCCGACCGCGACACGTCTCCTGCGCCCATAATCCCACCGCCGTTGGACTCCACGCCGTCCGCAGTCCACTTTCCGGCGACGGCGAAGGGATTTCGTGAGCCGGAAGGAGAAGGCCCCGACCGACTCGTCCCCCGGCAGTACGCCGCGTCTCCTCCCCAGGACCGAGAACCCCCGGCCCCGCCGACGGCCCCGGCCCCGCCGACGGCCCCGGTCCCGCCGACGGCGCCTACACCGTCATCGGCCGGTCGTACGGCGTTATCGGCGACGGCAGTTGCGAACTCCCGGTCAGATAGTGGTCGACGGCCGCCGCCACCGCCCGCCCCTCCGCGATCGCCCACACGATCAGCGACTGCCCGCGCGCCGCGTCCCCGGCCGCGAACACGCCGCGCACGTTCGTGGCGAAGCCCGCGTCACGGGCGACGGTGCCGCGCGCCACCATCGCCACCCCCAGCTGGTCGATGAGTCCGTCCTCCCGGTCGGGCCCGGAGAAACCGAGCGCGAGCAGTACCAGGTCGGCAGGGAGCGTCCGCCCGGTCCCCGGCACCGGCAGCCGCGCCTCGTCCACCTCCACCAGATGGAGCGACCGCACGTGCCCGCTCTCGTCGCCGGTGAAGCGGAGCGTCGACGCCGCGAACAGCCGCGCGTCCGCGTCCGCGAAAGGCGCCGTCTCCAGGTCCCGCGCCTCCTCGTGCGCCGCCGACAGCCGGTAGAGCTTCGGATACGTCGGCCACGGCTCGAGGTCCTCGTCCCGCTCGGCGCCCGGCTGTGCGTAGATGTCCAGCTGGGTCACCGACGCGGCCCGCTCCCGCAGCGCGGTCCCCAGACAGTCCGCCCCCGTGTCACCCCCGCCCACGATCACCACATGCTTCCCGGTCGCCGACATCGGCGACTCGGTCAGATCCCCCTCGCACACCCGGTTGGCCAGCGGCAGATACTCCATCGCCTGGTGTATCCCGTCCAACTCCCGGCCCGGCACCGAAAGTTCCCGCCATGCCGTCGCCCCGGTCGCGATCACCACGGCGTCGTACCGGGCCCGCAGGTCCGCCGCCCGCACGTCCCGCCCGACCGTCACCGACGTACGGAACTTCGTCCCCTCGGCCCGCATCTGACCCAGCCGCCGATCCAGGTGGTGCTTCTCCATCTTGAACTCGGGGATGCCGTACCGCATCAGCCCGCCGAGCCGGTCGTCCTTCTCGTACACGGCGACCGTGTGACCGGCCCGGGTCAGCTGCTGCGCCGCCGCGAGGCCGGTCGGCCCCGACCCGATCACCGCGACGGTCCGCCCGGAGAGCCGCTCCGGCGGCCGCGGTGACGCGAACCCCTCCGCCCAGGCACGGTCCGCGATGGCGCACTCGACGTTCTTGATGGTGACGGCGGGCTGGTTGATCGCGAGCACACACCCCGCCTCGCACGGTGCCGGGCACAACCGTCCCGTGAACTCGGGGAAGTTGTTCGTGGCGTGCAGCCGGTCGCTCGCCCGCCGCCAGTCCTCCCGCGACACGAGGTCGTTCCACTCGGGGATCAGGTTCCCCAGCGGACACGCGTCGTGACAGAACGGCACCCCGCAGTCCATGCAGCGGTCCGCCTGCTTGCTGATGATCGGCAGCAGCGCCCCGGGGACGTACACCTCGTCCCAGTCCCGGACCCGCTCCTCGACGGGCCGCCGCGGCCACTCCTCGCGCGGCGTGGTCATGAACCCCTTGGGATCGGCCATGGTCGTCTTCCTCGCGTGCGGTTGCCCCAGGCCGTGCGTCATCGGGCGGCACTCTTTCGGCCACGATACGTCCGCTCGGTGACGCTCGCAGAGTGGCTGACAGCGCTTTCTGGCGGGGCTTCCTCAGCTGGAAGCCAGCCGGGGGTCAGCCCGCTCCCACGTCTCCCTCAGGACAGCGCCAGCACGTAGACGAGCGCCGCCGCGGCCGACACGACGGTGCGCACGTGGTTCCAGAGCGTCCACTCGCGTATGTACACGGGCCAGTAGGAGACGGCCTCCGGGGTGCCCGGCTCCAGCTTGGCCAGCGCCTCGTTCCGGGGCACGTTGGCGATCGCGGTCAGCCCGAACGAACCGAACAGATACAGCCCGCTGCCCAGCAGCAGCTCCGTCTTCCCGCTGTCCGGCCACACCACGAACGTCACCACCGCGATCATCGCGCACACCACCGCCGACCCCGCGAACACCAGCATGAACACCGGGGTCAGGGCCGCCCGGTTGATCGCGTTCATCGCGGCGACCCCCTGCGCCGGCGGCAGCGAGGCCAGCCCCCGCATCACGAAGGCCGAGAACCCGCAGAACACCCCCGCCACCAGGCCGGTACCCAGCACCCCCAGCAGGACCAGTACGTAATACGGCCCGTCGATCACGACCACCACATCCACTCTCGCCCCTGGACACCTTCGCCATTCGGGTCCATGCCCACGGACCACCCCTCCCCATGACTGTGAACCCCGTACACATACACCTCCGACCAGGAATCACCCCCACGCCCGCCTCCGTCCCGACCCTGCCTCCGTGCAGCCCCCGCCTCCGTCCCGAACCGTTCCGACTCCCGCCGCCCACTCCTCGCCCGCCGTCACCCGGTCAAGCGGATCTCCACCCCGGCCTCCCAGTCCCGAAGCACCGCCTCCACCGTCCGCGCGATCCGCCGCCGCGCCTCGTACCGCGGCACCCCGCTCATCAGCAGCTGGTCGTACGGCGTGTCCACGTGCCGTACCCCCGCCACCACCGCCGAGACCACCGCCCCCTCCGACAGCGCCCGCCCGGCCGCGGTCCGCCCGACCCGCCCGCTGCCCCGCGCCGACGCATGCGCCGCGATCGCCCGGGCCCGGTCCACCGGGCAGCCCGGAAACAGCCGCAGGATCTCCGTCGCGAACGCCTCCGTGAACCGCACGTCCTCGGCCGCCCGCCGCTTCGCGTCCCGTGCCCGGCGCCGCCGCCGTGCCTCGGCGTCGGCCAGGCACCGCGCCTCGGCCCGGGCCAGCGCCGCCTCCTCGACGAGGACGCCCTGCCGCTCGTACCGGCTCTTGCGCCGGTTGAACCGGACCACCACCGCCGACAGCGTGCTCTCCTCCCGCGACCGCCGGGTCAGTGCCGTATCGCCCCGCGGCAGGAACACCAGATGCCCGAGATCGGCACACTCCAGGCACCGCGGCACCCCGTCCTCCACCACCAGCAGCGACAGCGGCCCCCGGCTGCACGCCGCGCACCGCTTGTGCCGCAGCGGCTGCACGACCAGAAGTCCACCGTGGTGAGGGGGAGTTGCGAGGCGTGTCATATGCGGTACTTTCCCCTTCCCGAGGGCTGATCTCACGTCGTCCACGCCCCCTTGTGCGCCGTCCGGCGTCTTCTGCCCGCCCTGCTCGCGGCCCGGCAGGCGTCACCGACGGCTCACCGCCCACCGCCGCTGCTGCCCGGCCCCGGGGCCGGCCCCGCCTACCCGAACGGCCGACCCGGCATCATGATCCTGTGCGACTCGAAGCGATCACCTGGGACCGGCTCGCCGAGCGCCTCGCCGAGCGGCTGGTCGAACTGAAGCCCGCCGACGGGGGCGCCTGGCCACGCGTCGCCTTCGACGGCGCCCCGGCCGCCCGGCCCGGCGACCTCGCGGAGCGCGTCGGTGAGGCGCTGCGCGTACGGGGCCGGCCGTCGCTCGTCGTGGGCACCGAGGGCTTCCTGCGCCCGGCCTCGCTGCGCCTGGAGTACGGACGCGGCGACGCGGAGTCGTACTACGGCGGCTGGTTCGACACCAACGCCCTGTGGCGCGAGGTCTTCGGCCCCCTCGACCCCGGCGGGACCGGCCGCGTCCTGCCCGACCTGTGGGACCCGGCCACCGACCGCGCCACCCGCAGCCCCTACGTCCAACTCCCGCCCGGCGGCCTCCTGCTGCTGCACGGACCGCTTCTACTGCGGCACTGGTTCCCGTTCGACCTGACCGTCCACCTCCTCCTGACGCCCGGCGCCCTGCGCCGCCGTACCCCCAAGACCGACCACTGGACGCTCCCCGCCTTCGAGCGCTACGAGGCCGAGACCGACCCCGCCGGCACGGCCGACGTCCTGGTCCGTGCCGACGACCCGCGGCATCCGGCATGGAGCGGCTGAGCGGCCGGCTTCCGGGGATGGTCCTGCACACCACTTTTATATGCGCGTGCATCTAAGTAGTCTGGCCGCATGACGACCTCCTCGACCGCTCCCGTCACCTTCGACGACCCGCTCCGGGCCCTCCTCGACGCCAGGAACTTCGCCAGCGTCGCCACCCTCGGCCCCGACGGTGCCCCGCACAACTCGGTGGTCTGGATCAAACGCGAGGGCGACACCGTGCTCTTCTCCTCCACCGGCGGCCGCCAGAAGGTGCGCAACCTCCGCCGTGACCCCCGCATCAGCCTCACGGTCTTCGACCTGGCCAACCCCTACCACTCGGCCGAGATCCGAGGCACCGCCGAGATCCTCCCGGACGAGGACAAGAGGCTCCCGCACGAGCTCTCCCGCAAGTACCTCGGCATCGACCCGCCCGCGGAGAGGGACGACGAGACCCGCCTGATCATCAGGGTCGTGCCGCGCAGGGTCGTCGCCTTCTCCGCCTGAGGTGCCGCTCGCCGGCCACCGGCTCAGAGCCAGCCGTTGCGCCTGAAGCCCCGGTACAGCACCAGACACGCCACGGATATGACGCCGATGACCAGCGGATAGCCGAACCGCCAGTGCAGCTCCGGCATGTGATCGAAGTTCATGCCGTACACACCGCACACCATCGTCGGCACGGCGATCACCGCCGCCCAGGCCGTGATCTTCCGCATGTCCTCGTTCTGCGCGACCGTCACCTGCGCCAGATGCGCCTGGAGAATGGAGTTGAGCAACTCGTCGAAGGCCGCGATCTGTTCCTTCGCCCGCATCAGATGGTCGAGCACATCCCGGAAGTAGGCCTGTATCTCCGGGTCGATCACCCGTATCGGCCGGGTGGTCAGCTCCTCCATCGGCCTGCCGAGCGGCACCACCGCCCGCTTCAGTTCGAGGAGTTCACGCTTCATCTGGTAGATACGGCCCGGGTCGGCCCGCGCGCCGTTCTCCGCGAAGACGTCCGCCTCGACCTGGTCGATGTCGCCCTGCACCGAGTCCGTGACGCTCAGGTAGTCGTCGACCACATGGTCCGCGATCGCGTGCAGCACCGCCGACGGGCCCTTGGCGAGCTGCCTCGGTGCGGCCTCCAGCTCCTCGCGCAGCGGCCCCAGCGAACCGTGCCGGCCGTGCCGTACCGTGATCACGAAGTCCTCGCCGACGAACACCATGATCTCGCCGGTGTCGACCACCTCGCTGGTCGCCGTCAGCTTCTCGTGCTCGACGTAGCAGACCGTCTTGAACACCGCGAACAGCGTCTCGCCGTACCGCTCCACCTTCGGACGCTGATGGGCCTCGACCGCGTCCTCGACGGCGAGCGGGTGCAGGTCGAGCAGTTCGGCGATGCCCGCGAACTCGGTGTCCGTCGGTTCGTGCAGCCCCAGCCAGACGAACCCCTCCCCCTTCTTGCGCACCCGTTCCACGGCGGAGAACAGATCGCGGCACTCCGGGACCCGCATCCCGTCCTCGTACGTCACGCAGTTGACCACCGAGGAGCCCAGCGGGGACCGTGCGTGATGGTTCAGGTCGACGCGGGGCAGCCGCCGGGCCAGTCGCGCCACCCTGCGCAGGCCGCCGGCCCTGCCCAGCCCCGTGACCTTCCGCAGATTCCCTGCCATCGTCATCCGGATCTCCTTGCGTGGATCCACTCGTGCAGCGCTTCCCGCCCTGCCCGGCAAGTCTGCCAGCCCGGTGTGAGACACGGGTAAGCCTGTGGGAACGGCGAGTTCCGGTTGGTTCCCGCCTGTGGACAACTACGGACAACCGAGTTCCCCGTGCCCCTCGGCGTTCCCCGCGCCTGTCGGTGTTCCCTGTGCCCGTCGACGTTCCCCTCGCCCGTCCGTCGTCGGCAAGGCCGCCGCAGGGGAGCGTCGGCCGCCGTGGACAAGCCGGGCAACTGGGATCATCGCTTCATGACACAGGCCGACGGATATCTCCTCGACAACCGCCAGAGCGAGGCCGTGCAGCGCTTCGACGCCTTCGCGAGCCTCTTCGACCCGGCCACCTTCCGCCACCTCGAGGCATTCGGTCTCGGAGCGGGCTGGCGCTGCTGGGAGGTTGGGGCCGGCGGCACCTCCGTGGTGTCGTGGCTGGCCGGGAAGGTCGGGCCGACCGGCCGGGTCGTCGCCACGGACATCGACACCTCGCTGCTCGCCGCTGCCGCCCACGCACCGGTCGAGGTCCGCACCCACGACGTCGGCGCCGAGGAACCGCCGGGGGAGGGCTTCGACCTGGTGCACGCCCGGCTCGTCCTGGTCCATGTGCCGGACCGGGAACGGGCGTTGCGCTCCATGATCAAGGCCCTGCGTCCCGGCGGACATCTCCTGGTCGAGGACGCCGACCCCGCCCTCCAGCCCCTGACCTGCCCCTACGAACACGGCCCCGAGCAGCAGCTCGCCAACCGCCTGCGCCAGGGCTTCCGCAAGCTCCTCGCCGAACGCGGCGCCGACCTGTCGTACGGCCGCAAGCTTCCCCGGCTGCTCCGCGAGGCCGGGCTGCACCAGGTGGAGGCCGACGCCTACTTCCCCGTCGCCTCGCCCGCCTGCACCGCGCTGGAGACCGCCACCGTCCGGCAGATCCGCGACCGGCTCGTCACGGCGGGCCTGGCCACCGACGCGGAAATCGACCGGCACCTGGCCAACGTGGCGACGGGCGGCATGGACCTCGCCACCGCCCCGATGATCTCGGCGTGGGGCCGCAAGGCGTAGGCCGGCAAGGTGTGGGCCGGCAAGGCGTAGGCCCTCCGATGCCTCGCGGGTGCCGTGGTCAGTCCCGGGCAGGCGGTCGCGCGCCGACGCGTTCCACCGCCCGTGCGCCCGCCCGGCAGCCCCGCGCCGCCGCCTCCCGAGCATCCGCGCCGGCGACCAGCGCGGCGAGGAACGCTCCGGTGAAGGCGTCACCGGCGCCCGTGGTGTCCCGGGGCGTCGTCGGCGCGGCCGGGATCCGTGCGAGGACGCTGCCCGACCGGGCCACCAGCGCGCCCTCCGCCCCCGCCTTGGCCACCACCAGCGGCACCTGGCGGCTCAGCTTGGCCGCGGCGTCCGCCGGATCGGGCAGCCCCGTCAGCAGACAGGCCTCGTCCCGGCTCGGCAGCAGGACATCCACCCCCTCGACGAGCCTCAGAAAGCGGTCCACGCCCAGCGCCACGAGAAACCCGGCCGACGCCGGGTCCAGGCTCACCGGCACGCCACGCGCGCGTGCCGCCGCCAGCGCCACCGCCGCCAGCGCCCGGCTCGGTTCGGAGAACAGCAGATAGCCGGAGAGGTGCAGCCGGGCCACCCCGTCGAGCAGCGTGTCCGACCAGTCGGCGGGCTCCAGCCGCAGGGACGCCCCGCTGTCGGTGAGGAAGGTGCGCTCGGCGGAGGCACCGTTGTCGACCAGGCAGATCACCGTTCCCGTCGGGGCCTCGGGATCCACCACGAGCCGGGGCCGCACCCCTGCGGCGACCAGCTCCCGCTCGTGCCACCGGGCCGCGTCCGCGCCCACCCGGCCCAGCAGCCGTACGTCCGCGCAGCCCGTGTGGGCGGCCCAGCAGGCGACGTTGGCCCCCGCTCCGCCGGGCAGGGTCCGGACCACGGCGCCCGTGTCGGTGCCGGCCGCGAGCGGCCCCCGGTACCGCGCGACGACATCGGTGACGACGTCCCCGACGACCAGCAGCGCCCCGCCCCCGCCGGCCGCCCCGTCCCCGCCGGCCGCCGTGTGCGGCGCTCTACCTCCGTCCGGTGCCCCGTCCCCGTCCGGCGCCCGGTTCCCGCGCGGCTTCGCCTCCCGGCCGGACGTCGCCTCCCCGCCCGCTGCCGCGGCAACGCCCGGCCGTGCCTCCCGCTTGGTCGTCACCCCCGGGCCCATGCCGAGGCGATTTGCGCCGCCAGCCGGACATTGCCGCGCACGGCCGCCAGGTTGGCCTCCAGCGAGGCGCCGTCCGTGTGCCGGACCAGGTAGCCGAGGAGGAACGGCGTGACCGCCTGACCGGCGATCCCTTCCGCCTCGCACGCCTGCAGCGCGTCGGCGAGCAC
The DNA here is from genome assembly GCF_040643955.1 of Streptomyces sp. NPDC047061. Lineage (NCBI taxonomy): Bacteria > Bacillati > Actinomycetota > Actinomycetes > Kitasatosporales > Streptomycetaceae > Streptomyces > Streptomyces sp. NPDC047061. The sequence goes on from NZ_JBEYVI010000003.1 coordinate 272,626, forward strand.
GCGCGCGTGCAGCGCGGGGTCGAGCTGCTCCGCCTCCGGGACGGGGTTGGCGACGATCAGCGCCGTGTCCGCCGCGGCGAGCGCGTCCTGTGCCCGCATGACGTCCGCGACCTGCTCCGGGGTCTCAAGCGTCCAGTCCACCGGGTGCCCGGAGTCGGACAGGTAGAAGCCGGGGAAGCGGCCGGTACCGTATCCGGCGACGGCCACGCCCAGGGTCTCCAGGCGCTGGAGGGTGGCCGGCACGTCCAGGATCGACTTCACGCCCGCGCACACCACCGTGATCCGGGTGCGCGCCAGCAGGCCGAGGTCGGCGGACTCGTCCTGGGTCGCCGTCCACTCGCGGTGCACCCCGCCGAGACCGCCCGTCGCGAACACCCTGAGGCCGGCCAGCGCCGCCAGCTGCGCCGTCGCCGACACGGTGGTCGCCCCGCTCGCCCCCGCCGCCACGGCGAGCGGCAGGTCGCGGTGGCCCAGCTTGCGGATCCCCTCCTCGTTGGCGACCCGCTCCAGCTGCTCCTTGTCCAGGCCGACACAGGGCCGCCCGTCCAGCACGGCGATGGTCGCGGGTACCGCGCCCGTCCGCCGTACCGTGTCCTCCAGCTCCAGCGCCACCTGGAGGTTGCGCGGGCGCGGCAGCCCGTGCGCGATGATCGTGGACTCCAGGGCGACCACCGCACGACCCGCGTCGAGGGCCTCCCTGACCTCTTCAGACACCACCAGCACCACGCCTGCCTCCTGTCCGTCGGTCTTCCCTCATCTCTGGCGGGGGTCGCACCCGGCTAAACGCTTGCGGCCTGTGGGGGACGCCACCAGCCTGGGCGGCATGACGAATCACCCGGTACGTCTGGACCATGTCGTCCTCTGGGTCGCCGATCCGGCCGTCGCGGCCGGCTTCTACGAGCGGATGCTCGGCCTGGAGCCCCTGCGGGTCACCGAGTTCACCGCGGGAGAGGTGCCCTTCCCCTCCGTGCGTGTCAACGACGAGACCATCATCGACCTCGCGCCGCTCACCCTCGCCGAGCGCATGCCCGCACTCCCCGGTGCCGCCGACAGCGCGGGCCACCCCGTGAACCACGTCTGTCTGTCCCTGCCGTCCGACGCCTTCGACGCGCTGCGCGTCCGCCTCGCCGAGCACGCCGTCCCCATGACCGACATCGGACACGACTCCTTCGGTGCCCGGGGCAAGGCCCCGCGCAACTTCTACTTCCGGGATCCCGACGGCAACGTCGTCGAGGCACGGCACTACGGCTGACCGCATCGCCGGGGCACCGCCCGACCGGGCTCGGGGAGCGTCCGTCCCGAGCCCGGTCGGGGAGCGTGCCTCAGAAGAGCGGTTCGGGCAGCACGCCCTCCAGGGCGAGCAGCTTCCGCTTGGTCTCCAGACCGCCCCCGAACCCGCCGATGCCGCCGTCGCTCTCCACCACCCGGTGACACGGCACGACGACCGGCAGCGGATTGGCGCCCATCGCCGCGCCCACCGCCTGCGCCCCACCGGGCTGCCCGACCCGCCCCGCCAGATCGCCGTACCCGACCACCGTGCCGTACGGGACACCGGCGGCCAGTTCGCGCAGCACCTGCCGGTTGAAGCCGGAGATCAGCGACCAGTCCAGGGGCAGGTCGAAGTCCTGCCGCCGGCCCGCGAGGTACGCCCGCAGCTGGGATATCGCCTCGGCCAGCACCGGGTCCGCGGGATCCTCGACCGGCTCGGTGCCCAGCCGGGCCGCCAGCCGCTCCACCGTCCGCTCCCGCACCGCGTCGGTGGCGTGGAACACCACGTTGACCAGGCCGTTGCCGGTCGCCGCGAGCAGCAGCGGACCGATGTCGGTGCCCACGACGGCCCACACCACCCGCTGCCCGTACTGCCCTTCGCTGTCCATGCGCCCCACCGTACGGCCCGCCACTGACAACGCCCGCCGCCCGGTCGTGCTCAGCTCGCCCGCAGCGCGGCCCGCACCACGTCGGGTCTGTTGGTGATGATGCCGTCCACGCCGTAGCCGACGGCCTTCCAGGTGGTGACCGCGTCGTTCACCGTCCAGGTGAAGACGCGCAGCCGTCTGCCGTGCGGCCCGTCGACCGAGTGCACGGTGTTCACGTAGCCGGCGGAGATCGAGTCCACCGAGGGGTTGATCAGGTCGGCGAAGCCCGTGTACCGGTGCAGGGACGCCACGGACGGTGTGCCGAGGTAGCCGGTCGTCACGTCGGGCCGGAGATCGTGCACGACGCGCAGGCTGTCCGCACTGAAGCTCTGCACCACGAGCCGGCCCAGGTGCCGGCGGTCCAGCCAGCCCTCGTCGCCCAGCAGCTTGAGGATCTCCTGCTCGATGCCGGGGTACAGCTCCGGGTTCTTGATCTCCAGTAGCAATTTCTCGTGATTGCGCTCGATCCGGCGCATGTATTGCGCCAGCGTCGGCACACGCGTGCCCGTGTACGAACGGGAGAACCAGCTGCCCGCGTCCAGCCGGGCGATCTCGGCCGCGGTGAAGTCCTTCACCTTCCAGGGCGCCCGGCCGGGAAACACCTGTTCGACATCGGTGGTGCGCTGGAGACTGTCGTCGTGGATGACGACGAGACGGCCGTCCTTGGTGCGCTGGACGTCGTTCTCGACCCAGGTGAAGCCCAGGGCGGCGGCCTTGTCGACGGCGGCCAGCGTGTTCTCCGGGGCGTAGGCGGAGGCGCCCCGGTGCGCGAGCACCGTGGGCTCGGCGGCGTCGCCGGCCCGGGCGGCTGGGACGGGGCTCAAGAGGGCGGCCGCTCCCAGCAGCGCGGTGGCCGTGGCGGCGACTGCGCGCGCGTGCATGCGTACTCCTCGCGTCGAGTGACTACGTACAGCACAAGAGTGACAGCAGTGAGTCAACGGCGGCCGGGTACGGGATGGCCACAGATTGAATGGAGTTTCCCAAGCCCGCTCACTGTTGCCGCACAACTGCGGCAAGGGCGTGTTTCTTTGCCGGAAAATCGTTCGACCATTCCGGCGCGGGTCATACTCTCTGCGTCAACCCTGACCGCTCGGGCGGTCCTGGGACGGGGGCGCATTGCACATATTCCGGGACGCAAAGGGTGAAGGGCAGCCGCGCATGCAGGGCACGGTCGACGGATTCAGCTATGGGGTCGTCACCCCGCTGGTGGCCTATCTGATGGCCTGCCTCGGTGGCGCCCTCGGGCTGCGCTGCACGACCCGGGCGATGCTCGTGGCCCACTCCTGGCGGCCCGCCTGGCTCGCCCTGGGCGCGGCGGCGATCGGCTCCGGCATATGGACCATGCACTTCGTCGCCATGATGGGGTTCAGCGTCAAGGAGACGCCGATCCACTACGACAAGCCCCTCACCTACGCGAGCCTCGGCCTCGCCATCGTCATGGTGAGCGTCGGGATCTTCATAGTCGGCTACCGCGGCGCCACCGGAACCGCGCTCTTCACGGGCGGCACCATCACCGGTCTGGGCATCGCCTCGATGCACTACCTCGGCATGGCCGGCCTGCGCCTCAACGGAACGCTGGAGTACAACACGTTCACGGTGGCCGCGTCGGTCGTGATAGGGGTCGTGGCCGCCACGTCGGCCCTGTGGGCGGCCGGGCAGGTCCGCGGCTTCCTGTGGAGCGTCGGCGCGAGCCTCGTCATGGGGCTCGCCGTCAGCGGCATGCACTACACCGGCATGGCCGCCCTCACCGTCCACCTCCACAGCGCCGGCGTGCCGTCCCCGGGCGACTCGCCCGCCTCCCTGCTGGCCCCCATGCTGATCGGCCCGCTGGCCTTCCTCTGCCTCGCCGCGGTCGTGGTGATCTTCGACCCGCTGATGGTCACGGGCAAGCCCGACCGGCTCCGCGTGGAGCACAAGCCGGGCGTCCCGGCCGGCGAGGTCAGCCATCACCCGAGTCGCCGCCCGCAGCTCCGCGTCGGCCGCCAGCAGAGCCACCACAGCTCGCGCACCCCGCAGAACCGCTGATCAGAACCGGTTGTCAGTGCGGGGTCGTACGGTGGAGTCCATGCGGCCCGTTTCCCACATCGAACGCACGGTGGCGCCCTTCGAGGTCGTCAGCCCGTACCAGCCCAGCGGCGACCAGCCGGCGGCCATCGCCGAGCTGGCCAAGCGCATCGAGGCCGGTGAGAAGGACGTCGTCCTGCTCGGCGCGACCGGCACCGGCAAGTCCGCCACCACCGCGTGGATGATCGAGAAGCTCCAGCGCCCCACCCTGGTGATGGCGCCGAACAAGACGCTGGCAGCCCAGCTGGCCAACGAGTTCCGCGAGCTCCTCCCGAACAACGCGGTCGAGTACTTCGTCTCGTACTACGACTACTACCAGCCCGAGGCGTACGTACCGCAGTCGGACACCTACATCGAGAAGGACTCCTCGATCAACGAGGAGGTCGAGCGGCTGCGCCACTCCGCCACCAACTCGCTGCTCACCCGCCGCGACGTGATCGTGGTCGCCTCGGTGTCCTGCATCTACGGCCTCGGCACCCCGCAGGAGTACGTCGACCGGATGGTCCCGCTGCGCGTCGGCGACGAGATCGACCGCGACGACCTGCTGCGCCGCTTCGTGGACATCCAGTACACGCGCAACGACATGGCGTTCACCCGCGGCACCTTCCGCGTCCGCGGCGACACCATCGAGATCTTCCCGGTCTACGAGGAACTCGCCGTCCGCATCGAGATGTTCGGCGACGAGATCGAGGCGCTGTCCACGCTGCACCCGCTCACCGGCGAGATCATCAGCGACGACCAGCACCTGTACGTCTTCCCGGCCTCCCACTACGTCGCGGGCCCCGAGCGCATGGAGCGGGCCGTCAACGACATCGAGAAGGAACTGGGGGAGCGCCTCGCGGAACTGGAGAAGCAGGGCAAGCTCCTGGAGGCCCAGCGGCTGCGCATGCGCACCACGTACGACCTCGAGATGCTCCGCCAGATCGGCACCTGCTCCGGCGTGGAGAACTACTCGATGCACTTCGACGGCCGCCTGCCCGGCTCCCCGCCGAACACCCTGCTCGACTACTTCCCGGACGACTTCCTCCTCGTCATCGACGAGTCGCATGTCACCGTGCCGCAGATCGGCGCCATGTACGAGGGCGACGCCTCCCGCAAGCGCACCCTCGTGGACCACGGCTTCCGGCTGCCCTCCGCCCTGGACAACCGCCCCCTGAAGTGGGAGGAGTTCCAGGAGCGGATCGGACAGGCGGTGTACCTGTCGGCGACCCCCGGCACCTACGAGCTCTCGCGCGGTGACGGCGTCGTCGAGCAGATCATCCGCCCCACCGGCCTCGTCGACCCGGAGGTCGTCGTCAAGCCCACCGAGGGCCAGATCGACGACCTGGTGCACGAGATCCGCAAGCGCACCGAGAAGGACGAGCGCGTCCTGGTCACCACTCTCACCAAGAAGATGGCCGAGGACCTCACCGACTACTTCCTGGAACTTGGCATCCAGGTGCGCTATCTGCACAGCGACGTCGACACCCTGCGCCGCGTCGAACTGCTGCGCGAGCTGCGCTCCGGCGAGTACGACGTCCTGGTCGGCATCAACCTCCTCCGGGAGGGCCTCGACCTGCCCGAGGTGTCCCTGGTGGCGATCCTCGACGCCGACAAGGAGGGCTTCCTGCGCTCGGGCACCTCGCTGATCCAGACCATCGGCCGCGCGGCGCGCAATGTCTCCGGCGAGGTCCACATGTACGCCGACAAGATCACCCCGGCGATGGAGAAGGCCATCGACGAGACCAACCGGCGCCGGGAGAAGCAGGTCGCCTACAACACGGCCAACGGCATCGACCCGCAGCCGCTGCGCAAGAAGATCAACGACATCGTCGCCCAGATCGCCCGCGAAGAGGTCGACACCGAACAGCTGCTCGGCTCGGGCTACCGCAAGCTGAAGGACGGCAAGGGCGCCAAGGCCCCGGTGCCCTCCCTGGGTGACAAGGCGGCCAAGGGAGCGAAGGCCGGCAAGGCCGCCAGGGGCAAGGCCAAGGAAGCGGTGCCCACCGACCGTCCGGCGGCCGAACTCGCCGAGCAGATCGAGGAGATGACGGACCGTATGCGTGCCGCCGCCGCGGATCTGCAGTTCGAGATCGCGGCCCGGCTGCGCGACGAGGTCTCCGAGATGAAGAAGGAACTGCGCCAGATGAGGGAGGCGGGTCTGGCCTGACCCCTGGGCCGTCACCGGACCCCGGCAAGAGCGCGAAGTGTTGCAAGACCGACACAAACCGCGGGCCGGGGTTCGGCACTGTCAGTGGCGCTGCATAGGGTTTCGGGCAACCGCGCACTTCGCGGCAACCGGGGACATCCGACGAGGGGAAGCAGCCGTGACCGTCAACATGACCAAGGGTCAGGCCATCAGCCTGGAGAAGAAGGACGGCGGCTCCCTGAGCGCGGTCCGCATGGGTCTTGGTTGGAAGGCGGCACCTCGGCGCGGACTGTTCGGTTCGCGCACCCGTGAGATCGACCTGGACGCCTCGGCGGTGCTCTTCGCCGACAAGCAGCCCGTCGACGTCGTGTTCTTCCGGCACCTGGTGAGCGACGACGGCTCGGTCCGTCACACGGGCGACAACCTCGTCGGCGGCGCGGGCCAGGGCGGCGACGACGAGGCCATCCTCGTCGACCTCGCACGCGTCCCGGTCCACGTCGACCAGATCATCTTCACCGTCAACTCCTTCACCGGCCAGACCTTCCAGGAGGTGCAGAACGCCTTCTGCCGGCTGGTCGACGAGAGCAACGGCCAGGAACTCGCCCGCTACACCCTCGACGGTGGCGGCGAGTACACCGCCCAGATCATGGCGAAGGTGCACCGGTCGGGATCCGGTTGGACGATGACGGCCCTGGGCGTCCCGGCCAGGGGCCGCACCTTCCAGGACCTGGTGCCGGCGATCCTGCCGATCCTCTAGCGGCGATCCGGCGGCACCCGAGGACACGACACACAGGGGGACATGGGCAATGGCGGCCGAGCTGGTGCGCGGGCAGAACCATCCGCTCTCGCGGAACCGGATAGAGATCCGGATCTCGGCCGACGCGCCGGTCGTGGCCGGGGCCACGCTCGCCGACGAGAGCGGCCGGGTACGGGGTGCCGACGGGGTGGCCCATCCGGGCGCACCCACGCTGCCCGGGATCGAGGTCTCCCGGCAAGCGGCCGCCGAACACCGGCTCGCCGTCGACCTCGACGCCATGCCCGAGACCGTGCACCGGGTCAGCGTCCTGATCGCCCTGCCCGCCGCGCCCGGCGGTCCGCTCCGCTTCGGAGCCCTCGCCGCACCGCGTGCCGCGGTCACCGGCCTCGACGGCACCGAGGTCGCCGGCTACACCCTCGTCGGCCTGGACGCCGAGTCGGCGGTCGTCGCGCTGGAGCTCTACCGTCGCCAGGCCGCCTGGAAGATCCGTGCGGTGGGCCAGGGCTACGCGGGCGGCCTCGCGTCGCTCCTCACCGACCAGGGCCTGCCCCAGGCCGCCGAACTCGCCCGCGGCATCGAGGAAGCGGTGGCGCGCGGCCTGGCCCGCTCGATCCCGGCGCACGCCGCGGACACCGACCGCTCCCGTCGAACGGCCGCCCCCGTCACCGGCCCGGACCCGCAGGGCACCACCTCCGTCGCCGGATCTCCCCACGTCGTCCAGGCGTCCGGCGGACCGGGCGGGCTTCCGGGCTCCGTCGGTTCGGGCGTCCCAGCCGCGGCCGTGCCCACCGGCGGCCCCGTCGACTACACGCATCCGAGGCGCCGCCAGGCGTCCGGGCCCACGGCCCCCGAGGCCCCCGCCCCGGCGGACGGGCCCGCGCCGCCCGTCGCGGGTGACGCGGTCGGCTGGTCCATGGACGAGCGGCTGTACAACCAGGTCTGGGGCATGTTCGAGGACCTGGCCCGCTCCATCGCCGCCTGTCGCAGCGCGCTCGACTTCGCCGAGTCGCGCATGGAGAAGGAGCTCGACCAGCTCCTCGCCGACCCGCGCAGCCGAATGGGCTCGGCGGGCGACGCCGCACGCGAGGCGGCCCAGGCCCGGCAGGCCCAGCTGGCCGACCAGGCCCGGGCGGCTCTCGACCGGGACCTCGCCCAGCTGACCGCAGAGTCCGAGGTCGTCGAGCCCGCGCTGCCACCGGCGTACGCCCGCTGGGACAACCCGGTCTGGCACGGCTACCGGGTGCCGGCAGAGCCGCCGATGGCCGTCCGGCTGGGCGACCTCCACCTCCCGGAGAGCGACCCGCTGCGCATCCCGATGCTGGTCCGGCTGCCCCTGGAGCGGGGCCTGTGGATCGACAGCGGTGTACCCGACGCCTCCCCGTACGAAGAGGCGGGTGAGCTGCGGCACCTCGCCCTGCAGGCCGCGGTGGCGCTTGCGGCCCGGCTGCTCGCCGTCCATCCGGCGGGGGAGTTCGGCGTGCAGGTGATCGATCCGGCCGGTGCCGGCGCGTCCGTGCTCGCCCCGCTCACGGGGGCCGGTGCGCTGGACGCCCCGCCCGCGACGGGTGCCGCCGGTGTGGCGGGCACACTGGGGCGGCTCACCGAGCGCGTCGACCTGGTGCAGATGGCGATGCGCGGCGGTGCCTCCGACGCGCTGCCGCCCGGTCTGGACACCTCACGGCAGCTGCTGATCGTGAACGACTTCCCGCACGGCTTCGACGACCGGGCCGTCAACCAGCTGCGCTGTCTCGCGGACGAAGGCCCGGACGTCGGCGTCCATCTCCTCCTGGTCGCCGATCGTGAGGACGCCGCCGCCTACGGCCCGTTGCTCGATCCGCTCTGGCGTTCACTGATGCGACTCACCCCGGTACCGAACGATCACCTGGCCGACCCGTGGGTGGGACATGCCTGGACCTACGAGCCCTGCCTCGTACCGCCTGGCAGCCAAGTGCTCCAGCAGGTGCTCACCCAGGTCGCGGCAGCTCGTACCAAGCGTATGTAAAGTCCTCTGACCAGGCGACTTGGCCTTTATTTTGCCAAGCGCTTTACCTTTCCTTGGCGATTGGGGTAGTGTTTTCCGTACGGAGGGGAGTACTCCCTGTCTGCTGCGGCGTACCCGTCAATACGGATCCGGTCGGATCCCGGGGCGTCGGCCCGTCCCGGGTGGAAGAGACCTCCGGTAGCGCAACGCGGAATCTTTGCCGTTCACTATCCGGAGGAAACAGTGGATGTATCCGTGACCCTTTGGGTCCTCACCATCCTGGGGCTGGCCGCCCTGATCGGGGTCGACTTCTTCATCGGCCGCAAACCGCATGACGTGTCCGTCAAGGAAGCGGGAATCTGGACCGTCGTCTGGATCGCCCTGGCCGGACTCTTCGGCCTCGGCCTGCTCGTCTTCGGCGGCGGCCAGCCCGCCGGCGAGTTCTTCGCGGGCTTCATCACCGAGAAGTCGCTGAGCGTCGACAACCTCTTCGTCTTCGTCCTGATCATGGCGAAGTTCGCCGTGCCCTCGCAGTACCAGCAGCGGGTGCTGCTCGTCGGCGTCCTCATAGCCCTGGTGCTGCGGGCCGTCTTCATCGCCGCGGGCGCCGCGATCCTCGCCAGCTTCTCGTGGGTCTTCTATCTCTTCGGCGCCTTCCTGATCTGGACCGCCTGGAAGCTGATCCAGGAGGCCCGGACCGACGCGGAGGATGAGGAGTTCGAGGAGAACAAGCTGCTCAAGGCCGCAGAGCGCAAGTTCGGCGTGGCCGACCGCTACCACGGCACCAAGCTCTGGATCCAGCAGAACGGCAAGCGGGTCATGACCCCGATGCTGGTCGTGATGCTCGCGATCGGTACGACCGACGTCCTGTTCGCGCTGGACTCCATCCCCGCGATCTTCGGCCTGACGCAGGACCCGTACATCGTCTTCACGGCCAACGCCTTCGCGCTGATGGGCCTGCGGCAGCTGTACTTCCTCATCGGCGGACTGCTGAAGAAGCTGGTCCACCTGTCCTACGGCTTGTCGATCATCCTCGGCTTCATCGGCGTGAAGCTGGTGCTGCACGCGCTGCACGAGTCCGGCGTCCATGTCCCCGAGATCAGCATCCCGGTCTCGCTCGGCGTGATCTGCGCGGTCCTGGTCGTCACCACGATCACCAGCCTGAGGGCCTCCAGGAAGCAGGCGGCGGCCGAGGCGGCGCAGGCGCGGAGCGAAGGCGCTCCGAAGGACAGCATCGACGTCTGACCACGTCGGACGTAGGAACAACCACCCGCGCAGTGGTGCGAAGCGCATTGCCGACCCACTGCTGAGGCTGCTTCGTTGGGTGGCGGAACGTCCCCGGTCCGGGGGCGCCGCCGCCCGGTGGAGGCAACCGTGACATTCGTCCAGATCATCGACTTCGAGACCGACCGCATCGACGAGATGAAGGCCCTCGCCGACGAGATGGGCAGCCGGCTCGCCGGCCGCGAGAACAGCCCCACGCGCCGCCTGATCCTCAAGGACCGGAGCCGGCCCGGCCACTACCTCGGCGTGATCGAGTTCAACTCCTTCGAGGAGGCCATGGATAACAGCAACGACCCCGAGACGAGCAAGTTCGCCGAGCAGATGGCCGCCCTGTGTACCCGGCCGCCGTCCTTCACCGACTGCGACGTCGTGGACCTGACCGACTTCACGTAACCGCCCGCACGGCCGTACCCGTTCGACCACGACCCGGGGGTCGCGCCGCGCCGACGGCCGACCCCCGGAGCCGGAAAGGACCGGAATGCGAAGCCTGTACGCCTCTGCCACCATCGCTGCATGATCACTCGGCTCAGGTCGCTCACCACCCAGTGGACGCTCCTCGTGCCGGTGCTCGCGGTCGTCCTGCTCCTGTTCACCTGGGGCCGCAGTCTGCCCGGCGCGGTCGTCGCGCTGGTGACCGTGGTCCTCGCCGGATCGGTCCTCGCCGCCGTCCACCATGCCGAGGTGGTGGCCCACCGGGTCGGCGAACCCTTCGGCTCGCTGGTCCTCGCCATCGCCGTCACGATCATCGAGGTCGCCCTGATCGTCACCCTCATGGCCGACGGCGGCGCCAAGAGCTCCACCCTGGCCCGGGACACCGTCTTCGCCGCCGTGATGATCACCTGCAACGGCATCGTCGGCCTCTGTCTCCTCGTCGCCTCGCTCCGCCACGGCACCGCGGTCTTCAACCCCGAGGGCACCGGCGCCGCGCTGGCGACCGTGGCCACCCTGGCCACGCTCAGCCTGGTGCTGCCGACCTTCACCACCAGCAGACCGGGCCCGGAGTTCTCCGGCGTCCAGCTGACCTTCGCGGCTCTGTCGTCGCTGATCCTGTACGGCCTGTTCGTGGCCACCCAGACCGTGCGGCACCGCGACTACTTCCTGCCGATCACCCGGCAGGGCGAGGTGATCACCGCCGAGGACCACGCCGCGGCCCCGTCCGCGCGCGCCGCCTGGACCAGCCTCGGCCTGCTCGGGCTCGCTCTCGTCGGGGTCGTCGGACTGGCCAAGGGAGTGTCGCCGGCGATCGAGTCGGGCGTCGCGGCGGCCGGCCTGCACCAGGCCGTCGTCGGTGTGGTCATCGCCCTGCTCGTGCTGCTCCCCGAGACCATCGCCGCCCTGCGCTCGGCCCGCCGCGACCGGGTGCAGACCAGCCTCAACCTGGCGCTCGGTTCGGCCATGGCGAGCATCGGCCTGACCATCCCCGCCGTGGCCCTCGCCTCCATCTGGCTCTCCGGCCCCCTCGTCCTCGGCCTGAGCGCCACCCACATGCTGCTGCTCGCGCTGACCGTGGTGGTCAGCTCCCTGACCGTGGTGCCGGGCAGGGCCACACCGCTGCAGGGCGGCGTCCACCTGGTGCTGTTCGCCGCCTACCTGGAACTGGCGATCAACCCGTAGCCGGTCGGCACGCCCTCACCCGGCGACCGGCTCGACCGACGCCACCGGCACCGGACGCGTCTCCGGCAGCAGCGCGAAGCACCCCAGGCTCAGCAGGGCGATCGCCGTCAGATACGCCCCCACGGCCCACGGCACGCGCCCGCCGTGCTGCGCCAGCGCCGTCGCCACGATCGGCGTCAGCGCGCCCCCGAGGACCCCGCCGAGGTTGTAGCCGACGGCGGCACCGGTGCAGCGCACCCGGGGCTCGTAGAGCTCGGGGAGGTAGGCGGCGATCACCGCGAACATGGTGATGAAGGCGACCAGGGCACCGGTGAACCCGAGGAACATCAGCAGCGGCTCACCGGTGGCGAGCAGCGCGACCATCGGGAACATCCACAACGCCGCGGCCGCGCATCCCGCCAGGCACAGCGGCTTCCGCCCGAAGCGGTCGCCCAGCAGGGCCATCACGGGCGTGAGCGACCCCTTCACCACGACGGCGGCCATGACACAGGTCAGCATGACGGTACGGCTCACCCCGAGCCGCTCCGTCCCGTACGCCAGCGACCAGGTCGTCACCGCGTAGAACACCGCGTACCCGATCGCGAGCGCCCCCGCCGTCAGCAGCACCAGCCGCCAGTGGTCCCGGACGACCTCGGCGAACGGCATGCGCGCGGGATCGTCGATCTCCAGGAACTGCGGACTCTCGGCGAGCGACGAGCGCAGCCACAGCCCGCCCAGCGCCAGCGCCCCGGCCGCCCAGAACGGCACCCGCCATCCCCACTGGGCGAACTGGGCGTCCGTCAGGGACGCCGACAGGGCCAGCATCACGCCGTTGGCGAGGAGGAAGCCGACGGCGGGGCCGATCTGCGGAAAGCTCGACCACAGGGCGCGCCGACCGGCGGGCGCGTGCTCCGCGGTCAGCAGCACCGCACCACCCCACTCCCCGCCGACCCCCAGCCCCTGCAGAAAGCGCAGCACCAGCAGCAGTACGGGAGCGGCCATGCCGATCGAGCCGTACGTCGGCACGCATCCGACGGCGACCGTCGAGGCACCGGTCAGCAGCAGGGACGCGACCAGGACCGGCCGCCGGCCGCGCCGGTCCCCGAGGTGCCCGAACAGCACCGAGCCCAGCGGCCGGGCCACGAACCCCACACCGAACGTCCCGAACGCCGCGAGCGTCCCCGCGAGCGGTGAGAACGTCGGGAAGAACAGCGGCCCCAGGACGAGCGCCGCTGCCGTCCCGTAGGCGAAGAAGTCGTAGAACTCGATCGCGGTCCCGGCGAGCGAGGCGGCCGCCAGCCGTGGCATCGAGGGGGCCCTTACGGTGCGTGCATCGTGCATGCTCCGTCAACTACCCGGGGTGATCATGGGTTACGGGGGCGCACGGTGGTGAGACGCCCCGCACGGGAGCCGCCGCGTACCGTGATACACCGGACCGAGCAGCGGTCCTTCCCGGGCCGTTCGCCTTTCCCATGAATGTCCCACGGATGTCCCACGGACCGGAGGAATCGTGCCCCGCACCCTGGCCAACGCCCCGATCATGATCCTCAACGGGCCCAACCTGAACCTGCTCGGGCAGCGCCAGCCCGAGATCTACGGCTCCGACACACTCGCCGACGTCGAGGCCCTGTGCGTCAAGGCGGCGGCCGCGCACGGTGGCACCGTGGACTTCCGGCAGTCCAACCACGAGGGCGAACTGGTCGACTGGATCCACGAGGCACGCCTCGGCCACTGCGGGATCGTCATCAACCCGGGCGCCTACTCGCACACCTCGGTCGCCATCCTGGATGCTCTCAACACCTGTGACGGCATGCCGGTGTTGGAGGTCCACATCTCCAACATCCACAAGCGCGAGTCGTTCCGGCACCACTCCTACGTCTCCCTGCGCGCCGACGGAGTGATCGCCGGATGCGGCGTGCAGGGCTATGTGTTCGGCGTGGAGCGGGTGGCGGCGCTGGTCGGCGCCGCGACCACGGACGCGTAGCGCCTCAGAGCCGTCCGGCCTCCACGATCCGCCGCAGGAAGCGCCGGGTGCGCTCCTGCTGCGGGTCGCCGAACACCTGCTCGGCCGTGCCGCGTTCGAGTACCACGCCGCCGTCGAGGAAGCAGATCTGGTCGGCGACGTCCCGGGCGAAGCCCATCTCGTGCGTCGCCAGCACCATGGTCATCCCCTCGCCCTTCAGATCACGGACGACGGTGAGCACCTCGCCCACCAGTTCCGGGTCCAGGGCGGCGGTGATCTCGTCGAGCAGCAGCAGCCGGGGCCGCACGGCCAGGGCGCGCACGATCGCCACCCGCTGCTGCTGACCGCCGCTCAGCCGGTCGGGGTAGGCGCCTGCCTTGTCGCCCAGCCCGAGGCGCTCAAGGAGCTCCCTGGCCCGCTCCTCGGCCTCCGCGCGGGCGACGCCGTGCACCCGCCGCGGCGCCAGGGTGATGTTGTCCAGCACGGTCATGTGCGGGAAGAGGTTGTACGCCTGGAACACCACGCCGATACGGCGGCGCACCGCATCCTGGTCGGCGCGCGGGTCGGTGATCTCCTCGCCGTCCAGCCAGATCGCGCCGTCGTCGATCTCCTCCAGGAGGTTGGCGCAACGCAGCAACGTCGACTTGCCGGACCCGGAGGCGCCGATCAGAGCCGTCACCGTGTGCGGGGCGACCTCCAGGTCGACGTCCCGCAGGACGACCGAGTCCCCGAACGCCTTGCGGACGGACTCCATGCGCAGGACGGGCGCGTCGCTCATATGGATCCTCCCTGGGCGCGCTGCCGGTCCATGCGGGCCGTCACCCAGTCCGTGAAGCGGGTCATCGGGATGGTCAGCGCCACGAAGACCAGCCCGGCGACGATGTACGGCGTGTAGTTGAGACTGCGGCCGACGATGATGTCCGCCGCCCGTACGGCGTCGATCGCGCCGCCGATCGACACCAGACCGGTGTCCTTCTGGAGCGACACCAGGTCGTTCAGCAGCGGCGGCACCTGACGCCGTACCGCCTGGGGGAGTACGACGTGGCGGAGCGCCTGCCGGTTGGTGAGGCCGAGCGAGCGGGCCGCCGCGCGCTGCGAGGGGTGGACGGACTCGATGCCGGCGCGGAACACCTCGGCGACGTACGCGGAGTACGTCAGCGTCAGCGCCGTACCGCCCAGCAGCACCGGATCGACCGTGACACCCTGCAGCCGCAGGGCCGGGACGCCCAGGACCACGATCATCAGGTTGATGATCAGCGGCAGCCCGCGGAAGAAGTCGGTGTACGCGGCCGCCAGCGCCCGCAGCGGGAAGAACACCGGTCCGCGCAGTGTGCGTGCGATGGCGATGAGCATGCCGAGGACCAGGACGGCGGCACCGCAGACGACCAGGAGCCGGACGTTCAGCCACAGCCCTTCGAGGACCTTCGGCAACGCCTCGCGCGCGTACTGCCCGTTGAAGAACGTCTCCTTGGTGCGCGGCCAGCCGGGTGCGCTGACGACGACCAGGTAGAGCACGGCCGCCGTGACCAGCGTCGAGAGCGCGGCGATCGCGGTGGCGCGGCGGGCGCGGGAACGCCGGTAGTGCTCCCGCTCCAGCCGCCGCGTGGAGGGCGTGTAGCCGTCGTCCGGAGCGCCCTGCTGGGCGCCGGCCGGCATGTCGCCCTTGTCGTCCGCGTCCTCCTGGCCGGACTCGTCCTTCGTGACGGTCACTTCAGCACCGGGGCGTCGACGGCGTCGGAGAGCCACTGCTTCTCCAGCTTCGCCAGCGTGCCGTCCTTGCGCAGCGCGTCGACCGCGCCGGTCACGCACGAGGTGAGGTCGCTGCCCTTGTCGAGGACCAGGCCGAACTGCTCGGGCGTGCCGCCCTGGTTCTCGAACTGGCCCACGGTCTTCGCGTCCGTCACCTCGGCCGCGGTGATGTAGAAGGCGGTCGGCAGGTCGGTGACGATCGCGTCCACCTGGCCGTTCTTCAGTGCCGACTTGGCCTGGTCGTTCTTGGCGTACACGGCGGGCTCCTGCGACGGCTTCACCACGTCGGTGATGTAGTCGAGGCTCGTCGTGCCGACCTGCGCGCCCAGCTTGAGCCCCTTGAGACCGGCGATGCTCGTCGCCTTCGCGGCCTTGCTGCCCTTGAGCGCGATGACGGCCTGGCGCACGTCGTAGTAGCCGGACGAGAAGTCCACGGCCTTCTTGCGCTCGGTGCTGATGGACACCTGGTTGATGTCGAAGTCGAAGGTCTTCACCCCGGGCGCGAACGCCTTGTTGAAGGGCACGCTCTGCCAGACGACCGCGCTCTTGTCGTACCCCAGCTGCTTCGCCACGGCGTAGGCGACGGCCGACTCGAAGCCCTCGCCGTTGGCCGGCTTGTCGTCCTTGAACCAAGGCTCGTACGCCGGTTCGTCCGTCGCGATCGTCAGCTTGCCGGTGGTCTTGGTGGCCAGTCCGCCCTTGGCGCAGGTGGCTCCGGCCGACGAGGAGGACGCGTCGGACGCCTTGTCCTCCGGCTGCGGAGCACAGCCGACGGCGGTGGCGAGCAGGGCTATGGTGGCGGCGGCGGCAGCGCGACGCAGTGCGCTCGGGGCAGGGTGCATGGCGGGAGAGTGACAGCGAACGCCGCGTTTGTCCAGGTCAAGAGGGTATTTGTCCGCATGCTGGGAACGGGTGTTGCGGTCTTGTGAACGTTGCGCGTGGGGGAGCGGACACGCCGGGGCCGCCGGTCGAGGGCGGGGAATGATGACCGGCGGCCCGTACCGCGCAGGAGCCGTCATCCTGTGCGGGGCTGCCACCAGTTGACTGCGCGCCAGCGCGCGCGGGGAGCGTGCGCTGGCGCCCGGCGCGTGCGAATCGTTCACACGGGGCGCGCGTGAAGGCACGCGCGCCCGCATTCACCACCCGCGCGCGTGCCACTCCGGCAGGTGCGGGCGCTCCGTGCCCAGCGTGGTGTCGTTGCCGTGTCCCGGGTACACCCAGGTCTCGTCCGGCAGGACGTCGAAGATCCTCGTCTCGACGTCGTGGATCAGGCTGGCGAAGGCCTTCGGGTCCTTGCGCGTGTTGCCGACACCGCCGGGGAAGAGGCAGTCCCCGGTGAAGACGTGCGGGTGGCCGTGCGGGTCGTCGTAGACCAGGGCGATGGAGCCCGGGGTGTGGCCGACCAGATGGCGGGCGGTCAGTTCGACCCGGCCGACTCGGATCACGTCGCCGTCACCGACCAGGACGTCGGTGGTGACCGGGATGCCCGGGGCGTCCTCCCGGCCCGCGTAGGTCCGCGCGCCGGTGGCGGCGACGACCTCGGCCAGCGCCTGCCAGTGGTCGCCGTGCTGGTGCGTGGTGACGACGGACGCGATGCCGTCGTCACCGATCATGCCGAGGAGTGTCTCCGCGTCGTTGGCCGCGTCGATCAGCAGTTGCTCGTCGGTGGCGCGGCAGCGCAGCAGATAGGCGTTGTTGTCCATCGGCCCGACCGCGATCTTGGTGATCATCAGGTCCTTGAGCTCGTGCACGTCCGCCGGTCCGCCGACCGTCACCTCTCCGCTGTACGTCATGGTCGTCAGCCTATAGCGGGGAGCGGGCGCCGATGTGCCGCGCGCTGCACGCGCGTTACAGGGGCGGAAGCGGGGGCAGGGCCCCGCCCTTCACGACCAGGGCCGAGCCGTCGCGGCGGCCGGCGAGCCAGCCCAGCAGGTCGGCGGCGGACCCCTCGACGGCGATCGGGTCCCCGGCCGCGCCGCCGCCCGTCGCCCAGACCCGGCCGCTGTCGCTGCGCAGACCGGTCGACGGGACCTTTGGGTGCCCGCCGAAGCGGTCCGTGAGAAAGTCGATCTCCCGCTCGGTGAACTCCTGAGGCAGGTCCTCCAGCTCGTACCCGATCCCGAGGTCGACATGATGCAGCTCGACCTCGGCCCAGCGGCGGAACGGCACCCGGGCCGCGCTGTCGGTGACCCCGTTGCGCAGCTCCACCGTGCGCGTCCAGTCCGCGGGCTCGGCCGCCCGGGCCCGGAATCCGGCGTGGCTGCCGCGCAGGTCGTCGAGCTGTACGCCGAGCGTGCGCGGCGCGTCCCGCTCGATGTCGGCGTCCCGTGCCTCGGCGGAGACGTACATGGGACGGCCGTCCAGGACGTTGGCGAGCGCGTCCGCGTTGCGGGCGAGGTGGGCGAGGACATGGCCGACCGTCCAGCCCGGCAGCCGTGACGGGCGCGCGCCCGCCGCGTTGTCCAGTGCGGCGACTGCGGTGAGGAGCCGTTCGGTCGCTTCGTGTACAGACGCCAGGTCATGAGCGTGATCAATCATGGGGCTGACAGTAGCCCCGCCACTCCTTCGGGTGAAGGTTTCGCACGGGCTCCGTAAATCGAATGCGCGTGCTATATCGTCGGTGGCGGCGTCGGGCATGCTGGATGGTCCGGGATTGTTGATGCATCCAGGAATCCGAACCGGCGTTGTCAGTGGCTCCCCCTAGTCTGAAGAAGCACGGGGCCCTGCCCCTGTCACTTCTCTCAAGAAAGGTGCGGACCGGCTGTGGCCGACCGTCTCATCGTCCGTGGCGCGCGCGAGCACAACCTCAAGAATGTCTCGCTCGACCTGCCTCGTGACTCGCTCATCGTCTTCACGGGCCTGTCCGGGTCGGGCAAGTCCTCCCTGGCCTTCGACACGATCTTCGCCGAGGGCCAGCGTCGCTACGTGGAGTCGCTCTCCTCGTACGCCCGCCAGTTCCTCGGGCAGATGGACAAGCCGGACGTGGACTTCATCGAGGGCCTGTCCCCGGCGGTGTCCATCGACCAGAAGTCGACCTCGCGCAACCCGCGCTCGACGGTCGGCACCATCACCGAGGTCTACGACTACCTGCGGCTGCTCTTCGCGCGCATCGGCAAGCCGCACTGCCCCGAGTGCGGCCGCCCGATCTCGCGCCAGTCGCCGCAGGCCATCGTGGACAAGGTCCTGGAGCTGCCGGAGGGCAGCCGCTTCCAGGTGCTCTCCCCGCTGGTGCGCGAGCGCAAGGGCGAGTTCGTCGACCTCTTCGCCGACCTCCAGACCAAGGGCTACTCCCGCGCGCGCGTGGACGGCGAGACCATCCAGCTCTCCGACCCGCCGACCCTGAAGAAGCAGGAGAAGCACACCATCGAGGTGGTCATCGACCGCCTCACGGTGAAGGACACCGCGAAGCGCCGCCTCACCGACTCCGTGGAGACCGCGCTCGGCCTGGCCGGCGGCATGGTCGTGCTCGACTTCGTCGACCTCCCCGAGGACGACCCCGAGCGCGAGCGCATGTACTCGGAGCACCTGTACTGCCCGTACGACGACCTGTCCTTCGAGGAGCTGGAGCCCCGTTCCTTCTCCTTCAACTCGCCCTTCGGCGCCTGCCCCGAGTGCACCGGCATCGGCACCCGCATGGAGGTCGACCCGGAGCTGATCGTCCCGGACGAGGACAAGTCGCTCGACGAGGGCGCCATCCACCCCTGGTCGCACGGCCACACCAAGGACTACTTCGGCCGCCTGATCGGCGCCCTCGCGGACGCGCTGGGCTTCCGCACCGACATCCCCTTCGCCGGGCTGCCGCAGCGCGCCAGGAAGGCCCTGCTCTACGGCCACAAGACCCAGATCGAGGTCCGCTACCGCAACCGGTACGGCCGCGAGCGCGTGTACACCACGCCCTTCGAGGGCGCCGTGCCGTTCGTCAAGCGCCGGCACAGCGAGGCCGAGAGCGACGCCAGCCGCGAGCGCTTCGAGGGCTACATGCGCGAGGTGCCCTGCCCGACCTGCCAGGGCACACGCCTCAAGCCGATCGTCCTCGCGGTCACGATCATGGACAAGTCGATCGCCGAGGTCTCGGCGATGTCGATCAGCGACTGCGCGGACTTCCTGGGCGAGCTCAAGCTCAACGCTCGCGACAAGAAGATCGCCGAGCGCGTGCTCAAGGAGGTCAACGAGCGGCTGAAGTTCCTGGTCGACGTCGGCCTGGACTACCTCTCGCTGAACCGCGCGGCCGGCACCCTCTCCGGCGGCGAGGCCCAGCGCATCCGCCTGGCCACCCAGATCGGCTCCGGTCTCGTCGGCGTCCTGTACGTCCTCGACGAGCCGTCGATCGGCCTGCACCAGCGCGACAACCACCGGCTGATCGAGACCCTCGTCCGGCTGCGCGACATGGGCAACACGCTCATCGTCGTCGAGCACGACGAGGACACCATCAAGGTCGCCGACTGGGTCGTCGACATCGGCCCCGGCGCCGGCGAGCACGGCGGCAAGGTCGTGCACAGCGGCTCCCTCAAGGAACTGCTCGTCAACGAGGAGTCGCAGACCGGTCAGTACCTGTCCGGCCGGAAGTCGATCCCGCTGCCCGGCATCCGCCGCCCGCAGGACCCGTCCCGCCGGCTCACCGTGCACGGCGCCCGGGAGAACAACCTCCAGGACATCGACGTGTCCTTCCCGCTGGGCGTGTTCACGGCCGTCACGGGCGTGTCCGGCTCCGGCAAGTCGACGCTGGTCAACGACATCCTGTACACGCACCTGGCCCGCGAGCTGAACGGCGCGCGGAACGTCCCCGGCCGGCACACGCGCGTGGACGGCGACGACCTCGTCGACAAGGTCGTGCACGTCGACCAGTCGCCCATCGGCCGCACCCCGCGCTCGAACCCGGCGACGTACACCGGCGTCTTCGACCACATCCGCAAGCTGTTCGCCGAGACCACCGAGGCGAAGGTCCGCGGCTACCTGCCGGGCCGCTTCTCCTTCAACGTCAAGGGCGGCCGCTGCGAGAACTGCGCGGGCGACGGCACCATCAAGATCGAGATGAACTTCCTCCCGGACGTCTACGTCCCGTGCGAGGTCTGCCACGGCGCCCGGTACAACCGGGAGACCCTGGAGGTCCACTACAAGGGCAAGTCCATCTCCGAGGTCCTGAACATGCCGATCGAGGAGGCCACGGGCTTCTTCGAGGCCGTCCCGTCGATCGCCCGCCACCTGAACACGCTCAAGGACGTCGGCCTCGGCTACGTCCGTCTCGGCCAGTCCGCCACCACCCTGTCCGGCGGTGAGGCGCAGCGCGTGAAGCTCGCCAGCGAACTGCAGAAGCGCTCCACCGGGCGCACGGTCTACGTCCTCGACGAGCCGACCACCGGTCTCCACTTCGAGGACATCAGCAAGCTGCTGAAGGTCCTCGGGGGCCTCGTCGACAAGGGCAACACGGTCATCGTCATCGAGCACAACCTCGACGTGATCAAGACCGCCGACTGGGTCGTCGACATGGGCCCGGAGGGCGGCGCCGGCGGCGGACTCGTCGTCGCGGAGGGCACGCCCGAGGAGGTGGCCGGCGTCCCGGCGAGCCACACCGGCAAGTTCCTGCGCGAGATCCTCGGCGCCGACCGCATCAGCGACGCCAGCTCGGTCAAGGCCCCGCGCAGGACGGCGGCGAAGAAGGCGGCCCCCGTGAAGAAGACGGTTGCGGCGAAGTCGACCGCGAGGAAGACGACGACCGTCACGGCCGCCGACGGCACGGCCACGGAGAAAGCGGCCGGAGCGACCAAGAAGGCCACGCCCGCGAAGAAGACGACGCGGGCCCGCAAGGCCTGAGGCTCTCGGGCGGCCGGTTCGGACAAATCCAGAAAAGTACGGTGCCCCGTGGGA
Source organism: Streptomyces sp. NPDC047061 (assembly GCF_040643955.1). Lineage (NCBI taxonomy): Bacteria > Bacillati > Actinomycetota > Actinomycetes > Kitasatosporales > Streptomycetaceae > Streptomyces > Streptomyces sp. NPDC047061. Next base: position 293,926 of record NZ_JBEYVI010000003.1, read on the forward strand.
ACTTCCCGCGGGGCACCGCTCGTTCCATCATCAGCCGCCCGATTCCCGCGGCCACGACGGACCTTGACTCCTCAATAGTGAGATCAGAGAGACAGCTCTCCGAGTTCGGAGGCGTACGGCGGCTCCGCACCCGCCCGCGAACACGTGATCGCCGCAGCCCGCGCCGCGAATCGCAGCAGCCTCGTCCAGCCGTCCGCGCCCAGCCCCAGGAGCGCCTCGGTGGTGAGCGCGTCCTGAGCGGCCAGACCGTGCAGCAGAGCCGCGTTCACCGTGTCACCGGCGCCGATCGTGTCCACGACGGCGACCTCCTCACCCGGGACGGCGTACACGGTGCCGTCACGGGTGAAGGCGCTGAGACCGTCACCGCCGTGGGTGATCACCACGGCCGAGGGGCCCGCCGCCAGCCATTCGTGCGGAGTGCCGCCCAGCCACAGCGCGTCCTCCTCCGAGAGCTTGAGGAGAGTCACCGAGGGCAGCCAGCTCTTGAAACGCGCCCGGTAGGCGTCCGGATCCGTGATCAGACCCGCCCGGATGTTCGGGTCGAGTGCGGTGAACAGGCCCTGCCCGGCCGCGTCGCGCATCAGCTCCTCGTAGGCGCTCGCCCCCGGCTCCAGGACGAGCGAGAGCGTGCCGAAGGACACGGCGCGGGTCGTGGCGGGCAGGCCGGCGGGGGCGGTGAACAAGCGGTCGGCGGTGCCCTCGACGTAGAAGGAGTACGAGGCGGAGCCCCTCGGGTCGATCGTCGCGGCCGCGAGGGTGGTCGGTTCCGGTCCGCGCCCCACGAGAGAGACGTCCACACCCGCCCGTCGCAGCCCGTCCAGCAGGGCCTCGCCGAAGGCGTCGTGGGAAGCGCGGGAGCAGAACGCGGTGGGGGAGCCGAGCCGGCCGAGGGCCACGGCCGTGTTGTACGGGCCGCCGCCGAGCGCCGGCTGCAGGGCTGCCAGGGCACCCGTGCCCTGCGGTACCAGATCGATCAGTGCTTCACCGGCGACGACGATCACGAGAGAGATCCTTTCTGAGGGTGCACGGGGTGCATGGCGTGCACGGGGTTCTCGGGGCGACTGGGCCGCTCGGACCGTGCGACCCGGCTGGCTGTCGGCGTCTCCCCGTCCCCCTCCCGGCACCCGCACGACGTCCGGTGCACGAAGGTGCAGGGGAGCCGTACCGTCCGGGCGGGCCGGTCGGGTGCGGCCAGCCGTTCGAGGAGCACCCGGACCGCCTCGGCGCCGAGCTCCCTGCTGGGCTGGGCGATGGCGGTGAGCCGGGGCGAGAAGAGGTCGGCCCAGGCGAAGTCGTCGAAACAGCACAGGGCGATGTCGTCCGGTACGGAGAGGCCCTGCGCGCGCAGGGTGCGCAGGGCACCGATGGTCATCGCGTTGTTGGCGGTGACGAGCGCCGTGGGCGGGTCGGCGAGTGACAGCAGGGCGGCGGTGGCCTGCTCGGCACCCGCGGATTCCGAGTTGCCGGGGATGACCAGGTCCTCGTCGAAGGCAGACCCGGCCGAGGCCAGCCCCTGCCGGTAGCCGATGACCCGCTCGCCGGTGGTGCTCAGCCCGGGCAGCCCCGCGACCAGGCCGATCCGGCGGTGCCCGAGACCCGCGAGGTGGGTGACGAGCCGGGCCATGGGCTCGGTGTTCTCGGCACAGACCTGGTCGAAGGGCGGGGCGGTGTCCGCGCGGCCGTCGATGACCCGGTCGAGGAGGACGGTCGGTACGGCATGACGGCCGAGGTAGCCGAGGAGCGCGCGCGGGTCGGCGGAAGGGGCGACGATCAGGCCGTCGACGCGGCGTTCGTGGAGGAGCTGGACGACCTTGCGTTCGTGCTCGGGGTCGTCGTGCGGGTCGGCGATGAGCAGGCTGTAGCCGTGCTCCAGGGCCGCGGCCTCGACGCCCTGGAGGATCTCCGTGAAGTAGGGGTTGCTGATCGCCGACACCGCGAGCCCGATGGAGCGGGTGCGGCTGGTCACCAGGGAGCGGGCGAGGGTGTTGGGCGTGTAACCCAGCCGTTCGACGGCGTCGAGCACGGCCTGGCGGGTGTGGGGCAGCACCGGGCGGGTCTCGTTCAGCACATGGGAGACGGTCGCCACGGAGACACCGGCGCTCCGGGCGACGTCGGCCATGGTGGGCATGGGGGCTCCCCTCGTCGCTTCCCGCCCTGGGCAAGGGCTCCCTGGTCCCCGCGCGGACTGCCGGTTCCGCTCTGGCTGCCGTGGGGCCTTCGGTCGGGAAGCTACCCCATGCGGCATGGCTGCGTAAACGCTTACGTAAGCGTTTACGTCCTGTCCGGTGAGCCGCCGACCCCCTCGCCCGGTACCCCACCCCACCGCGAAGCGGGACGATCCGCCCAGGTAGTGTCGTCCCGCACCGTCCTGATCCACCAGGCCACCAGGAGTCCCCTGTGACCGCCCGCCCGTCCGCGAGCCGCCGTACCGTCCTGCGCGGAGCGGCCGTCACATCGGTCGCCGGACTGGGCGCGGCCGCCTGCAAGGCGCCCGGTGCTGGGGCCACGGCCGAGGCCACGCCGACCGCGCCGGTCGACCTCGGGGCCGAGAGCGAGGTCGCCAAGGGGGGCGCCCGGCTCTACCGGGAGCACAACGTGGTCGTCAGCCGGTCCGCCGACGGCGGGCTGAAGGCGTACAGCACCATCTGCACGCACGCGGGGTGCCCGATCAACAAGCTCCAGGGCACGACCCTGGTCTGCCCCTGCCACGGCAGCGAGTTCGACGCCGTGACCGGGAAAGTGGTGCGGTCGCCGGCCACCGAGCCGTTGAACGAACTGCCGGTGAAGGCGTCGAACGGTCGGATCGTGGCGGGCCCCGGCGCCTGATCCGGGAGGGGGCGGGCTCAGCGCAGGTTCATTCCCAGTCCCAGCCGATCCCCAGGAGGCCCGGCCGTACCCGGGGCTCGACCAGGTGGACGGAGCGGTGCAGCCCGCTCAGCGGCAGGGTCTGCCGGCCGCTGCGCGGGGCCGCCGCCGAGTGCTGGGCGAACCGGTGGCAGCGGGTCGGCAGCGCGTCGGCGGCGAAGCGCACCTGGAGGGTGTACTGGCCGCCGGGAAAGCCGAAACTGCGGACGTACTCGCGTGAGACACCGGCCGTGCCGTCCTCGACGGCGTAGCGGAAGAGGAAGGTGTCGCCGGAGCGCAGCCGGGTGCCGAAGAGGAGTTCGGCGACGAGGAGGCCGGTCTCCTGGTCCGAACGGACGCGTCCCGCGCGGCAGTTCTCCAGCGCGTGCACGGTCATGTGCTGCGGGGCGCAGCCGGGGTCGCCGTGGTGGACGGCCACGAAGCGGTCGATGCCGTCCCGGTGGGCGCGCACGATGTGCTGGGACTCCCGTGCGGCCAGTTCACGGTGGGCGCCGATCCGCACCCGCTCGTGGTGTCCCAGGGTGTGCAGGCCGCCGTCGAGGGACCAGCCGAGCTCGGCCTGCAGTCCGTCCAGGACGTCACAGGCCTCGATCAGCGAGCGGTACGAGCGGGTGGCGGGGCGGCGCACCGCCGGATCCTGGTCGGTCTCGGCGAGCAGCCGGATCAGGGACTCGTCCGGGAGCTGGAGGATCTCCTCCAGTGCGCGGACGGCCCGCAGCGACTCCGGGCGCTGCGGGCGGCGGGCGCCCTGCTGCCAGTAGCTCAGGCTGGTGACGCCCACTTTTACGCCGTAGCGCGACAGATGGTGTTGCACGCGCTGGAGCGGCAGCCCACGGGCGGCGATCGCGGCGCGCAGGGCCACGTGGAAGGGGCCGCCGCGCAGGGCCGAGTCCAGTTCCGCGGTGGCGACGTCCGCGTGCTGTATGCCGTGCCGCATGCAGGGGGCCTCTCTGTTGGGGGGTGCAACGGCTGGTCAGGCCGTTGACGCGGTTCGGGGCCACCCCGTCGGCGCCGGGGCGGCCGCACCTGGGCACGCCGCGTCCGCAGGCCGTCGCTCACGGCCCCGAGTTCCCCCGCATTGAAGCGTGTTGACCAATCCCCGACAACACCTTCGGCTAGCCGGGAGAGCTCACCTGGCCGAGGCGCGCCCCCGTGACCGGCGGGATCGTGCGGGTGCGGCCGTGCCGCCGTCGGCCAGGAGGCCGGAGATCGTTCGTGGCGGAGGTGCCGATTTCGGGAGGAAGCCGCGCAAGATCCGGCGCGAGGGGCTCAGCGGCTCCGTACCGGCCGCGAACGCGTCCCGCGAGCGTGGGGTCCCGGAGTGACTCGCGATGCCACCGAGGTGTCCGATTCCGCGATCCGCTTTCCCGGCAGGCGGCAGGCGGCGAGCAGCTGCCACCGGCCCACTGGGAATGCGACCCCCTGGGAATACGACCCCTCCGTCCCGTCGGCTCCGTCTCCGGGGTGCCTGCCGTCCCGTCCGTCCCGGGGACGGTTGTCCACAGGCTCGTCGCGGTGTCGGTGCTCGCCAGTAGGGTGTGAGACATGGCCGACCCCTCCAGCTACCGCCCCAAGCCGGGACAGATCCCGGACTCTCCCGGGGTGTACAGGTTCCGTGACGAGCACCGCCGGGTGATCTACGTCGGGAAGGCGAAGAGCCTGCGCCAGCGCCTGGCGAACTACTTCCAGGACCTGGCGGGCATGCACCCCCGCACCCGGACGATGGTCACCACCGCGGCGTCCGTGGAGTGGACCGTGGTGTCCACGGAGGTCGAGGCGCTCCAGCTGGAGTACTCCTGGATCAAGGAGTACGACCCCCGGTTCAACGTGAAGTACCGCGACGACAAGAGCTACCCGTACCTCGCGGTGACGATGAACGAGGAGTTCCCGCGGGTCCAGGTGATGCGCGGTCACAAGAAGAAGGGCGTGCGCTACTTCGGGCCGTACGGCCACGCGTGGGCGATCCGGGACACCGTCGACCTGCTGCTGCGCGTGTTCCCGGTGCGCACCTGCTCGGCCGGGGTGTTCAAGAACGCCGCCCGCACCGGCCGCCCCTGTCTGCTCGGCTACATCGGCAAGTGCTCGGCCCCCTGCGTCGGCCGGGTCGAGCCGGAGGAGCACCGCGAACTGGCCGAGGAGTTCTGCGACTTCATGGCGGGCCGCACCGGCACCTACCTCCGCCGTCTGGAGAAGCAGATGACGGAGGCCGCCGAGGAGATGGAGTACGAGCGGGCCGCCCGGCTGCGCGACGACATCGAGGCCCTGAAGAAGGCCATGGAGAAGAGCGCGGTCGTGCTCGCCGACGCGACCGACGCCGACCTCATCGCCGTCGCGGAGGACGAGCTGGAGGCGGCCGTCCAGATCTTCCACGTGCGCGGCGGACGCGTGCGCGGCCAGCGCGGCTGGGTGACGGACAAGGTGGAGGACGTCACCACGAGTGCTCTCGTCGAGCACGCCCTCCAGCAGCTCTACGGCGAGGAGACCGGGGACGCCGTCCCCAAGGAGGTGCTGGTCCCGGCGCTGCCCGAGCCGGTCGAGCCGGTCCAGGAGTGGCTCACCGGCCGCCGCGGGGCCAATGTCTCGCTGCGTATCCCGCAGCGAGGCGACAAGAAGGCCCTGATGGAGACCGTGCAGCGCAACGCGCAGCAGTCGCTCGCCCTGCACAAGACCAAGCGGGCCTCCGACCTCACCACCCGCTCGCGCGCGCTGGAGGAGATCGCCGACGCCCTGGACCTGGACAGCGCCCCGCTGCGCATCGAGTGCTACGACATCTCGCACCTGCAGGGCGACGACGTGGTGGCCTCCATGGTCGTCTTCGAGGACGGCCTGCAGCGCAAGAGCGAGTACCGCCGCTTCCAGATCAAGGGCTTCGCCGGCCAGGACGACGTGCGCTCGATGCACGAGGTGATCACCCGCCGCTTCCGCCGCTACCTCGCGGAGAAGGAGCGGACCGGCGAGTGGCTGGAGGACGGCGCCGAGGAGACCCTCGCGGACCCGGGCACCCCCACCCCCACCCCCACTCCCACCCCCTCCGAAACCGGAACGGAAACCGGAACCGACCCCGACGCCGGCTCCCTCAACGGTTTCAAGGACGAGGACGGCCGCCCCAAGAAGTTCGCCTACCCGCCCCAGCTCGTGGTCGTCGACGGCGGCCGGCCGCAGGTCGCCGCCGCCAAGCGGGCGCTCGACGAGCTCGGTATCGACGACATCGCCGTCTGCGGCCTCGCCAAGCGCCTCGAAGAGGTCTGGCTGCCCGAGGACGACGATCCCGTGGTCCTGCCCCGCACCAGCGAGGGCCTCTACCTCCTCCAGCGGGTCCGTGACGAGGCGCACCGCTTCGCCATCACCTACCAGCGCACCAGGCGGGCCAAGCGCTTCCGCGCCGGCCCCCTGGACGACGTACCGGGCCTCGGTGAAACCCGTAAACAGGCGTTGATCAAGCATTTCGGCTCGGTGAAGAAGCTGCGGTCCGCCACAATCGAGCAGATCCAGGAAGTGCCCGGGATAGGCCGCAAGACGGCCGAGATCATCGCCGTGGCCCTCGCCCAGGCGGCCCCGGCCGCACCCGCCGTGAACACGGCGACCGGAGAGATCATGGATGACAGGGAAGACGAGGCGCCCGAGACGACGGCGGACGCCTCGGGGGAGCCCGTACCCGCGGGCGCCCCGGACGATCGACGGGGCCAGGAGAGATGACCGAGCGCGACGCACAACCCACAGCACAGCGAGATCCGGCGTTCAGCGAAACGCAGGGCGAGCCTCAGGGAACGCACAACGAGGCCCGCCAGGATCAGCCGCAGGAAGCGGAAGCGACAGCGGCAGCGGTTCAGGAAAACGGAGCAGAAGTGAGTACGGACGTCACCCCCGCCGGGGTGCCCGAGGCGGCCATCCCCGAGCTGGTGATCATCTCCGGCATGTCGGGAGCCGGCCGTTCGACGGCGGCGAAGTGTCTGGAGGACCTCGGCTGGTTCGTGGTGGACAACCTCCCGCCGGCCCTCATCCCCACCATGGTCGAGCTGGGCGCCCGCTCCCAGGGCAACGTGGCGCGGATCGCGGTCGTGGTCGACGTGCGCGGCAGGCGCTTCTTCGACAACCTGCGCGAGTCCCTCGCCGACCTCGACAGCCGGGCCGTCACGCGCCGGATCGTCTTCCTGGAGTCCTCCGACGACGCCCTGGTCCGCCGCTTCGAGTCGGTGCGCCGCCCGCACCCGCTGCAGGGCGACGGCCGGATCGTCGACGGCATCGCGGCGGAGCGGGAGCTGCTGCGCGAGCTGCGCGGCGACGCCGACCTGGTGATCGACACCTCCAGCCTCAACGTGCACGAGCTGCGCGCCAAGATGGACGCCCAGTTCGCCGGCGACGAGGAGCCCGAGCTGCGGGCGACGGTGATGTCGTTCGGCTTCAAGTACGGCCTGCCGGTCGACGCCGACCTGGTCGCCGACATGAGGTTCCTGCCCAACCCGCACTGGGTGCCGGAGCTGCGCCCGTACACCGGCCTCAACGAGGAGGTGTCGGCGTACGTCTTCAACCAGCCGGGCGCCAAGGAGTTCCTCGACCGGTACGCCGAGCTGCTGCGGCTGATCGCGACCGGGTACCGGCGTGAGGGCAAGCGCTATGTGACGATCGCCATCGGCTGCACGGGCGGCAAGCACCGCTCGGTCGCCGTGTCCGAGAAGCTCGCCGCCCGCCTGGCCGCCGAGGGAGTGGAGACCGTAGTCGTGCACCGGGACATGGGGCGCGAGTGACCGAGCGCACTCCACGGCTGAGCAGGCTGCGCCGGATGGTGCCCGAGTCCCGCACGGGCCGTCCCGTCGAGGCCCGCGGCGCCCGGCCGCGGCGCCGCGGTGCCCAGCCCAAGGTGGTCGCCCTGGGCGGCGGCATGGGACTGTCCGCCTCGCTCGCGGCCCTGCGCCGGATCACCGGCGACCTCACCGCCGTCGTCACCGTGGCCGACGACGGCGGGTCCAGCGGGCGTCTCCGTGACGAGCTGGGCGTCCTTCCCCCGGGTGATCTGCGCAAGGCCCTCGCCGCCCTGTGCGGTGACGACGACTGGGGCCAGACCTGGGCCCGGGTCATCCAGCACCGCTTCCAGTCCAAGGGCGACCTGCACGAGCACGCGGTCGGCAATCTGCTGATCGTCGCCCTGTGGGAGCAGCTCGGCGACCACGTACAGGCCCTGGACCTGGTCGGCAGGCTGCTCGGCGCGCACGGCCGCGTGCTGCCGATGTCCGCCGTGCCGCTGGAGCTGCAGGCCCTGGTCAAGGGGCACGACCCGGAGCGGCCCGAGGAGGTGGACATCGTCCGGGGCCAGGCCACCGTGGCGCTCACGCCCGGTGAGGTGCAGTCCGTGCACCTGGTGCCGCACGACCCGCCGGCCGTGCCGGAGGCGGTCGAGGCCGTGCTGGACGCGGACTGGGTGGTGCTAGGCCCGGGGTCCTGGTTCTCGTCGGTGATCCCGCACCTGCTCGTCCCCGATCTGCTCGACGCGCTCACCGAGACCAAGGCCCGTAAGGTCCTGTCCCTGAACCTGGCACCGCAGCCGGGAGAAACCGAGGGCTTCTCCCCGCAGCGTCATTTGGAGGTTTTGGGGCGACACGCCCCTAAACTCGCCCTGGACGTGGTGCTGGCCGACGAGGCCGCCGTGCCCGACCGTGACTCGCTCACCGAGGCCGCCAAGCGGCTGGGAGCCGCGGTCGAGCTGAGCCCCGTGGCCCGGACCGACGGTTCACCCCGGCACGACCCGGAGCTGTTGGCCGCCGCGTACGACCGTATTTTTCGGATGCATGGAAGGATCGGCCCATGGCGATGACGGCAGCGGTGAAGGACGAGATCTCCCGGCTACCCGTCACCCGGACCTGCTGCCGGAAGGCTGAGGTCTCCGCCATTCTGCGGTTCGCGGGCGGCCTCCACCTGGTGAGCGGGCGCATCGTGATCGAGGCGGAGCTGGACACCGCGATGGCGGCCCGGCGCCTCAAGCGGGACATCCTGGAGATCTTCGGCCACAGCTCCGAGCTGATCGTGATGGCACCCGGCGGGCTGCGCCGCGGTTCCCGGTACGTCGTGCGGGTGGTGGCGGGCGGCGACCAGCTGGCCCGCCAGACCGGCCTGGTGGACGGCCGGGGCCGGCCCATCCGGGGCCTGCCCCCGCAGGTCGTCTCCGGGGCCACCTGTGACGCCGAGGCGGCCTGGCGCGGCGCCTTCCTGGCGCACGGCTCGCTGACCGAGCCCGGCCGCTCCTCCTCCCTGGAGGTGACCTGCCCGGGCCCGGAGGCCGCGCTCGCGCTGGTCGGCGCCGCCCGCAGGCTGTCCATCGCCGCGAAGGCCCGTGAGGTGCGCGGGGTGGACCGGGTGGTCGTCCGTGACGGTGACGCGATCGGCGCGCTGCTGACCCGCCTCGGCGCGCACGAGTCGGTGCTGGCCTGGGAGGAGCGCCGGATGCGCCGCGAGGTCCGCGCCACCGCGAACCGCCTCGCCAACTTCGACGACGCCAACCTGCGCCGCTCCGCCCGCGCGGCCGTGGCCGCCGGGGCCAGGGTCCAGCGCGCCCTGGAGATCCTCGCCGACGAGGTGCCCGAGCACCTCGCGGCGGCCGGCCGGCTGCGCATGGAGCACAAGCAGGCCTCCCTGGAGGAGCTGGGCGCGCTCGCCGACCCGCCGCTCACCAAGGACGCCGTCGCCGGCCGGATCCGCCGTCTGCTCGCGATGGCCGACAAGCGTGCGTCCGATCTGGGCATCCCGGGCACCGAGGCCAACCTCTCCGAGGAGCTGGCCGACAACCTCGCAGGCTGAGCCACCGTCAACTCACTGGTGCCGGCGGCCGCGACGGTCGTCGGCACCGCCATTTGCGTGTTTTTTAAGCCACCGTCAGCTGTCCGTGAGTCGCCCTTGACTGGATCATGAAGTGTCATGAGCCTGGCATGAGTTCGCCGCTGTGGCGGACCACTGCTAGGGGGGTACATGAGACACAGGGCGAGATCGATCCTCGCTGTCGGCGCGCTCCTGATCGGCGGAGCCGCACTCGCACCCATGGCGCAGGCGCAGACCGGCAGTTCGGGGAAGCCGGACCCCGACGAGGTCAAGGTCTTCCACGCCGCCGTCACCAAGAAGCAGATTCCCCTCCTGCTCGAAGCCGGGCAGGACGGCCACGAGCTCGGCGACCAGGTCACCGGATCCGGGAAGACCGAAGTCGAGCTGTACCTCACCGACCAGCAGGCGAAGAAGCTGGAGAAGCAGGGTGTCGGCCTCACCGAGCACACGGTGTCGGCGAAGGCCGAGGCGCGGGTCGAGGGCGCCTCGCAGGGCGTGTTCCGCCCGTACAGCGGCAGCGGCGGGCTCGAATCGGAGATCCTCGCGACGGCGCAGGCCAACCCCGGTCTCACCAAGGTCGAGTCCATCGGCAAGACGGTCGACGGGCAGGACATCCTCGCGCTCAAACTGACCAAGGGCGCGAAGAAGTCGAAGGACGGCTCCAAGCCCTCCGTGCTGTACCTGTCCAACCAGCACGCACGCGAGTGGATCACGCCGGAGATGACCCGCCGGCTGATGCACTACTACCTGGACAACTACGGCACCGACAAGCGCGTCAAGAAGATCGTCGACTCGACCGAACTGTGGTTCGTGCTGTCCGCCAACCCGGACGGCTACGACTACACCTTCCAGAACTCCGACACCCGCCTGTGGCGCAAGAACCTGCGGGACGTCAACGGCGACGGTGTCATCAGTACGGGTGACGGCGTCGACCTCAACCGCAACTTCGGCTACAAGTGGGGCTACGACGACGAGGGCTCGTCCCCCAACCCCACCAGCGAGACCTACCGCGGCGCGAGCCCCGAGTCCGAGCCCGAGACCAAGGCGCTGGACTCCTTCGAGAAGCGGATCGGGTTCACGTACGGCATCAACTACCACTCCGCCGCCGAACTCCTCCTCTACGGCGTCGGCTGGCAGGTGGCCACCCCGACCCCGGACGACGTCCTCTACAAGGCGCTCGCCGGCACCCCCGACAACCCGGCGATCCCCGGCTACCACTCGCAGGTCTCCTCGGAGCTGTACACGACCAACGGCGAGGCGGACGGCCACGCGTCGAACGTCAACGGCATGGCGATGTTCACCCCCGAGATGTCGACCTGCCAGACGGCCTCGGACATCGACCCGAACGACGCCTGGAACGCCGCCGACTGCCAGTCGGTCTTCAACTTCCCGGACGACGAGAAGCTGATCCAGGACGAGTTCGTGAAGAACATCCCCTTCGCGCTCTCCGTCGCCGAGACCGCCGCCCACCCCGACCAGCCGAGCTCCTCGGTCGGCCTGAGCGCCGCCGACTTCACCCCGGCGACGTTCTCCACGTCGTACTCGCGCGGCGCCGACCAGGAGGTCTCCGTCGTCGTCCGCAAGTCGGTCCGCGACAAGGAGCTCAAGTACCGCGTCAACGGCGGCCGCACGCGGGACAGGGCGCTCAAGGCCTGGAAGGGCGGCGAGACCTACGGCGGCGACGACAACCTCTACTTCGACGAGTACCGGGCCAAGGTGAGGGACGGCGACCCGGGCGACAAGGTCGAGGTGTGGTTCACCGGTGAGACGAAGAGCGGCAAGAAGGTCTCCAGCCCGCACTTCACGTACACCGTCGTCGAGCGGGCCAAGGCGGACACCCTGGTGGTCGCCGAGGAGGGCGCCAAGGCCACCCAGGCGCAGACCTACGTCGACGCGCTGAAGGCGGCCGGGCACAAGGCGGTCGTCTGGGACGTCGCCACCCAGGGCGCGCCCGACGCGCTCGGCGTGCTCAAGCACTTCAAGACCGTCGTCCACTACTCGGGGACGAGCGGCCCCGGCAACGACACCCAGCTCCAGCTGCGCGGCTACCTCAACGAGGGCGGCAAGCTGGTCGAGGCGGGCGAGCTCGCCGGCGGCAGCGTGAACCTCGGCGACGGCACCCCGTCGAACGACTTCAGCCAGTACTACCTGGGCGCCTACTCCCGCACGTCGACGCCCGGGGCCACCGGCTTCACCGGCTCCGGCACCCTGGACGGCTTCAGCGGCGCCCTGAGCGGCACGTCCGCCAACCCGCTCGACAAGGCCGGGACGTACGCCGTCACTTCCGACGAGCTCTCGCCGGACACCTACCCCCAGTTCGCCAGCGCGGGCGCGGGCCAGTTCGCCGGGACCGTCAACCCGTACGGGCCGTACTCGGGGTCGTACATGGCCGCGGCCGTCCACACCGACGACGCCTACAAGCGCCTCACCCGCACCGTCGACCTCACCGGTGCCACCGCGTCCCAGCAGCCGACCCTCAGCGCCAAGCTGCTGTGGGACACCGAACCCGGCTACGACCACGCGGTCGTCGAGGCGCACGTCGTCGGCAGCGACGACTGGACGACCCTGCCCGAGAAGGGCGGCGCCACCAGCAGCACCGTACCGAGCGAGTGCGGGGCCGGCTTCCTGATCGCCGAGCACCCGTGGCTCAAGCACTACCTGACCATCGCGGACAACCAGTGCACGGCGAGCGGCACCAGCGGCACCTGGAACAGCTTCACCGGCAGCTCGGCGGGCTGGCAGTCCGTGAACTTCGACCTGAGCGCGTACGCCGGGAAGTCCGTCGAGATCTCCATCGGCTACATCACCGACCCGAGCACCGGCGGGCACGGCGTCCTCGTCGACGACGCCTCGCTCGTGGTCGGCGGCACGGCCACCGAGACCGAGGGCTTCGAGACCTCCCTCGGCGCCTGGAGCGTCACCGGACCGCCCGCGGGCAGCCCGGCCGTGCTCAAGGACTGGGAGCGGACCGGGGCGCTGTTCAAGACCTACGGAGCCGTCACCACCGACCGCACCGTGCTGCTCGGTTTCGGCCTGGAACAGGTCAGTTCCGCGGCCGATCGTGCCGCTCTGGTGAAGAAGGCGTTGACAGCACTCGACAACTGATGCCGACGGCACTCGACATGTGAGCCGACCCGCTCACGAACGAGTGAAAGCACGGTAAAAACGGGTCGGCATTTCACGGCAAAACGGTGTGATGCCACCCTCGATCCGAGGTGGTCCGTACCCCTACTGGCGGGTACGGGCCGCCTCGCCGTGTATGGGGCATCTGGATGTCACCGCGGGAGCCTCAGGGAGGTAGGGTCATGGGTGGTCGGGGACATCCCAAATACAGCTCGCCGGCACCGCATGGCCGGCGTACCAACGAGGAGATCGGTTCGTGACGATCCGCGTAGGCATCAACGGCTTCGGTCGTATCGGTCGCAACTACTTCCGCGCGCTGCTGGAGCAGGGCGCTGACATCGAGATCGTGGCTGTCAACGACCTGGGTGACACCGCGACCACCGCACACCTGCTGAAGTACGACACGATCCTGGGCCGCCTCAAGGCCGAGGTGACGCACACCGCCGACACGATCACCGTCGACGGCCACACCATCAAGGTGCTGTCCGAGCGCAACCCCGCCGACATCCCGTGGGGCGAGCTGGGCGTCGACATCGTCATCGAGTCGACCGGCATCTTCACCAAGAAGGCCGACGCCGCCAAGCACATCGCCGGCGGCGCCAAGAAGGTCCTCATCTCGGCTCCGGCCAAGGACGAGGACATCACCATCGTGATGGGCGTCAACCAGGACAAGTACGACGCGGCCAACCACCACGTCATCTCCAACGCCTCCTGCACCACCAACTGCGTGGCGCCGATGGCCAAGGTGCTCGACGAGAACTTCGGCATCGTCAAGGGCCTGATGACGACGGTCCACGCGTACACCAACGACCAGCGCATCCTGGACTTCCCGCACTCGGACCTGCGCCGCGCCCGGGCCGCCGCCGAGAACATCATCCCGACCACCACCGGTGCCGCCAAGGCCACCGCGCTGGTCCTCCCGCAGCTCAAGGGCAAGCTGGACGGCATCGCCATGCGCGTCCCGGTCCCGACCGGCTCCGCCACCGACCTGGTCGTGACGCTCCAGCGCGAGGTCACCAAGGACGAGGTCAACGCCGCGTTCAAGAAGGCCGCCGACGACGGCGACCTGAAGGGCTACCTGGCGTACACCGAGGACCCGATCGTCTCCTCGGACATCGTCGGCGACCCGGCCTCCTGCACCTTCGACTCCTCCCTGACCATGGTCCAGGAGGGCAACACGGTGAAGATCCTCGGCTGGTACGACAACGAGTGGGGCTACTCGAACCGCCTCGTCGACCTCACGGTCTTCGTCGGCAACCAGCTCTGATCGGCAGAACAGGCACCACGATGCGGTAGCAGGGCTCGGGCAGCGCACGGTCGCGCCGCCCGGGCCCTGACGCGCGTAAGGATCGACCCGACGACATACGGTTCGATCAGTCCTCGTACGATCAAGAGCCCTCCTGTAGGAGTCCCCAACCATGAAGACGATCGACGAACTCCTCGCCGAAGGGGTCGACGGCAAGCGGGTCTTCGTCCGCGCCGACCTCAACGTGCCGATGGCCGACGGTCTCATCACCGACGACGGCCGCATCCGCGCCGTCCTGCCCACCGTCAAGGCCCTGGCCGACGCGGGCGCCAAGGTGGTCGTCGCCTCGCACCTGGGCCGCCCCAAGGGCGCCCCGGACCTGAAGTTCTCCCTGCTCCAGGCCGCCGAGCGGCTCGGTGAACTGCTCGGCGCCCCGGTCGCGTTCGCCCAGGACACCGTCGGCCCCGCCGCCCACGACGCGGTGAACGGCCTGGAGCCCGGCCAGGTCGCGGTCATCGAGAACCTGCGCTTCAACGCCGGTGAGACGTCCAAGGACGACACCGAGCGCGGCGAGTTCGCCGACCAGCTGGCCGCCCTCGCGGACGTCTACGTCGGCGACGGCTTCGGCGCCGTGCACCGGGGGCACGCCTCGGTCTACGACCTCCCGGCCCGGCTGCCGCACTACGCCGGCTACCTGATCGCCACCGAGGTCGGCGTCCTCAGGAAGCTCACCGAGGACGTCCAGCGTCCCTACGTGGTGGTGCTCGGCGGCGCCAAGGTCTCCGACAAGCTCGCCGTCATCGACGAACTGCTCGGCAAGGCCGACCGCATCCTCGTCGGCGGCGGCATGGTCTACACCTTCCTCAAGGCCAAGGGCTACGAGGTCGGCAGCTCCCTCCTCCAGGAGGACCAGCTCGACACCGTCACCGAGTACCTGGAGCGCGCCGAGAAGACGGGTGTCGAGATCGTCCTGCCGGTCGACACCCTGGTCTCCGCCGCGTTCCCGGACCTGTCGTCCAAGGCTCCGTCCCACCCCGCCACGGTCGCCGCGGACGCCATGCCGGCCGGGCAGATGGGCCTGGACATCGGTCCGGAGACCAGCAAGCTGTACGCCTCGAAGCTCGCCGACGCCGCCACCGTCTTCTGGAACGGCCCCATGGGCGTCTTCGAGCACCCCGACTACGCCGCGGGCACCCGGGCGGTCGCCCAGGCCCTCGTCGAGTCCAAGGGCTTCACCGTCGTCGGCGGCGGGGACTCCGCAGCCGCCGTGCGCATCCTCGGCTTCGACGAGGACGCGTTCGGACACATCTCGACCGGTGGCGGCGCCTCCCTCGAATACCTCGAGGGCAAGACGCTCCCCGGCCTCGCCGCACTGGAGGACTGACCCCGTATGACCACTCGCACGCCGATCATGGCGGGCAACTGGAAGATGAACCTCAACCACCTCGAGGCCATCGCGCACGTCCAGAAGCTCGCCTTCGCCCTGGCCGACAAGGACTACGAGGCCGTCGAGGTCGCCGTCCTGCCGCCCTTCACCGACCTGCGTTCCGTGCAGACCCTGGTCGACGGCGACAAGCTCAAGATCAGGTACGGCGCCCAGGACATCTCCGCGCACGACTCCGGCGCCTACACCGGCGAGATCTCCGGACCCATGCTGGCCAAGCTGAAGTGCACGTACGTGGTCATCGGCCACTCCGAGCGCCGCCAGTACCACGCCGAGACCGACGAGATCGTGAACGCCAAGGTCAAGGCCGCCTACAAGCACGGTCTGACCCCGATCCTGTGCGTCGGCGAGGAGCTGGACGTCCGCGAGGCGGGCAACCACGTCTCCCACACCCTCGCCCAGGTCGAGGGCGGTCTCAAGGACCTCCCGGCCGAGCAGGCCGAGTCCGTCGTGATCGCCTACGAGCCCGTGTGGGCCATCGGCACCGGCAAGGTCTGCGGTGCCGGGGACGCCCAGGAGGTCTGCGCGGCGATCCGCGCCAAGCTCGCCGAGCTGTACAGCCAGGAGCTGGCCGACCAGGTCCGCATCCAGTACGGCGGCTCCGTCAAGGCCGGCAACGTGGCCGAGATCATGGCGCAGGCCGACATCGACGGCGCCCTGGTCGGCGGTGCCTCGCTGGACGCGGACGAATTCGTCAAGATCGTGCGCTTCCGCGATCAGTGATCGGGGCGAGCGAGTAGGCCCCGGGGACGATCCGTCGTACCCTTGCGGGGACAAGACGGCCTGCCGCCTTGTCCCCGTCGTTCATCCGAATCCGAGAGAGTTGGTCCAGCCGTGGTTTTGGGGTTCTCGATCGCCCTGATCGTCTTCAGCCTGCTGCTGATGCTGCTGGTGCTGATGCACAAGGGCAAGGGCGGCGGCCTCTCCGACATGTTCGGTGGCGGCATGCAGTCCTCCGTCGGCGGCTCCTCGGTCGCCGAGCGGAACCTGGACCGGATCACCCTGGTCATCGGTCTGCTGTGGTTCGCGTGCATCGTGGTCCTCGGCCTGCTGATGAAGACGAACAGCTGATCCGTGACTCGCACACACGCACAATCTGTACGTAAGGCCCCATGTTCGGTACGCGCACCTGAGCGCGGCCTATCATGGGGCTTGCGTCTAGGTGCGGGGGCGGTAACTCCCACCACTGGACGCGCGTTGGGCCTTACGTAGACTGAGGCGCTCGCAACGAAGCGACACGCCGACTCGCTTCGCGGCACCATCACGCAGGGAGTTACGACCGTGGCAAGTGGCAACGCGATCCGAGGTAGCCGGGTCGGGGCGGGGCCGATGGGCGAGGCCGAGCGCGGCGAGTCCGCGCCGCGTCTGCGCATCTCCTTCTGGTGCTCCAACGGGCACGAGACGCAGCCGAGCTTCGCCAGCGACGCGCAGGTGCCCGAGACCTGGGACTGCCCGCGCTGTGGCTTCCCGGCCGGTCAGGACCGGGACAACCCGCCGGACCCGCCGCGCACCGAGCCGTACAAGACGCACCTCGCGTACGTACGGGAGCGGCGCAGCGACGCGGACGGCGAGGCGATCCTCGCCGAGGCGCTCGCCAAACTGCGGGGCGAGATCTAGGAGTTGAGGCCGGCCGGGTGCCCATGGGGCGCCTGGCCGGAGCTGTCTCCGCGGCCGGGACCGGGTGCGCGTCCGGCCCGCTGTCAGTGGTGCCCTCTACGGTTTGTGCATCAGCGAATCGTGAGGGGGCGGCGGTGACGGTGGGCGAGGGGGCACCCGCGTGGCGCGGGGGATTCGGGCGGCTGTGGACGGCCGCCGTCGTCTCCCGGTTCGGGGACGCGTTACGGGCGTCCGCGCTGCCCCTGCTGGCCGCGCGTCTGACCGACGACCCGCTCGCCATCGCCTCGGTGACCGCCTGCGGCTACGTGCCCTGGCTGCTGTTCGGGCTGCTCGGCGGTGCCGTCGCGGACCGGGTGGACCAGCGGCGCGCGATGTGGGCGGTGGACACCGTACGAGGGCTGCTCGTCGCCGCCTTCGCACTCGCCGTGGCGCTCGGTCACGCCTCGATCCCGCTGCTGCTCCTGCTCGCCTTCGCGCTCACCACCCTGCAGACGCTCTTCGACAACGCCTCCACGGCCCTGCTGCCCTCCCTGGTGGACCGGCACGCCCTGGGCGGGGCCAACGCCCGGCTGATGACCGGCCAGCAGATCGCCGGCGGCCTGCTCGGCGCCCCGCTCGTGCCGCTGCTGCTGGCGGCCGGCGCGTTCATGCCCTTCGCGGCCGACGCGGGCACCTACCTGGCGGCCGCCGCCCTGGTCGCCTCCCTCCGGACCCGGCCGCCGGAGCGGGCGCCACGCCCGGCCGGCAGCACCCTGCGCACGGAGATCGCCGAGGGCCTGCGCGCCCTGTGGCAGGACCGCGCCCTGCGGGCGGTCTGCGTGGCCACCCTGCTCTGCAACATCGGCATGGGCGCCCTGATCGCCACCCTCGTCCTGCACGTGACACGCTGGCTGCACGCCGGTACCGCGGGTTACGCGGCCGCCATGACCGCGTACTCGGCCGGCAGCATCACCGGCGGCTTCCTCGCCCAGCGCATCGCCCGCCGCACCGGCCGGGTGCGCGCCCTGCTGCTCGCCGGCACGGTGCAGACGTCGGCCCTGCTGCTCATGGGCACCGTCCGGCACCTCGGCGCCCTCGTCGCGGGCATGCTCCTGCTCGGCGCGATGAACATGGTGTGGAACGTCAACCAGGTCACGCTGATGCAGCAACGCGCGCCCGAGTCGATGACCGGCCGGATCGCCGCCGCCTTCCGCACCTCCTCCACGTCCGGCGCGCCGCTCGGCGCCCTCCTCGGCGGAGCCGTCGCGGGAGCCTACGGCCTGAACGGCCCCGCGCTGCTGGCCGCCGTCCTCTTCGGCCTGGCCGTCACCTCGTTGATACCGGTGCGCCGGCCGGACGTACCTGTTGTTGCGCCGCGGGACAGCGCGACAGCAGGCCGCGTCCCACGCTGATCAACTAGGTTGGAACCGGCAGCGGGGCAGGGACGCAGCAGGACAGGTGCAAGGAAGAAGGCTGAAGTCGGAATGAACGCAGACGGCCGTACCAGGCTCAACCAGACGCCCGAGTGGACCGCGCTCGCCAAGCACCGGGAGGCGCTCGCCGGCACCCGGCTGCGGGACCTGTTCGCCGCCGACCCGGGACGCGGCACGGGCTACACCCTTCAGGTCGGCGACCTCCACATCGACTACTCGAAGCACCTGGTCAACGACGAGACGCTGCGGCTGCTGCGGGAGCTGGCCGCCGCCACCGACGTCTTCGGCCTGCGGGACGCCATGTTCCGCGGCGAGAAGATCAACGTCACCGAGAACCGCGCGGTGCTGCACACGGCCCTGCGCGCCCCGCGCGACGCGGTGATCGAGGTCGACGGCGAGAACGTGGTGCCGCAGGTGCACGCGGTCCTCGACAAGATGAGCGCCTTCGCCGACCGGGTCCGCTCCGGCGCCTGGACCGGGCACACCGGCAAGCGCATCCGGAACGTCGTCAACGTCGGCATCGGCGGCTCCGACCTCGGTCCGGCGATGGCCTACGAGGTGCTGCGCAGCTTCACCGACCGCGACCTCACGGTCCGCTTCGTCTCCAACGTCGACGGCGCCGACCTGCACGAGGCCACCCGCGACCTGGACGCGGCGGAGACCCTCTTCATCATCGCCTCCAAGACGTTCACCACCATCGAGACGATCACCAACGCGACCTCTGCCCGCAACTGGCTCCTCACCGAGCTGAAGGCCGGTCCGGAAGCGGTCGCCAAGCACTTCGTGGCCCTCTCCACGAACTCCGAGAAGGTGTCGGACTTCGGCATCGACACGGCCAACATGTTCGAGTTCTGGGACTGGGTAGGCGGCCGCTACTCCTACGACTCGGCCATCGGCCTCTCCCTGGTGATCGCCATCGGCCCGGACCGCTTCCGCGAGATGCTCGACGGCTTCCACCTGGTCGACGAGCACTTCCGCACCGCCCCCGCCGAGTCCAACGTCCCCCTTCTGCTGGGCCTCCTGGGCATCTGGTACGGCAACTTCCACGACGCCCAGTCGCACGCGGTGCTGCCCTACAGCCACTACCTCTCCAAGTTCACCGCCTACCTCCAGCAGCTGGACATGGAGTCCAACGGCAAGTACGTGGCGCGCGACGGCAAGGAGGTCGACTGGCAGACCGGCCCGGTCGTCTGGGGCACGCCGGGCACCAACGGCCAGCACGCCTACTACCAGTTGATCCACCAGGGCACCAAGCTGATCCCGGCGGACTTCATCGGCTTCGCCGAGCCCGTCGCCGAGCTGAGCGGTGAACTCAAGGCGCAGCACGACCTGCTGATGGCGAACTTCTTCGCCCAGACGCAGGCGCTGGCCTTCGGCAAGACCGCCGACGAGGTCCGCGCGGAGGGCGTCCCCGAGGAGCAGGTCCCGCACCGCACCTTCAAGGGCAACCACCCGACGACGACCATCCTGGCGAAGGAACTCACCCCGTCGGTCCTGGGCCAGCTGGTGGCCTTGTACGAGCACAAGGTCTTCACCCAGGGCGCCGTCTGGAACATCGACTCCTTCGACCAGTGGGGCGTGGAGCTGGGCAAGGTCCTCGCCAAGCGCATCGAGCCCGCGCTGACCGAGGGCGCCGAGGTACCCGGCCTGGACGCGTCGACGACGGCGCTGGTGGCCAAGTACCGGGAGCTGCACGGGCGTTAGGCCGGGCATGAAAGAGCCCGTACGGCCGGGAAGGCCGTACGGGCTCTTCTTCTCAGTACTTCGTCACGGCGAAGCCGGCGGATACAGCGACCGTGGCAGCTGGGAGGCTGCCGTCGCGTCCAGGAGCCACAGGGTCCGCTGGCGGCCCTGGGCGCCCGCTGCCGGGGCCTGGATCTCGCCCGCGCCCGAGAGGGCGATGGCGACGGCCTCGGCCTTGTCCTCGCCCGCCGCCAGCAGCCAGACCTCGCGGGCCGCGCGGATGGCGGGAAGGGTGAGGGAGACCCGGGTCGGCGGCGGCTTGGGGGCGCCGTGGACGCCGACCACCGTGCGTTCCGTCTCCCGGACCGCGGGCAGCTCCGGGAAGAGCGAGGCCACGTGGGTGTCCGGGCCGACGCCCAGCATCAGGACGTCGAAGGTGGGCACCGAGCCGTGGTTCTCGGGGCCGGCCGCGCGGGCCAGCTCCGCCGCGTAGGCCTCGGCCGCCGCGTCCACGTCCGTGTCCCAGGGGCCGTCCGACGCGGGCATGGCGTGCACGCGCTTCGGGTCCACCGGGACCTGGTCGAGCAGGGCGTCACGGGCCTGGGTGACATTGCGCTCCGGATCGCCCTCGGGCAGGAAGCGCTCGTCGCCCCACCAGAGGTCGAGCCGGCTCCAGTCGATGGCGTCCCGGGCCGGGGCCGCCGCCAGGGCCGCCAGCAGGCCGTTGCCGTTGCGGCCGCCGGTGAGGACCACGGACGCCTCGCCCCGGGAGGCCTGGGCGTCCACGATCTTCGTGATCAGGCGGGCCGCGGCGGCCTGCGCCATCAGCTCCTTGTCGCGGTGCACGACCAGCTGGGGGGTGCTCATGTCGCCTTCGCCCTCTTCTTCAGCGGCGCCCGTTCCTGGGACGCCGCTTCTGTCGTGGGAGCCTCGGCAGCGGCGCCGGAGGCTGCTGCGTGGGTGACCTGTTCTCCTTTGGGTGACGGGTCCGTCGTAGCGGCGGCCGGTGCCGGGGCGGCCAATACCGGTTCCATAGCGGGGGCCGGAGTCGCGGAGGCGTTCAGGCGGTCCACGCCGAACCGCAGCGCCGACGCGTAGGTGTCGTCCGGGTCGAGCCGGCGCAGCTCCTCCGCGATCAGCTCGGCCGTGTCGCGGCGCTTCAGCGCCACCGCACGGTCCGGCTGGCCGTCGATGGACAGGGTGGCGAGGGAGCCGTCCGCACGGTCGAGCGCGATCGCGCCCTCGCTGGTGGCCAGGCGGACGGCCGTCAGACCGGGACCGGCCGACAGGGAGCGCTTGACGGGGACGTCCAGCCGGTCCGCGAGCCACATCGCCAGCAGCTCGCAGCTCGGGTTGAACTCCTCGCCCTCCACCTCGACCGCCTTGACCTCGCAGACCACCTGGTCCAGGGCCGCCGCCAGCATCGAGCGCCAGGGCGTGATCCGGGTCCAGGACAGGTCCGTGTCGCCGGGGGTGTAGGCGTCCGCGCGGGCGGACAGCTCCCGTACCGGCTGCTCGGAGGAGTAGGTGTCGGTGACCCGGCGCTGGGCGAGGGCGCCCAGCGGGTCCTGCGCCGGGTCGAGCGGGGCGTTCACCGGCCACCAGACGACGACCGGCGCGTCCGGCAGCAGCAGCGGCAGGACGACCGAGTCGGCGTGGTCGGCGACCTCGCCGTACAGGCGGAGGATCACCGTCTCGCCGGAGCCCGCGTCCGCGCCCACCCGGACCTCGGCGTCCAGGCGGGACGCCGTACGGTCGCGGGGGGAGCGGGAGACGCGCTTGATGACGACGAGGGTGCGCGAGGGGTGCTCGTGGGAGGCGTCGCCGCCGGCCTTCAGGGCGTCGTACGCGTTCTCCTCGTCGGTGACGATGACGAGGGTCAGCACCATGCCCACGGCGGGCGTGCCGATGGCCCGGCGGCCCTGCACCAGCGCCTTGTTGACCTTGCCGGCCGTGGTGTCCGTGAGGTCTATCTTCATGGGCGGCGCCAGCTCCGTCCGTCTCGTGCCAGCATCTCGTCGGCCTCGGCGGGGCCCCAGGTGCCGGACTTGTACTGGGCGGGCCTGCCGTGCTTGTCCCAGTGCTCCTCGATCGGGTCGAGGATCTTCCAGGACAGCTCGACCTCCTCCGTGCGCGGGAAGAGGTTGGAGTCGCCGAGCAGCACGTCGAGGATCAGCCGCTCGTACGCCTCGGGCGAGGACTCGGTGAACGACTCGCCGTAGGCGAAGTCCATCGAGACGTCCCGGATCTCCATCGAGGTGCCCGGCACCTTGGAGCCGAAGCGGACCGTGATGCCCTCGTCGGGCTGGACGCGGATGACGATCGCGTTCTGGCCCAGTTCCTCCGTCGCCGTGTGGTCGAAGGGGGAGTGCGGGGCCCGCTGGAAGACCACCGCGATCTCGGTGACGCGGCGGCCCAGCCGCTTGCCGGTGCGCAGGTAGAAGGGGACGCCCGCCCAGCGGCGGTTGTCGATCTCCAGCTTCACCGCGGCGTAGGTGTCGGTCTTCGACCTGGTGTCGATGCCGTCCTCTTCGAGGTAGCCGATGACCTTCTCGCCGCCCTGCCAGCCGGCCGCGTACTGGCCGCGCACGGTCGAGGTGCCCAGGTCCTTCGGCAGCCGTACCGCGCCGAGCACCTTCTCCTTCTCCGCCGCGAGCGCGTCCGCGTCGAAGGAGGCGGGCTCCTCCATGGCGGTGAGGGCCATGAGCTGGAGCAGGTGGTTCTGGATGACGTCACGGGCCGAGCCGATGCCGTCGTAGTAGCCGGCCCGGCCGCCGATGCCGATGTCCTCCGCCATGGTGATCTGCACGTGGTCCACGAAGGACCGGTTCCAGATCGGCTCGTACATGGTGTTGGCGAACCGCAGCGCCAGGATGTTCTGGACGGTCTCCTTGCCGAGGTAGTGGTCGATCCGGAACACCTGGTCCGGTTCGAACACCTCGTGCACGACCTTGTTGAGCTCCTCGGCCGACTTCAGGTCGTGGCCGAAGGGCTTCTCGATGACCGCGCGCCGCCAGGAGCCGCCGGACTGGTCGGCCAGCCCGTGCTTCTTCAGCTGCTGGATGACCACCGGGAAGGAGCGCGGCGGGACGGACAGGTAGAAGGCGAAGTTGCCGCCCGTGCCCTGCGCCTTGTCCAGCTCCTCGATGGTGGAGCGCAGCCGCTCGAACGCGTCGTCGTCGTCGAAGGTGCCCTGGACGAAGCGCATCCCCTGGATGAGCTGCTGCCAGACCTCCTCGCGGAACGGCGTGCGCGCGTGGTCCTTGACGGCGTCGTGGACCTCGGCGGCGAAGTCCTCGTGGGCCCACTCACGGCGGGCGAAGCCGACCAGGGAGAAGCCCGGCGGCAGCAGACCCCGGTTGGCGAGGTCGTAGACGGCGGGCATGAGCTTCTTACGGGAGAGGTCGCCCGTGACGCCGAAGATGACCAGCCCCGACGGCCCCGCAATACGCGGGAGCCGTCGGTCTGCGGGGTCACGGAGCGGGTTCGCTCCGGTACCGGAAAGGGGTGACAGAGTTCAGCCCTCCGAGGGGGCCAGGCGCTCCAGCTCCGCCTGGGTCGACTTGAGCAGGTCGTTCCAGGACGCCTCGAACTTCTCGACGCCCTCGTCCTCGAGTACCTGGACCACGTCGTCGTACGAGATCCCGAGCGCCTCGACGGCGTCCAGGTCGGCGCGGGCCTGCTCGTACGTGCCGGTGATCGTGTCGCCGGTGATGCCGCCGTGGTCCTCGACCGCGACGAGAGTGGCCTCCGGCATGGTGTTCACCGTGTTCGGCGCGACCAGGTCGTCGACGTACAGGGTGTCCTTGTACGCCGGGTCCTTCACGCCGGTGGAGGCCCACAGCGGGCGCTGCTTGCGGGCGCCCGCGTTCTCCAGGGCGCTCCAGCGAGCGGTGGAGAAGACCTCTTCGTACGCCTGGTAGGCGAGCCGGGCGTTGGCGACGGCGGACTTGCCGCGCAGCGCCTTGGCCTCGTCGGTGCCCAGGTCGTTCAGGCGCTTGTCGATCTCGCTGTCCACGCGGGACACGAAGAACGACGCCACCGAACGGATGAGCGACAGGTCGAGGCCGCGCTCCTTGGCCTTCTCCAGACCGGCCAGGTAGGCGTCCATGACCGCGCGGTAGCGCTCCAGCGAGAAGATCAGCGTGACGTTGACGCTGATGCCGAGGCCGATGACCTCGGTGATCGCCGGCAGGCCCGCCCTGGTGGCCGGGATCTTGATCAGGGTGTTGGGGCGGTCCACCAGCCAGGCCAGCTGCTTGGCCTCGGCGATGGTCGCCGTGGTGTGGTGCGCCAGGCGCGGGTCGACCTCGATCGACACGCGGCCGTCCTGGCCGTCGGTCGCGTCGAACACCGGGCGCAGGATGTCGGCGGCGTCACGGACGTCCGCCGTGGTGATCATGCGGATGGCCTCTTCGACGGTGACCTTCCGGGCGGCGAGGTCCGAGACCTGCTGCTGGTAGCCGTCGCCCGAAGAGATCGCCTTCTGGAAGATCGTCGGGTTGGTGGTGACGCCCACGACGTGCTGCTGGTCGATCAGCTCGGCGAGGTTGCCGGACGTGATCCGCTTGCGCGACAGGTCGTCCAGCCAGATCGCGACGCCTTCGTCGGAGAGGCGCTTGAGTGCGTCTGTCATGGAATTACATCTCCTACGTGTCGTATATAGCGTCAGCGCTGGGCGGCGGCGATGGATTCCCGGGCCTTGGCGGCCACATTCTCGGCAGTGAAGCCGAACTCCTGGAAGAGCACCTTGCCGTCGGCGGAAGCACCGAAGTGCTCCAGGGAAACGATGCGGCCCGCGTCCCCGACGTACTTGTGCCAGGTGAGGCCGATACCCGCCTCGACCGACACCCGCGCCTTCACCGAGGACGGCAGCACACTCTCGCGGTACTCGGGCGACTGCTCCTCGAACCACTCCACGCACGGCATGGACACGACGCGCGTGGGCACGCCGTCGGCCTCCAGCTGCTCGCGCGCCTCGACGGCCACGTGCACCTCGGAGCCGGTGGCGACGAGGATGACCTCGGGGGTGCCGTTCGACGCCTCGAAGAGGACGTACCCGCCCTTGACCGTGTCCTCGTTGGACTCGTACACCGGCACACCCTGGCGGGTCAGCGCCAGACCGTGCGGGGCACCCTTGCCGAAGACCTTGGTGTAGCGCCGGAGGATCTCGCGCCAGGCGATCGCGGTCTCGTTGGCGTCGGCCGGGCGGACCACGTTCAGGCCCGGGATGGCGCGCAGCGAGGCGAGGTGCTCGACCGGCTGGTGGGTGGGGCCGTCCTCGCCGAGACCGATGGAGTCGTGGGTCCACACGTACGTCACCGGCAGGTGCATCAGCGCCGACAGCCGCACGGAGTTGCGCATGTAGTCGGAGAAGACGAGGAACGTACCGCCGTAGACACGGGTGTTGCCGTGCAGGGTGATGCCGTTCATCTCCGCGGCCATGGAGTGCTCGCGGATACCGAAGTGGATGGTGCGGCCGTAGGGGTTCGCACCCGGCAGCGGGTTGTCCGCCGGCAGGAACGAGCTGTTCTTGTCGATGGTCGTGTTGTTCGACCCGGCCAGGTCGGCGGAGCCGCCCCACAGCTCGGGGATGACGGCGCCGAGGGCCTGCAGGACCTTGCCGGAGGCGGCACGGGTGGCGACGCCCTTGCCGGGCTCGAAGACCGGGATCTTCTCCTCCCAGCCCTTGGGCAGCTCGCCCGCGGCGATGCGGTCGAACTCGGCGGCCCGCTCGGCGTTGTTGTCACGCCACAGCTGGAAGGACTTCTCCCACTCGGCCTTGGCGGCCGCGCCGCGCTCGCCGGCCTGCCGGGTGTGGGCGATGACCTCCTCGGCGACGTCGAAGTTCTTCTCCGGGTCGAAGCCGAGGACGCGCTTGGTGGCCGCGACCTCGTCCGCGCCGAGCGCCGAGCCGTGCGCGGCCTCGGTGTTCTGCGCGTTCGGGGCGGGCCAGGCGATGATCGAGCGCATCGCGATGAAGGACGGCTTGTCCGTCACCTTCTTCGCGGCCTCGATCGCGTTGTAGATGGCGTGCGGGTCCAGGTCGCCGTCCGGCTGCGGGGCGATGCGCTGGACGTGCCAGCCGTACGCCTCGAACCGCTTGACGGTGTCCTCGGAGACGGCCGTCTCGGTGTCGCCCTCGATCGAGATGTGGTTGTCGTCCCACAGCAGGACCAGGTTGCCGAGCTTCTGGTGGCCGGCCATCGAGGACGCCTCGGCGGAGATGCCCTCCTGGAGGCAGCCGTCACCGGCGATGCAGTAGACGAAGTGGTCGAAGGGGGACTCGCCCTGCGGCGCGTCCGGGTCGAAGAGACCGCGCTCGTAGCGGGCGGCCATGGCCATGCCGACGGCGTTGGCGACACCCTGGCCCAGCGGGCCGGTGGTGGTCTCGACGCCCTTGGTGTGGCCGTACTCCGGGTGGCCGGGGGTCTTCGAGCCCCAGGTGCGGAAGGCTTCGAGGTCTTCCAGCTCCAGGCCGAAACCGGCCAGGTACAGCTGCGTGTAGAGGGTCAGCGACGAGTGACCGGCGGACAGCACGAAGCGGTCGCGGCCCACCCAGTCGGGGTCGGACGGGTCGTGCCGCATCACCTTCTGGAAGAGGGTGTACGCGGCCGGCGCCAGGCTCATCGCCGTACCCGGATGGCCGTTGCCGACCTTCTGTACGGCGTCGGCGGCCAGGACACGGGCGGTGTCGACGGCCCGCTGGTCCAACTCGGTCCAGTCGAGGTCTGTGGTGGTCGGCTTGGTGCTCACCCTGAGTCAGGGCTCCTCTCCACATGTTCGGTTACCGGTCCTCGGGCACACGCCCGTACCGGCTGCCGGTGCACTGGGTGCCCACCGGCCGTTGTCGAGCCTACCCCCGTAAGGACGTGCATTTTTTCGAGTGTTTCCAGACTGCCGGGACTCTCGGGGATCCGCCTCCCGACTGGCCGAGAAGGCATTCGGCACATGAATACGGAACCGCTCATCTGACTGCTCAACCGAGCCCCCGTCCCCCTCTTCCGAGACGCCCCCCAACACGACCCCACCCCCGCGAAGGTCGGGGTATGGGCAACGTCTAAAGTGGCGTGGTACGCGCGAGCCTTTACCGTGAGTTCACACGGCGGGGCTCGCTGGGAGTCTCTGTCAGGGGTGTGCGTGACGGCCGTCGAATCCCGTCCAGCGGGGGTACTCGGTGCGAGCGAGAGCCCGAGTCACCGGCCGTTCGGGGCCCGTGTCCAAGCTTTCGTGGCGCTGACCAAGCCGCGGATCATCGAGCTGCTGCTCATCACCACCGTTCCGGTGATGTTCCTGGCGCAGCAGGGCGTGCCCGACCTGACCCTGGTGCTGCTCACCTGCCTCGGCGGCTACCTCTCGGCGGGCGGCGCCAACGCGCTGAACATGTACATCGACCGGGACATCGACGCGCTGATGGACCGCACCTCGCAGCGTCCGCTGGTGACCGGCATGGTCAGCCCGCGTGAGTGCCTCGCCTTCGGTATCACCCTGGCGGTCGTCTCCACACTGCTGTTCGGTTTCACCGTCAACTGGCTGAGTGCCTGGCTGTCACTCGGAGCGCTGCTCTTCTACGTCGTCGTCTACACGATGATCCTCAAACGCCGTACCTCGCAGAACATCGTGTGGGGCGGCATCGCCGGTTGTCTGCCGGTGCTGATCGGCTGGTCGGCCGTCACGGACTCCATGTCGTGGGCGCCGGTCATCCTCTTCCTCGTCATGTTCTTCTGGACGCCGCCGCACTACTGGCCGCTCTCCATGAAGGTGAAGGACGACTACGCGCGCGTGGGCGTGCCGATGCTGCCGGTCGTCGCCTCCAACAAGGTGGTGGCCAAGCAGATCGTCATCTACAGCTGGGTGATGGTCGGCGTCTCCCTGCTCCTCACCCCCCTCGGTTACACCGGCTGGTTCTACACGCTGGTCGCCCTGGTGGCGGGCGGCTGGTGGCTGTGGGAGGCGCACGGGCTGCAGAACCGTGCGAAGGCGGAGGTGACGGGCGGGAAGCTCAAGGAGATGCGGCTGTTCCACTGGTCGATCACCTATGTGTCGCTGTTGTTCGTGGCCGTGGCCGTCGACCCCTTCCTGCGCTGACCGCACGGGCCCACATCACACCGTCCTGCCCTCGCCAGTGGATCTACTCGTGAGTAGCATCCTGTCCATGGCAGACACGCAGCAGGTTGACACGCAGAAGGCCGGCCAGAAGGCCGAGCGCAAGGTGGCGCGCCTTGCAAAGGAGATCAGCGCCTTCGCCAAGGCCCATGGCGGCGCCGAGGGCCAGGTGGCCTACATCGGCGAACGCGGCGCCCGCATCGTCCTCGTCGGCGAGGACGGCGGCTGGGGCGACCTGGTGGCCCCGACGTACGAGATCGCCGAGCAGGCGGTGCAGAAGGCGGGCATCACCGTCCACGAGTCCTTCGACGGCGAGTTCGCGGCGAAGGTGACGACGGGGCCGTACGAGTGGAAGCGCATGGCGGGCATTCAAATCGGCGGTTGAACAGCGCGCCCCAAAGGGGCGCGGGGAACTGCGCGATCAACCACCGACGACCTGCGGTCGCCACACAACCGGTACTCCCGAGCTGAACCGCGACCTCCATCCCCGTTCACCCGTTAAGACGGACATGCAGCCGTCCACACGGGAGCCCGGATGATCGAGACGCCGAACCTCGTGGACCAGTACTGCCACGGAGTGCTCCGCACCGAGCTGGGCCTGGGCACCTTCGAGGCCCAGCTCGCCCGCACCGAAGGCCCCCCGGCCGCCGGCACCACCCTCTTCGACACCCAGACCGGTTTCGCGGTACGGCGCTGGTGCCCCCCGCTCCTCGGCCTGGAACCCCACTGCGCACCGGCCCGCTACCTGGCCCGGCGCCGCGAACTCGGCGTCCTGGAGGCCGGCCGCCGTCTCCTGCGCGGCAGCGGCATCACCACCTACCTCGTCGACACCGGCCTCCCCGGCGACCTCACGGGCCCCACCGAGATGGCCTCGACCGGCGACGCGGAGGCCCGCGAGATCGTCCGCCTGGAACTGCTCGCGGAGCAGGTCGCCGACACCTCCGGCACCGTCGAGTCCTTCCTCGCCAACCTCGCCGAGTCGGTGCACGGCGCGGCGGCGAACGCGGTCGCCTTCACCTCCGTCGCCGGTCTCCGCCACGGCCTGGCCCTGGCCCCCGAACCCCCCGGCCCCGGTGAGGTGAGAGGCGCGGCCGGCCGCTGGCTGGCGGCCCGCCCGGTCGGCGGCGAGCTGACCGACCCGGTCCTGCTGCGGCACCTGCTCTGGATCGCCGTGGCCTCCGGCCTCCCGCTCCAGCTGCACGCGGGCCTCGGCGAGCCCGGCGCCCGGATCGACCGCACCGACCCGGTCCTGCTCACCGACTTCGTCCGCGCGACCGCGGGCCTCGGCACGGACCTGGTCCTCCTGCACGGCTACCCGTACCACCGCCACGCCGCCCATCTCGCCGGCGTCTTCCCGCACGTCTACGCCGACTCGGGCGCGGCCCTGGTCCGCACCGGCGCCCGCGCCGCCACGATCCTCGCCGAGATCCTGGAACTGGCCCCCTTCGGCAAGATCCTCTTCTCCAGCGGTGCCCACGGCCTGCCCGAGCTGCACGTGGTCGGCGCCCGCCTCTTCCGCGAGTCCCTCGCGCGGGTACTGGGCACCTGGGTCGCCGAGGACGCGTGGTCCCTCGGCGACGCACAACGCGTGGCCAGGCTGATCGCGGCGGGAAACGCGAAACGGGTGTACGGGCTGGAGTGAGCTGTACAGACTGAGCGCGTGGACACCGAGACGTTACTGAGCCGCTTCGTCCGTGAGCTGTCGGCGCTGGACCCCGTCGCCGTGTGGGCGCACGGCTCGCTCGCCGCGGGCGACGACTACCAGGAGGGCCGCAGCGACCTGGACCTGATCGTGGTGCTGCCCGGCCCGGTGACCCCGGCCGTCGTATGGAAGGTCGCCGTCGTGCACGCCCGGCTGCGCACGCTGCCGCTCGCCACCGTCCTGCACTGCACCTATCTGACCCCGGCGACCGCGGCCGACCCGGCCCGGTCCCATCTGACCTGGGCGTACGGGCAGCTGTTCAAACGGCCGGTCGGTCTGGTGACCCGGCGTGAGCTGCACGCCTTCGGACGGGTGCTGTACGGCCAGGAGCCCGCGGGGCTGCTGCCACCGGTGACGGACCGGGAACTCGGCGACTTCGTCGTCCGCGACCAGCGGGACTACTGGCGGCCCGTCGTCGACAAGGCCCCGCTGTGGATCCGGGACGTCTGGGTCGACCTGGGCATGATCACCTTCGCCCGCGCCACCGTCACCGTCCGCGAGGGCCGGCTGATCTCCAAACGCGAGGCGCTGGACCTGCTGCCCGGCCTGGGCGCCCCCGCCGAGGTCGTCGAGGACATCCGGAGCCGCCGCTACGCCGACCCCGCCCCGCCCACCGAGGAGTGGACGGCGCGCCGGGCCCGGCTGACCCGTGACTACCTGGGCCCGGCGATCGACGCGCTCACGGCGTCGTACGCCTGAACGGGAACGTCGGCCGTCACCTCTGCACGTTCCCGCAGCGAGAACAGGACCCGCAGCACGCCGATCCACACCAGGCAGGAGCCGAACATGTGCAGGCCGACCAGGACCGTGGGCAGGTGCGTGAAGTACTGGACGTACCCGATCACGCCCTGACCGAGCAGGATCAGGAACAGGTCGCGGACGCGGTCCCGCGGTCCCTGGGGCGCGTCGACGCCCTTGAGGAAGAACCACAGGGCGAAGGTCAGCGACACCACGATCCAGGCGAAGACCGCGTGCAGCTCGGCGACGCCCGACCAGCTGACGTCGATGCGCTCGACGTCGCCGGAGTCGCCCGGGTGCGGTCCCGCGCCGGTCACCACCGTGCCCGCGGCGATGAGCACCAGCGTCACGGCCACCAGGGCCCACACCAGCTGCCGCACGGCCGTGCCGACCAGCGGACGCGGCTCGCCGTCGCCCTCCCGGGTGCGCTGCCACATCAGGGCGGCGACCGTGATGAGGGCCGTCGCCAGCAGGAAGTGCGCGGCGACGGTGTAGGGGTTGAGGCCGACGAGCACCACGACGCCGCCGAGGACCGCGTTGCTCATCACGATCCAGAACTGCGCCCAGCCCAGCCGGGTCAGACCGCGCCGGTACGGCTTCTGGGACCGTGCGGCGATGATCGCCCAGCCGACCGCGGCGCACAGCACGTAGGTCAGCATGCGGTTCGTGAACTCGATGGCGCTGTGATAGCTCAGCGCGGTCGTCGGGGTCAGCGAGCCGTCGGTGCACTCGGGCCAGGTCGGGCAGCCGAGCCCGGAGCCGGTGAGCCGCACCGCACCGCCGGTGACCACGATCACCACCGACATCACGAGCGCGGCGAGCGCCGCCCGCCGGACCGTCCGGGGATCCGGCGTCCAGCGGTCGGCGATGAAGGCGAGCGGGTTGCGCAGCGCCGCTACGAGGTCGGTGGGGGTCAGCTTTGGCACGGGCACCATGGTAGGGGGCCGCTTGTGCATGCGTTCACGAGGGTCGGGGATCGGGATCCGGGTGTCACAGCGACCGGCGGATGAGGTCCGCCTCCAGCCGGAGCCGGCCGGCTTCCTCGTGGTCACCCCGGTCCGAGGCGCAGTCGGACAGGTGCTCGCACACGGCCATCAGCGCCGGGTGGTCGTCACCGAGGGCCGCCCGGAAGATCCCGTTCGCCTCCCGCAGCACACGCTCCGCCGCGGCGCCGTCGCCCAGGGCGCGCAGCACGGGACCGAGCCTGGTCAGCGACTTGGCGCGGTAGTAGTGGCGCTCGCCGTAGAGCCGCAGATAGATCTCCTCGGCCTGCTCCAGGATCCTCCTCGCGTCGGCCGACCGTCCCTGCGCGAGACGTAAGGAGCCGAGTTTGTTGAGGCAGGCCGCGTACTTGTGCTCCTCCGCCTCGCTGCGTTTGCGGTGCAGCTCCACCACCGGACCGAGGAGCCGGTCGGCCCGGTCCAGTTCGGTGCGGGCCCGGCGGCGGAGGTCGCGACGGCGGAGGAGACGAAGGCTCCGGCGCGCCTCCTCCCGGTGGCTCTCGCTGCGCCGGCGCAGTACGTCCGACAGGAACTTCGCGATCTGGGCCGTCTCGAAGTCCTCCGGCCCCCGATGGGCGCCGAACACCTTCAGGGCCTCGGTCAGCAGGGCCTCCGCGTCTTCGAGCTGCCCCTTGTCCTGGGCGACGATGCCCAGATCGCGCTGCAGCATGGCGCGGAACACCGTGTAGTCGGGGGGCTCCTGGACGCCTCGGCTGGGTATGCGTCGCTCCGCCCGCTCGTAGTGGGCGGCGGCCTGGGTGAGGTGCCCCGCGTTCCGGTGGATCAGGCCGATCTCCTGCTCGGCGACGGCCCAGTCGAGGCTCTCCTCGCGCCACGCCTGCCCCTCGTAGATCTCGACCGCGGTCTGGACCGCCTCCAGCGCCTCCGAGAAGCGGTTGCGTTCGCGCATGATGCCTCCCAACTGCCGCTGGCAGCTGGCCCGTAACCGGAGAAACGCCTCCTCCGCGTGGCCGTCGCAGAGTTGGAGAGCGAGGCGGCACTCCCGCTCGGCGTCGTCCAGACTGGCCAGCAGATAGTGCTGACGGGCCACGGCGTACCGCGCCGCGGCGCGGCCGAGGCCGTCGCCGTTCCCGATCTCGCGCAGCTCGGCCTCCCGTTCGAAGAAGTCCAGGGAGCGCACCCAGTCGCAGCGGTGTTCCTGATACGCGCCGACGCGGTGCAGGAGCCGGGCCAGGGCCTCCGGATCCTGGGACGCGCCGAGCCCGCCGCCGGTGTCGTCGCCCCAGGCGAGTCTGTCGATGACGGCCTCCACGTGCGGCATCATCCGCTCGCACAGCGGCCTGGACGCCAGCAGGTCCGGAGTCATGGGGAAGCAGGCCTCCACCAGCCGGACCGCGGCCTGGGACCACTCCAGGCGCTCGGCGAGACTCAGTCCCTCGTGGATCAGGGTCTGGACGCGGGGATGCATGCCGTAGGCGGCGGACCCGTCGCGCCAGTCGCCGCTGCGTGTCAGCAGGGAGTGGTCGACCAGCAGCAGGACCTCGCGGTTGAAGGTGACCGGGTCGGCCATCACCGCCCGCAGGCGGACCGGCAGCACCGACCGGTACTGCATCAGAGTGATCTTCTGGACGTCCTCCGAGGCGAGGAACGTGCACAGCCGCAGGAGATCCACCGCGGCGGGCGAGGTCTCCGAGATACGTGCGATGGCGAGCCGGAAGGTGTCCTCGACCGAAGCTCCTCCGGGCAGGTCCCGCAGGTACTCGGTCACGGTCGTCTCGGCCTGGACGATGTAGGCCGCCGCCTGTTCGAGGGCCAGTGGCAGCCAGCCGAGCTGGCGGCCTAGCCGGGTGCAGGCCTCTTCCGCGGCCTCCGTGGGCTTCACACCGAGGCGCCGCACCAGGAACTCGATGCCCTCGCTCTCGGGGAAGACCCGGAGTTGTATGGGGCTCGCGCACAGGCCGTCCCACCCCTGGTTCTGCTGGGTGGTGATCAGCACCTCGCCGTCGCCCTCCGACGGCAGCAGGCGGCGCAGCTCGTCCTCGTAGGCGGGCCACCCGTCGTACACGAGCAGCCAGTTGCGCTGCTCGCGCAGCCAGCGCCACAGGTTCATGAGGACGACGTTCTTGCTCGCCTGGTCGTGGATGCCCACGTACTGGGCGAACTCCAGCAGCTCCGTCTGCAGCGCGTCGGAGCCGGAGGCGTTGAGCCACCACGTCAGGGAGTGCCGGGTCAGCTGGGTGCGGGCGTAGGCCACGGCGAGTTCGGACTTGCCCGCGCCGGTCGCCCCGTACAGCACACAGACGCGGGGCACGGGCCGCTCGTCCCGGCGGCGTCCGCGCTCCGGGCCGCGCAGCACACGCACGATGCGCTGGGTCTCGGCGGCGCGGCCCGTGAAGTACATGCTGAGAACCGGCAGGTTGTGCGGTGGGCCCTGGAGCGTGCTCGCCTGGGCGTCCGGGGTGGAATCCGCGGCGGACCTGCGGGCGACCTGGGTGGCGATGCCGCCGGCCAGCCCCGCGACCAGCCCCGCACCCGCGGACAGCCACCACAGCAGAGCGCTTCCGGAGTCGGCGGCCTTCACGGCCACCGCGATGAACGCGGTGGTTCCGGTTCCCGCACCGGCAGCGGCATTGACCACCCAACCGCGCATGTGATTCCCCCGAATCCGCGCCGCTGCCACGGGTTTCCACCCGCGTTCAGGGCGAATATTGTCGAATCTTCATTTTTCCCTACTTCTTCGTTGCGCAACCTGACGGGCAACCGATTCGTTGAACCCTGAGGGCGAGTTCGTGCCCGGCGGGCCCTGCCGGTGGAATACGATCCCCGCGCGCGGAAGTCTGTTCTGCCGTTCACCGGGGTGCGGCCCGAGCACGGTGGCAAGGGTGCCCGGAGGCGGCAATGTGGCAGGAGTCGGATCGACAGACCCCGAAGGCGTTGGACATCGCCTTCGTCCACTGGGCGTTCCCGCCGACGGTCGGCGGTGTGGAGTCGTACCTCTGGAACTGCTCCAGGCTGCTCGCCAGAACGGGGCACCGGGTGACGGTGTTCACGGGGACGTCGGAGGTCCGCAGGCCCCGTGAGAGCGGGATCGAGGTGCTGCAGCACCCGGGGCTCGATCTGTCCCGGGCCTCCGGGGACGCTGCCGAGCGGCGCGAACTGCGCAAGTGGTTCCACCGTGAACTGGCGGACAGGCGGACCCGGTTGGTCCACGGTCACAACCTTCACCACTTCTCGGCCGCGCCGGCGCAGGCGCTGCTCGACCTCAGAGCCGGCCTCGACCTGGTGCTGCTGCACACGTATCACAGCATCTGGAGCGATCCCGGGAGCGTGGCCCTGGCCGGGGCCTGCGGTGAGTTCGACGCGCACTTCGCGGTCTCCGGGTTTCTCCTCGATGCCTGTGCGGACGTGCTCGGGGTGACTGACGCGGAGCTCATGTATCTGGGTATCGACGCGGAGTCCTTCCTGCGTGTTCCGGAACTCTCCGACCCGGCGCCCGGCGAGGAAGCGCTCGTCCTTCTGCCTGCCCGTCTCATTCCTGACAAGGGAGCGGTGACGGCGGTGCAGGCCATGCAGCGGGTCCTGCGCGAGGACCTGCCGGTGCGCCCGCGCCTTGTTCTCATGGATACGCCGAATTCTGTCGATTTCCACGGCGAAAAGGTCGGCTTCAGGGATGAGGTGACGCGGCTCGCCAAGGATTTGAACATCGCGGATCGCGTGACCTTCGACCGGGCGGCTGTGGACGGAATGCACGAGCTGTACCGGCGCGCCCGCGTCGTGGTGTGTCCGTCGATGTTCGCCGAGCCCATGGGCCTGGCGGCGCTGGAGGCGATGTGTTCGGCGCGTCCCGTGATCGCCTCCGACGTGGGCGGCCTTGCCGAGGGAGTGGGCCGGGACGGCTCGACGGGGTTCCTGGTGCCGCCGGGCGACGCGGAGGCCCTCGCCGGTCGCATCGTCGAGCTGCTCCGTTCGCCGGCCGTCGCGCGGAGCGTCGGCAACGCGGCGAGGAAGCGGGTGATGGCGGAGTTCGACCTGGAGAGTCGTTGCCTGCCCCCTTTGCTGTCGGCCTACGAGAAGTGTTCGCGCCTTCCGCTCCGTCCGCCGCTCCGCCGGCCGTGACACGGGGCCGAGGAGTCGGCGGTATCAGGGTGTGGAGGGGCCTGCCGAGTGCTTCCACCCCTCGGGAAGCCCCTCGACCGAGATGCCGTCCGCCGGGAGACCCGTACGGACGGTGATGCTCCGCCCGGCCAGGCGAATGCCCTCGACCCCGCGGATCAGCGACGCGGCTCGGGAGAGTTCCTGGGCCATGGGGGTGACATGGAGGACGCGTTCCGTGGCGTTCGGCCGGAGCCCCAGCAGGGCGCCGAGCAGGGCGACCCCCGACGCGGCGGACCAGCCCTGCGGACGGCAGGCGGCGGGATAGGCGAGCGGAGCGGGAGCTCCCGGTGTGCGGCTGTCGCCGCCGTACAGTTCCGGCATCCGGTACCCGAAGTGGCTCGCCGCGTCGAGCAGGCCCGTCGTCAGGGCGTACGCCTCCTCGTGGCGGCCCGCCGCGGACAGGCCCTGGATCGCGATCGCGGTGTCGTGCGTCCAGACCGAACCGTTGTGGTAGCTCAGCGGGTTGAAGCCGGGCAGCGCCGAGGAGCGGCTGCGCAGCCCCCAGCCGGAGTTCAGTTCGGGCGACGCGAGCCAAGCCGCCACGTCCCGGCAGCCGTCGGCGTCCAGGATGCCGGTGGACAGCAACTGGCCCATGTTGGACGCGGGTCCGCTGACCGGCTCCAGGCCCCGGCCGATGGCGATCGCCACGTACCTCGGGGCCGGACCGTGCCGCGCGGACAGCCAGAAGGCGTCGGCGAAGCTCTTGCGCAGCGCGTCCGCCCAGGTACGCAGCCGCACGGCCGAGTCGTGACGGCCACGCGCAGCGAGCAGCTCGGCCAGCCCCGTCGCCGCCTGGTAGGCGTACCCCTGCACCTCGCACAGCGCCAGCGGCGGCTCGATCCGGCGGCCGGTCGCGTCCCGGACGGCGTCCTCGCTGTCCTTCCACGACTGGTGGCGCAGGCCGCCCGCCCGGGGGTAGTAGCGCAGGAACCCGTCCTCGTCCCCGGCACAGGTCTCCAGCACCCATTCCATGGCGCGCTCGGCGTACGGCAGCAGCGCGTCCACCTCGTCCCCCGGCAGCCCCCAGTGCCAGGCGTCCACCAGGAGCGACACGAACAACGGGGTCGCGTCCACCGAGCCGTAGTAGCGGGAGGGAAGGCGCAGGCCGTGACCGTGTTCGGCGTCGGCCGGGCGCAGTTCGTGGAGAATGCGGCCGGGTGCCTCCTCGCGGAACACGTCGTGGGCCGTCCCCTGGCGGCGGGCGAGGGCCCACAGGGTGCCGCGGGCCAGATCCGTGCCCAGGGGCAGCATCATGCGCGCCGACCAGATCGAGTCGCGGCCGAACAACGTCAGGTACCAGGGACATCCCGCCGCGATGAACTGGTCCTCGGCGCCGCCCGCCGTTCGCGTGCCGCGTTCCGGATCGGCCAGCCGCAGAGCCCCCAGGTCGTCGAGGCCCTGGCGCACCAGCGCCACCAGCCGGGGGTCGCCCGCCACCCGGGGTGCGGCCCAGGGCGCAGCCGCGGATCGCGGGGCGCCGGGGTGACCGGGCGGAGTGGGGACCGCGCCTCCGGTCACGCTGACCCGGGTGTGCCAGTCCTCGCCCGGCCGCAGCACGATCCGGGGCCAGGCGAAGGTGCCGCCCTCCGGTCCGTCCGTGACCTCGGGCGCTTCCGCCTCGCCCGCGGCACGGACTTCGGTGAGGCCCGCCGGGGCCTGCCAGCGCAGCCCGCCGCCGTCCTCGGAGGCGCTGCACGCCACGGTGGGTGCCGGACGGCCCCGCTTGACGTCGGCGATGTCCGCGAGGTCGGTCGCCAGCGCCAGTTCGAGGCGGAGGGAGCGGGTGACCGTACCGACGTTTCGCAGCTGGATGAACTCGCCCCGGCCCGCGACCCGCACCCGCTCGACGATGAGCGTGGGATCGTCGGTCGGGTCGCCCTGATAGCGGTGGACCGAGGTGAAGCGCACCCGGTCGGGGCCCAGTGGCTGTACGCCGATCGGCTCGGGCTCGCGTCCGTCGATCAGCAGACAGACCGTGTGCAGCAGCCTCCGGTCGTGACCGTAGAAGCCCTCGGCCCGGAGGCCGCGCAGTTGTCCGTCCCGCGGCGATGCCACGAAGGCCGGGGCCGCGACGCACATCACGACGTCGTGCAGCAACGGTTGCAGAGCGCTGGGGAGTTCCGCCGACTCGTACACGGAGCGTCTTTTCCCGCTGGGCGCGAACGTCACTCACGTGGCCCAGCGACGGCTTTCACTCCGCGACCGTCGGTCTGTCACTCCCAGCGGAAGAACCTCCCGGCCGCCCCCAGCCCCACCACTGCCCACACCGCCAGAATCCCCAGGTCTCCCCACGGCATCCCGGCCCCGTGCTGCAGCACGTCCCGCAGGCCGTCCGACAGGGCGGAGATCGGGAGGAGGCCGAGGACGGACTGGGCTCCGCCGAACTTGTCCAGCGGGACGATGACCCCGCCGCCCACGAGCAGCAGCAGGAACACCAGGTTGGCGGCCGCCAGGGTCGCCTCCGCCTTCAGTGTGCCCGCCATGAGGAGGCCGAGGCCGGAGAAGGCGGCCGTGCCGAGGACCAGGAGGAGGAGCACGGCGAAGGGGTTGCCGTGCGGGGACCAGCCGAGGGCGAAGGCGATCACCGTCAGGAGGATCACCTGGAGGACCTCGGTGACCAGGACCGACGCGGTCTTGGCCGTCATCAGGGCCCAGCGGGGGAGCGGGGAGGAGGCGAGGCGCTTCAGGACCCCGTAGCGGCGCTCGAAGCCGGTCGCGATGGCCTGGCCGGTGAAGGCCGTGGACATGACGGCGAGGGCGAGGATGCCCGGGGTCAGGAAGTCGACCGCCTTGCCGGAGCCCGTGTCGACGACGTCCACCGAGCTGAAGAGCACGAGGAGGAGGGTGGGGATCACCACCGTCAGGAGCAGCTGCTCGCCGTTGCGGAGCAGCATCCTCGTCTCCAGGGCCGCCTGCGCTGCGATCATGCGGGGGAGCGGGGCCGCACCCGGCCTGGGGGTGAAGGTGCCGGTGCCGGTGTCGGTCGCGGTGGTCATGAGCGCAGCTCCTTGCCGGTCAGCTCCAGACTGTGCCGTCCCGGGGGATAACCCCCGGACCCCCAGCCGATCCATGTACGGGCCGGAATCATGAGCGCAGCTCCTTGCCGGTCAGCTCCAGGAAGACGTCCTCCAGCGTGTGCCGCTCCACCGAGATGCGGTCGGGCATCACGCCGTGCTGGGCGCACCACGAGGTCACCGTGGCCAGCAGTTGCGGGTTGACTTTGCCGACGACCCGGTAGGAGCCCGGGGTCAGCTCGGCGGCCGTGGAGTCGGCCGGCAGCGCCTTGAGGAGCGAGTTGACGTCGAGGCCGGGGCGGCCGGTGAAGCGCAGGGTGTTCTCGGCGCCGCCCTTGCACAGTTCCTCCGGGGAGCCCTTGGCGATCACCCGGCCGGCGTCGACGATGGCGACGTCGTCGGCGAGCTGCTCGGCCTCCTCCATGTAGTGCGTGGTGAGGATGACCGAGACGCCGTCGGTGCGCAGGTCCCGGACGAGGTCCCAGGTGGCGTGGCGGGCCTGGGGGTCGAGGCCCGCCGTCGGTTCGTCGAGGAAGACCAGTTCCGGGCGTCCGACCACGGCCATGGCGAGCGCGAGGCGCTGCTGCTGGCCGCCGGAGAGACGGCGGTACGACGTCCGGCCGCAGCTGCCGAGGCCCAGCCGCTCCATCAGCGCGTCCACGTCCAGCGGATGCGCGTGCAGCTTCGCCACATGCCGCAGCATCTCGTCGGCGCGGGCGCCCGAGTAGACGCCCCCGGACTGGAGCATCACGCCGACTCTGGGGCGCAGCTCGGCGGACTGCCGTACGGGATCGAGGCCCAGGACGCGCACCGTGCCGGAATCCGGCCTGCGGTACCCCTCGCAGGTCTCGATCGTGGTCGTCTTGCCCGCCCCGTTGGGGCCGAGGACGGCGGTCACGCCCGCCTCGGCGACCAGATCGAGGCCGTTCACGGCGGTCTTGGTGCCGTACCGCTTCACCAGGTCCCGCACCTGGACCACGGACTCACTTCGCATGGTGACAGAGTCTAAGGACGGTCGGCGTCACCCGGACGGCCGGGTACTAGATCTCCTCCTCACGGGGTCGGTGTACGGCCAGCCACCGCTCGGCGTAGGCCACCGCCTCCGCCACCGGGAAGAGCCGGGCATCGGCCGCGCCGACCGGGCCGCGGACGACCACCGGGCGGTCGCGTTCGAAGTCGTAGCCCAGCTCGTCGAAGCGGTCGGAGGTGATGGCCACCTCGGTGACCTCCTCCCAGCCGCCGCCGGGTGCGGGGCGGCCGACCCGGGCGCGCGGGGAGGGGATCCGGTACTCGGCGAGATGGAAGCTGGTGCAGGTGGCGTAGCCGGTGCCGAGCATGAGCACGCGCGCGTGCAGCTTCTCAAGGCGGGCCAGCGGGCTGCGCTCGCCGAGCCGGCAGTCGGGGGCGTGGCCGTCGAGGAGCTCCGCCGCGCGGGGGCCGACGGCCGCGAAGGAGGTCTGCGGGTGGGCGCTGCGCAGGGCACCGGGCCAGGTCCGCACGGTCTCCGGGATCACGCCGACCCCGCGGGTGGGGGTGGTCCGGGGGTCGTACGGCGGCATGGTGGCCCGGATCGTCTCCCACCACTCCTTCGGCACCGGCGGGTGCTGCCAGACCGCGGGGTCCGAGAGGTCGCCGGTCTGGGTGGGGACCACCAGGGTGCCGTCCGGGCCGAGGGCGTCGAGGAGGGCCTGGACGACGGCCACGGCGCCGCCGTTCACCCAGCCGAGGGAGCTGAGCGAGGTATGCGCGAGGAGGGTCTCGCCGGTCTTGACACCCAGCAGGTGAAGCTGGTGCGCGAGGGTGCCCCGGGTGACAAGAGGGCCGGTGGGGGGTGGTGTGGGCATGGTTTTGGAGTGTTCCGGAGGGGGGCGTGGAGCGCCACCCAATTGGCCGAGGGATGATCGATCAAAGATCGTTTCCGCAGGTCAGAACGGGTAGCAGGTTAGGCATACCTAAGTGATGCAGGGCACCGCCCCCTCGCCCGGACGCCGCTTGCCTGGCTCTGAGGAATTACGCAACAATGGCGTTGTGAAAAACGTCGGCGAGGCTCGGGAGACCCCCACGGGGACCCCGCAGGAGGAGCTAGCGACCGGTGAGCGCTCGACGCGCAACCGGGTCGCGCGGTCGATCCTGGACCACGGCCCGTCGACCGTCACCGAGCTGGCCGGACGCCTGGGCCTGACCCCGGCGGCCGTACGCCGGCATCTGGACGCGCTGGTCGCCGACGACGTCGTGGAGGCGCGCGAGCAGCGGGTGTACGGCGCGCGGACGCGCGGCCGGCCTGCCAAGGTCTTCGTCCTCACCGACTGCGGCCGGGACGCCTTCGACCAGTCGTACGACAAGCTCGCCGCCGACGCGCTGCGCTGGATCGCCGAGCAGGGGGGCGGCCAGGAGGCGGTCGTCGCCTTCGCGCGGGCCCGGATCGCCGCCCAGGCGGGCGTCTACCGCAAGGCGATCGAGGGCGTGGATCCCGATGAGCGGACCGAAGCGCTGGCCAAGGCCCTGAGCCTGGACGGGTACGCTGCAACGGCGCGCACCGCACCGGTCGGCGAGCAGCTGTGCCAGCACCACTGCCCGGTCGCCCACGTCGCGGAGCAGTTCCCCCAGCTGTGCGAGGCGGAGACGGAGATCTTCGCCGAGCTGCTCGGAACGCACGTCCAGCGACTGGCGACCATCGCGCACGGCGACGGCGTCTGCACGACGTTCATCCCCAAGACATCCACTGACACTGACGCATCTGCAAGCACGGCCGGGAGGAACCCCGCATGACTCTCCCCACGGAGACTGCCCACCCTGAGCTCGAAGGCCTGGGCAAGTACGAATACGGCTGGGCCGACTCCGACGAGGCCGGCGCCTCTGCGAAGCGTGGTCTGAACGAGGACGTGGTCCGGGACATCTCGGCGAAGAAGTCCGAGCCGGAGTGGATGACCAAGCTCCGCCTCAAGGGCCTGCGCCTCTTCGAGAAGAAGCCCATGCCGAACTGGGGCTCGGACCTGTCGGGCATCGACTTCGACAACATCAAGTACTTCGTGCGCTCCACGGAGAAGCAGGCGGAGTCCTGGGAGGACCTGCCCGAGGACATCAAGAACACCTACGACAAGCTGGGCATCCCGGAGGCCGAGAAGCAGCGCCTGGTCGCCGGTGTCGCCGCCCAGTACGAGTCGGAGGTCGTCTACCACCAGATCCGCGAGGACCTGGAGGAGCAGGGCGTCATCTTCCTGGACACCGACACCGCGCTGAAGGAGCACCCGGAGCTCTTCAAGGAGTACTTCGGCACCGTCATCCCGGTCGGCGACAACAAGTTCGCCTCGCTGAACAGCGCGGTGTGGTCGGGCGGCTCCTTCATCTACGTGCCGAAGGGCGTTCAGGTCGAGATCCCGCTCCAGGCCTACTTCCGTATCAACACGGAGAACATGGGCCAGTTCGAGCGGACCCTGATCATCGTCGACGAGGGCGCCTACGTGCACTACGTCGAGGGTTGTACGGCCCCGATCTACAAGTCGGACTCGCTGCACTCCGCGGTCGTCGAGATCATCGTCAAGAAGAACGCGCGCTGCCGCTACACGACCATCCAGAACTGGTCGAACAACGTCTACAACCTGGTCACCAAGCGTGCCGTCGCCTACGAGGGCGCCACCATGGAGTGGATCGACGGCAACATCGGCTCCAAGGTGACGATGAAGTACCCGGCCGTCTACCTGATGGGCGAGCACGCCAAGGGCGAGACCCTCTCCATCGCCTTCGCGGGCGAGGGCCAGCACCAGGACGCCGGCTCCAAGATGGTCCACATGGCGCCGAACACGTCGTCCAACATCGTCTCGAAGTCCGTCGCGCGCGGCGGTGGCCGTACCTCCTACCGCGGCCTGGTCGAGATCGGCGAGGGCGCCGCCGGATCCAAGTCGAACGTGCTGTGCGACGCGCTGCTCGTCGACACGATCTCCCGTTCCGACACGTACCCCTACGTGGACGTCCGCGAGGACGACGTGTCCATGGGCCACGAGGCGACCGTCTCCAAGGTCTCCGAGGACCAGCTCTTCTACCTGATGAGCCGCGGTCTGACCGAGTTCGAGGCGATGGCCATGATCGTGCGCGGCTTCGTCGAGCCGATCGCGAAGGAACTGCCCATGGAGTACGCCCTC
Source organism: Streptomyces sp. NPDC047061 (assembly GCF_040643955.1). Classification (NCBI taxonomy): domain Bacteria; kingdom Bacillati; phylum Actinomycetota; class Actinomycetes; order Kitasatosporales; family Streptomycetaceae; genus Streptomyces; species Streptomyces sp. NPDC047061. The sequence goes on from NZ_JBEYVI010000003.1 coordinate 336,939, forward strand.
GAACTCAACCGGCTGATCGAGCTCCAGATGGAAGGCGCGGTCGGCTAAGCCACCGCCGTCACCGTCAAGCCACTCACGTAAGAAAGCGAGCAGACCGACAGCCATGGCTGAGGCTCAGAACACCCCGGTGGGCTCCACCACCGCCGGCGCCATCGCGGTGGCCGCCGAGTCGACCGTCGCCACGCGCATGAGCGCGCCCCCCTCCTTCGACGTCGCGGACTTCCCGGTCCCGCACGGTCGCGAGGAGGAGTGGCGGTTCACCCCGCTGGAGCGCCTGCGCGGGCTGCACGACGGCACGGCGGTCGCGTCCGGCGACGGCCTGAAGGTCGCGGTGGAGGCCCCCGAGGGCGTCACCGTCGAGCTGGTCGGCCGCGACGACGCCCGGCTCGGCCGGGCCGGCGCCCCGGTGGACCGGGTCGCCGCCCAGGCGTACTCCGCCTTCGAGCAGGCCGGCGTGGTCACCGTCCCCAAGGAGACGGTGCTCACCGAGCCGATCCGGATCAGTGTGCACGGCCAGGGCGGGGTCTCCTACGGCCACCAGGTCATCGAGCTGGGCGCCTTCGCCGAGGCCGTCGTCGTCATCGACCACACCGGTGACATCGTCACCGCCGCCAACGTCGAGTACGTCCTCGGCGACGGCGCCAAGCTGACCGTCGTCTCCGTCCAGGACTGGGACGACAAGGCCGTCCACGTGGCCCAGCACAACGCCCTGGTCGGCCGGGACGCGAGCTTCAAGTCCGTGGTCGTCACCTTCGGCGGCGACGTCGTACGCCTGCACCCGCGCGTCGCCTACGCCGGCACCGGCGGCGAGGCCGAGCTGTACGGCCTGTACTTCACCGACGCCGGGCAGCACCAGGAGCACCGCCTCCTGGTCGACCACAACACCCCGCACTGCAAGTCCAACGTCGCCTACAAGGGCGCGCTCCAGGGCGACGACGCGCACGCGGTGTGGATCGGCGACGTCCTCATCGAGGCCAAGGCCGAGGGCACCGACACCTACGAGATGAACCGCAACCTGGTCCTCACGGACGGCGCGCGGGTCGACTCGGTGCCGAACCTGGAGATCGAGACCGGCGAGATCGTCGGCGCCGGCCACGCCTCCGCCACCGGCCGCTTCGACGACGAGCAGCTCTTCTACCTGATGGCCCGCGGCATCCCGCAGCACGAGGCCCGCCGCCTCGTCGTGCGCGGCTTCTTCGCCGAACTGGTCCAGCAGATCGGTGTCGCCGACATCGAGGAGCGCCTGCTCGCCAAGATCGAGGAGGAGCTGGAGGCCTCGGTCGCATGACGTCCACTGCGTTCGTACGCGCCTGCGGGCTGAGCGAGCTGGAGGAGGACACCCCGAAGCGGGTGGAACTCGACGGCACGCCGGTCTCGGTCGTCCGCACCGAGGGAGAGGTGTTCGCCATCTACGACATCTGCTCCCACGCCAACGTCTCGCTGTCCGAGGGCGAGGTGGAGGACTGCCAGATCGAGTGCTGGCTGCACGGCTCCAGCTTCGACCTGCGCACCGGCAAGCCGTCCGGCCTCCCGGCCACGCGCCCCGTCCCCGTTTACCCCGTAAAGATCGAAGGGGACGACGTGCTCGTCTCCCTCACCCAGGAGTCCTGAGGCACCCATGGCAACGCTTGAAATCCGAGACCTGCACGTCACCGTCGAGGCCGACAACGCCACGAAGGAGATCCTCAAGGGCGTCGACCTCACCGTGAAGCAGGGCGAGACGCACGCCATCATGGGCCCCAACGGCTCCGGCAAGTCCACCCTCGCCTACTCGCTCGCGGGTCACCCCAAGTACACGATCACCGGCGGCACCGTCACCCTCGACGGCGAGGACGTCCTGGAGATGTCCGTCGACGAGCGCGCCCGTGCGGGCCTGTTCCTGGCGATGCAGTACCCGGTCGAGGTCCCCGGTGTCTCGGTCTCCAACTTCCTGCGCACCTCCGCCACCGCGATCCGCGGCGAGGCCCCCAAGCTGCGCACCTGGGTGAAGGAGGTCAAGGAGACCATGGAGCGCCTCTCCATGGACCAGTCCTTCGCCGAGCGCAACGTGAACGAGGGCTTCTCCGGCGGTGAGAAGAAGCGCCACGAGATCCTCCAGCTCGAACTGCTCAAGCCGAAGATCGCGATCCTCGACGAGACCGACTCCGGCCTCGACGTCGACGCCCTGCGCATCGTCTCCGAGGGCGTCAACCGGGTCCGCGAGACCGGCGAGGTCGGCACCCTGCTGATCACCCACTACACGCGCATCCTGCGCTACATCAAGCCCGACTTCGTCCACGTCTTCTCGGGCGGCCGCATCGTCGAGTCCGGCGGCGCCGAGCTCGCCGACAAGCTGGAGGACGAGGGCTACGAGGCATACACGAAGGGTGGCGTATCAGCGTGACGCAGCTGCCGGGCCTCCTCGACACCGAGGCGATCCGCAAGGACTTCCCCGTCCTGGACCGGCTGGTCCACGACGGCAAGAAGCTCGTGTACCTGGACAACGCGGCGACCAGCCAGAAGCCGCGCCAGGTACTGGACGTCCTCAGCGAGTACTACGAGCGCCACAACGCCAACGTCCACCGCGGTGTGCATGTGCTCGCCGAGGAGGCCACGGCGATGTACGAGGGCGCGCGCGACAAGGTCGCGGAGTTCATCAACGCACCCAGCCGCGACGAGGTGATCTTCACCAAGAACGCCTCCGAGTCGCTGAACCTCGTGGCCAACATGCTCGGCTGGGCCGACGAGCCCTACCGGGTGGACCACGAGACCGAGATCGTCATCACGGAGATGGAGCACCACTCCAACATCGTGCCGTGGCAGCTGCTCGCGCAGCGCACCGGCGCGAAGCTGAAGTGGTTCGGGCTCACCGACGACGGCCGCCTCGACCTGTCCAACATCGACGAGGTCATCACCGAGAAGACGAAGATCGTCTCCTTCGTGCTGGTGTCGAACATCCTGGGCACGGTCAACCCGGTCGAGGCGATAGTGCGCCGCGCCCAGGAGGTCGGCGCCCTCGTCTGCATCGACGCCTCCCAGGCCGCTCCGCACATGCCGCTGGACGTCCAGGCCCTGCAGGCCGACTTCGTGGCCTTCACCGGCCACAAGATGTGCGGCCCGACCGGCATCGGCGTCCTCTGGGGCCGCCAGGAGCTCCTGGAGGACCTGCCGCCGTTCCTCGGCGGCGGCGAGATGATCGAGACCGTGTCGATGCACTCGTCGACGTACGCCCCGGCGCCCCACAAGTTCGAGGCGGGCACCCCGCCGATCGCGCAGGCGGTCGGCCTCGGCGCGGCGATCGACTACCTGAACGCCATCGGCATGGACAGGATCCTCGCCCATGAGCACGCGCTGACCGAGTACGCGGTCCAGCGGCTCCAGCAGGTCCCGGACCTGAGGATCATCGGCCCCACCACGGCCGAGGACCGGGGCGCCGCGATCTCCTTCACCCTCGGGGACATCCACCCGCACGACGTGGGCCAGGTCCTCGACGAGCAGGGCATCGCGGTACGTGTCGGTCATCACTGCGCGCGGCCCGTCTGCCTCCGCTACGGAATTCCTGCGACCACGCGAGCGTCGTTCTATCTGTACTCCACGCCGGCCGAGATCGACGCTCTGGTCGAGGGCCTGGAGCACGTACGGAACTTCTTCGGCTGAAGGGCGTGAGTTGAAACCGTGCTGTGTCATCCCGGGGGACAACCCCCGGACCCCCGGCCGACAGGCCATGTGACGGACGTTGGGATGCGAGGTCGGTCGTCGTGAAGTTGGATTCGATGTACCAGGAAGTCATCCTGGACCACTACAAGCACCCGCACGGGCGTGGTCTGAGGGATGGCGACGCCGAGGTGCACCATGTGAACCCGACGTGCGGCGACGAGATCACCCTCCGCGTGAAGTACGACGGCACGACCATCGAGGACGTCTCGTACGAGGGCCAGGGCTGCTCCATCAGCCAGGCCTCGGCCTCCGTGCTGAACGATCTCCTCGTCGGCAAGGACCTGGCCGACGCGCAGAAGATCCAGGAGACCTTCCTGGAGCTGATGCAGTCCAAGGGCCGGCTGGAGCCCGACGACGCGATGGAGGAGGTCCTGGAGGACGCGGTCGCGTTCGCCGGGGTCTCCAAGTACCCGGCCCGGGTCAAGTGCGCCCTCCTGAGCTGGATGGCGTGGAAGGACGCGACGGCCCAGGTACTGGGTGGCGCCGACGCCGAAAGGAAGACGGCATGAGCGAGACCGTTGAGATGAAGCCGGCCTCGGAGGAAGAACTCCGCGAGGCGCTGTACGACGTCGTCGACCCCGAGCTGGGCATCGACGTCGTCAACCTCGGTCTGATCTACGGCATCCACATCGACGACGCGAACATCGCGACGATCGACATGACCCTGACGTCGGCGGCCTGCCCGCTGACCGATGTCATCGAGGACCAGGCCAAGTCCGCCACGGACGGCATCGTCAACGAGCTGCGCATCAACTGGGTCTGGATGCCCCCGTGGGGCCCCGACAAGATCACGGACGACGGCCGTGAGCAGCTGCGGGCGCTGGGGTTCAACGTCTGACACCGCGCATCGGGCTCGACGTCCGACACCGCGTACGTGAAAGCGGCGGCACCTGGAGGGTGCCGCCGCTTTCACGTTTGTGTACGTGCGCTCAGGCCAGCGGGTCCACGAACCGGAACGCGGAGTCCGCGCGGTACAGGTCGCTGTTCTGGTAGGCGACCAGTTTCAGCTGGAAGTTCTGGTGGCGCAGGTAGCGGCCCGGGTAGTTCACCGACTCCAGCATGACCGCGCCCGAGTAGGACGAGGCCCGGGCGCAGAAGGTGGCGTCCTGCTTGAAGAGGGACGAGCCGTCGTTGGCGTCGGCGCGCAGCAGGAAGTTGCGGTGCCGCAGGTACTTCCCGTCGGACGTCCGGAACGAGTAACAGGAGCTGTTCGCCAGGCCCTTGACCACGGTGAACGTCGAGTCCTCGCGGGACTCCGAGCCGCGCGGCGCGTCCAGCTTCACGAAGCCGTCGCTCACATGCCAGTAGCGGTCCGGGTAGTTGACCGAGCGGACCGACTTCTGGGCGGTGCTGGGCTGTTGTGTCGAGCCGCCCGAGCCGCCCGAGCCGCCCGAACTTCCCTTGGAAGGCGTGGACTTGGACGGCTTCGCGCTGGACGGCGAGCTTTTCGGACCGGCGCCGGACGCGGTGTCCGTCGCCGTGCCGGACGCGGACGCGGTCGGCGAGGTCGCCGACATCCCCGACGTGCCCTTGGGCGGGGCGGCCGTGTCCGACGCCGACGGCGAGGCGAAGGAGAGCAGACCGGGACCGCTGTCGGTGTGGGCGGACGCCGTGGGGTCGGCCGATGACGTCTTGTCAGGAGCCTTGTGGCTGACGGCAATTGCGGTGACACAGGCGACGACGGTGGCGATGGCCAGCGTGCCCGCCAGCCAGAGTCTTCGGGTTCCAGGGGCCCGGGAGGTGTCGGGGGCCCAGCCGTTCTCCCAGGAGGGATGCGGCGGGGGTTGGGGGGTTATTTCTGGCATGCGCATTTCCTCCAGCGGCGCCAAGGCAGCGGCAGCCGGGGGTGTGAAGGTGAGGTGGGTGAACTGTGAAGCAATGATGGATCACAGAGGTGCACACACTAGTGGAGTCGCGGGGCCGTGGGGAGCCGTTTCAGCTAGCGGTTTCTATGAGAATTAAACATCTTCGTGTGGCGCACGGGGGTGTGAACGCCGTTCCTGGTGTCCTCCGGATGCCGCACAGCCCGCCCGCTGTTATGTACAGCCGTACACATCGTTGCGTACACTCGTACACATGGGATATCTGACGCTCGCCGGCGCCATAGCCGCCGAGGTCGCCGCCACGACGGCGATGAAGTACGCGGACGGCTTCAGCAGACTCTGGCCGACGCTTCTGACGGCAGTGGGATACGTGGTGTCGTTCCTGCTCCTGGCCCAGACCCTGAAGACCCTGTCGATCGGCACGGCGTACGCGATCTGGTCCGGGGTGGGCACCGCGACCATCGCCGTGCTGGGCCTGCTGCTGTTCGGGGAGGCGCTGACCCTGGTCAAGGTGGCCGGGATCCTGCTGATCGTCGGCGGAGTGGTGGTCCTGAACCTGGGCGGCGCGCACTGATGCCCCGCCGTTACGACCCCGAGCGCCGGCAGCGGATCATCGAGGCGGCGATCCGGGTGGTGGGCGAGAAGGGCCTGGCCGGGCTGAGCCACCGCTCGGTCGCCACCGAGGCGGACGTGCCGCTCGGCTCCACGACGTACCACTTCAAGACCCTCGACGAGCTGATGGTCGCCGCGCTGCGCCAGGCGAGCGAGGGCTTCGCCAAGGCGGTCGCCGGCTACGGAGGCCTGGACGACCCCTCGGCGGACCTCGCCACCGCCCTCGCCGGGATCCTCGGCGACTGGCTGAGCGGTGACCGCACCGCCGTGGAGCTGGAGTACGAGCTCTACCTCGCCGCCCTGCGCCGCCCTGCCCTGCGCCCCGTCGCCGCCGAATGGGCCGACGACCTCGCCGAACGGCTGGCACGGCGCACCGACCCGGTCACGGCGCGGGCGCTGGTCGCGCTGATGGACGGCATCTGCCTCCAGGTGCTGCTGACGGGGACGCCGTACGACGAGGGGTACGCGCGGGAGGTCCTGGGGCGCGTGATTCCCTGAGCGGAACGCCGTGACTCCCCGATCGGAACGCGTCCGTCGCCTCCCTCCCCACCGACCCGGCCGGAACACCGTGAACCCTTCGGCGGGCATCGGGGAACAGGGGGGTGACACGCACGCACCGACCAACCAGGGGGAGCCCTCGTGAGCGGACCGCCGCCGGCCACGGCACAGGCGGGGGACGACGCGGAGATCGTCGCCCAGTCACTGGAACAACCAGAGCTCTTCGCCCGGCTCTACGACCGCTACGCGCCCGACATCCACCGGTACGCGGCCCGCAGGCTCGGCGACACCATCGCCGACGACATCACCGCGGACACCTTCCTCGTCGCCTTCCGGATCCGCTCCCGCTACGACCTCGCACGCCCCAACGCGCGCCCCTGGCTGTACGGCATCGCGGGCAACCTGATCGGCAAGCAGCGCCGGGCCGAGGTGCGGGCCCTCAAGGCGCTGGCCCGCACCGGGCACGACCCGGTCGCCGCGTCCTGGAGCGAGTCCTGGGTCGAGGACACCGACAGCCGGATCGACGCCCAGGGCCCGCTCGCCGGCGCCCTCGCCGCACTGACGGCGGGCGACCGGCACGTCCTGCTGCTCGTCGCCTGGGCCGACCTCACCTACCAGGAGGTCGCGGAGGCGCTGGACATCCCCGTCGGCACGGTCCGCTCCCGGCTCAACCGGGCCCGGCGCAAGGTGCGTACGGCGCTCGGCGCCGATCCGGCATTCGTGGGCGACACCGCGGAGGTGGTATAGCGATGGACGAGATGACCGAGGTGCGCGCGCTGCGTGCACACACGCCGGTGCCGGACCGGGCACGGCTGGCGGCGGGGCGTGCCCGGCTCACCGACGCGGTACGGGCCGGGGAACAGCGCCGGGCCCGGTGGCAGCGGCGGGATTTCGTGATCGTCGCGGTCGTGGCCGCGGTGACCGCCGTGGCCGTCACCGCGGCCCTGCTGGTCGGCGGGACCGGCAAGGGACGCAAGGTGCAGCCCGCGACGCCGGACATCGACCTGAAGGGGTTGAGTGCGCACGACTTCCTGGAACGGGCTGCCGACGCGCTGGACAAGCAGCCGGCGGGCACCGAGCCCACCGGGAAGCAGTGGATCTACACGACCACGGCGAGGGATCCGGATGACGCGGAACCCTTGTCCGAGAACTGGAACCGTTACGACGGCGCACAGTGGGCCAAGCACCCGGCGGTCGGCGATCCCGGAATCACGATCGGCCGGGGACGTGCCAGCAGCCTGGGGCCGACCGACTACGACTCGCCGCGTGAGATGTACCGATTCATGGCCGCACTGCCGGCCGACGGCGAGGGGACGCTGCGGGCGCTCCGTGAGAGGAACGCCGTCGAGGACACCGAAGTGGGCCCGGGAGCCAAGGCGTGGAACGACTACGCCGAGATCAGCGCCCTCCTCCAGGCCGACCTCGTGCCGCCCGCGGGGCTGGCCTCGCTGTACCGCGCCCTGGCGCTCCTGTCCGACCAGAGGATCACCGGCCACCTGGTCGACACGGTCACCGGCCGCAAGGTCGTCGCCCTGACCCACGACGTCGCCGGCGTCGGCATCGACCTGCGCCCGCGCAAGGCCGACGGCAAGGCCAGGATGGCCAAACAGACGCTGATCGACCCGCGGACCTACCACGTCGTGGGCTGGTGCACGGTCGTGGACGGCAAGGTCGCCGACGCAGACGAACGGGTCACGACCGCGGTGGTGGACAAGGCCGGCGAGCGCTCCTGACCCACCCTCCGGACCCGGGCGGCCCGCACCACAGGGGAGTGCGGGCCGCCCGGCGTATCTTCGGGGCCCGCCCCCTGAGACGCCCCGCACGCTGGTTGGCCTCCCCGGCCCCCGGCCGGTTAGGTTGCCCTCATGACCGACACGACTGCTCCTCGTCCCACCGGTGCCGCCGCGGCTGGCCTCGCCACGATCGCCGCTGACGGCACCGTTCTCGACACCTGGTTCCCCGCTCCCGAACTCATCGCCGAGCCCGGCCCGTCCGGCACCGAGCGGCTGTCCGCGGAGAAGGCCGTGGAACTGCTCGGCGAGGGCGCCGCGAAGGCGCTCGGGCCGGCCGCCCGCCGCGGTGTCGAGGTGGTCGCGGTCCGTACGGTCATCTCCTCCCTCGACGACAAGCCGCTCGACACGCACGACGCCTACCTGCGTCTGCACCTGCTCTCGCACCGCCTGGTGAAGCCGCACGGCCAGAGCCTGGACGGCATCTTCGGCCTGCTCGCCAACGTCGCCTGGACCTCCCTCGGCCCGGTCGCCGTCGACGACATCGAGAAGGTCCGGCTGAACGCCCGCGCCGAGGGCCTGCACCTGCAGGTGACCTCGATCGACAAGTTCCCGCGGATGACGGACTACGTCGCCCCGAAGGGCGTGCGCATCGCCGACGCCGACCGGGTCCGCCTCGGCGCGCACCTCTCCGAGGGCACCACCGTCATGCACGAGGGCTTCGTCAACTTCAACGCCGGCACGCTCGGCACGTCGATGGTCGAGGGCCGCATCTCGGCCGGTGTCGTGGTCGGCGACGGCTCGGACATCGGTGGCGGCGCCTCCACCATGGGCACGCTCTCCGGTGGCGGCAACGTGATCATCTCCATCGGCGAGCGCTGCCTGATCGGCGCCGAGGCGGGCGTCGGCATCGCGCTCGGCGACGAGTGCGTGGTCGAGGCCGGCCTGTACGTCACCGCGGGCACCCGCGTCACCATGCCCGACGGCCAGATCGTCAAGGCCCGCGAGCTGAACGGCGCCTCCAACATCCTCTTCCGCCGCAACTCGGTCACCGGCGCCGTCGAGGCCCGCCCGAACAACGCGGTGTGGGGCGGGCTGAACGAGATCCTGCACAGCCACAACTGACGGCCGACGGCCGCGACCTGCGGCCGCCTGATCGACCGTCGCTTCGTCGCTTCGTCGCTTCGTCGCTCCGACGTGCCTGCCGAGCCGTCGGCAGCTGCCGACGTCGGTCACCGCTGAGCGCCCTTCCCCGGCCCGAGGACGGCCGGGGGAGGGCGCTCATGCGCTTCCTCGGCGGTGGCCTGCCGGGGCTCCGGCTGCTTGAGGAGGTGGCGTGACGGTCCTCCTCACGGGAGGGGCGTGAGGGCCGGTGCCGCGTGCTGACGGATGCCGGACCTCGTTGCTGTACGGCAACGGCTGCCGGCGGTCACGCCCTTCCCACGATCTGCGGGATCAGCGTCACGCAACGCCCCACCCGTGCGGTCAGACGACTGGCGGCCCCGCCTCGATCCGGCGCAGCACTGGAGGCAGGCGGTCCAGGTCGGGGCCCGTTTGGACCTGCCGCTCGTCCCACCAGGTGGCCCCGGCGTCGTAGAGCGGACCGATCACGTCCCTGGCCTTCGCCGGGTCCGGGGGCGTGGCGCCACCGAGCACGAACTCGAAGGGACGCTCGGTCCCGGCCGTGCGGTGCTTGCGTACATAGGTGACCAGTTCCCGTACCTCCCCCACGTCGGGCACATGCCCGTGCCGGGCCGTCTCGAAGAGCGGCACCGCGCCGTCCCACCGCGCTGCCCGCCGCATGGGCGCACGACGCGGCCAGAACCCGCCGATCCACACCGGCGGACCGGGCCGCTGCACGGTGGCGGGCAGCAGCGCCACGCCCCGGACTTCGTAGTGCCGACCGTGGTGGTCCACCGGCTCGCCGGACCAGAAGCGCGCCAGCAACTCCAGCCCCTCGTCCAGCCGCTCCGCGAGGAGACGTGGCTCGGCAGTGTCGCCGAAGCTGCGGTATTCGTCCTCGATCGGACCGCCCAGGCCTGCGGCGAAGGTCACCCGGCCGCCGCTGAGGAGGTCCAGGGTGGCCACCTGGCGGGCGAGTTGCTGCGGACGGTACCGGGGGACCGGCGTCAGCAGGGTGCCCAGCCGGATCCGTGAGGTGGCCAGTGCGGCCGCGGTCAGCAGCATCCAGGGGTCTCCGAAGGGACGCCCCTGGTGATGCCGGTGCAGTACGTGGTCCCAGACGAAGAGCCCGTCCCAGCCGGCCTGTTCGGCGGCAGCCGCAACGGTCGCGACGTTACGGGGGTCGGCGAAGTCACCGAAGTTCGGGATGTTGACGGAGAAGCGCATCACCGCAGGATGCGCGGCCGGTCATGAAGCGGCAACCGGATTCGGACACCGGCGGCTTCACGGCAGGCTGCGGACCACACGCGATTCATCGGGATCCCCGAAGCACAGCCGGCCCGACAGGAGCGACCCGTCGGACTTGGGCTCCCGAGCGGCCACCGCCCGGGGAATGACGTGGGCTCCGGCAGCGATCACGGGAGCCGCCGACGTCGGTGACGTGACGTTGAGAGAGGGTCGGGCAAGCGCACATGTCATGGCCTGCTCGTGATCGCGCTCACCGACGACCGCGGCCGACTGGTGTGGATCTCTGCGGTGCGACCCGGACGCACGTCGGAGATCACTGCCTGCCGCCACGACAAGCTCACCGCCAAGCTGCGGGCGGCCGGGCTCGGCGCCCTCGCCGACCTGGGGTTCGTCGGCCTCGATGACAGCGTTCCGGACGCCGACCCGGCGGTGATCACCGGATACAAGGCCGCACGCTGACCGATGTTCTTGTCGGTGGACTGCCGCCCCGGACTGGCCGAGCTTCCCGACGCCTACGCCGTACCGGCGAGGGTGCCGGCGATGAGGGTCGCCACCATCTCCTGCAGAGAGGAGGTGAAGTCCATGCGTAGCGCGGCCAGGGACGGGTCCGCGTCGTAGGCGGCGAGCACGCCGGGGGAGGGCCGGGCGTGGGTCCAGACGGCGCCGGCCACCATGTAGACCTGTGCGCTGAGCTGCTCCGCCCTGTCGCCCAGTTCGGGCAGGTACTGTCGCGCCAGATCGGCCAGCGCGACGACATTGCCGATGGCCGCTTTCTTGTACCGGGCGGCGACCTCCGCGGACACGTTGTGCTCCAGGACACCGGCCTGCGCGCTGAGCAGGTCGCACAGCACCCGGTGCTCCGCAAGGGAGCGGGCGAACACGGCCGCGAACGCGTGGCCACGCCGGCCCACCGGGTGGTCGGGGTCGATTCCGGCGGCGAGCCGGTCGGGCAGTTCGGCCGTCCACTGTTTCCACGCGCTGTCCAGCAGCTCCAGCAGGATGGCCTCGCGCGATTCGAAGTAGCGCAGCACGTTGGATTTGGCCAGGCCGACGCGCCGGCTCAGCTCGTTGAGGCTGACCTCGGCGACCGGCATCTCGTCGAGCATCGCGGCCGTGGTGTCCAGGATCGCCTGCCGGCGGATCTCCCGCTGCTCATCGCTGCGAGCACGTTGAAAGGTTGTCATCACCCCATCCTACAGACCATCGGTCTGTTGACATTAGACCGGCGGTCTCTTATGTTTTCTCTCAAGAGACCGCCGGTCCGTTAGGGGCCGGGGTGGGACGTGCGTCAGCGATTCCAAGAGGAGATACACATCATGAGCAGCATCAAGAGTGACAAGAAGGTTGCAGTCATCACCGGCGGTGCGACGGGTATCGGCAAGGAGACCGCGCGGCTGCTGGTCGCGGACGGCGTGCATGTCGTCCTGAGCGGGCGGCGTGCGGACGTGGGTGCGCGAGCCGTCGAGGAGCTGACCAAGGACGGCGGCAGTGCCTCGTTCGTGGTGGCGGACATGGACTCGCCGGAGAGCATCAAGGCCCTGTTCGACTCGGTCCTGGCCGACTACGGCCGCCTGGACCACGCGGTCAACAACGCCGGTCTGGCCCACGAGACCGCCGCGATCGCCGACGCCGACCCGGTGAAGTTCCAGGAGATGCTGTCCACGAACGTGATGGGCCTGTTCCTGTGCCTGCAGCGCGAGATCCAGGAGATGCTCGCCGGCGGCCACGGGGGCACCATCGTCAACCTGGCCTCCATCGCCGGCCTCAACGGCATCCCGTGGAGCGGCCCGTACGCGGCCACCAAGCACGCGGTCGTCGGCCTGACCAAGACCGCGGGCCTGGAGTACTCCTCCCAGGGCGTTCGCGTGAACGCGGTCGCCCCCGGCGCGATCAAGACCGACATCATCGCCAACGCCATCACGCTCGGTCAGTACGACGAGGACACCATCACCGCGATGCACCCGATCGGCCGCATGGGCCTGCCCCGGGAGATCGCCGCGGGCATCCACTGGCTCCTGTCCGACGAGTCCTCCTTCGTCGCCGGCACGGTCCTCAACATCGACGGTGGCTTCCAGGCGAAGTAGCCCCCACGCATGCGCCACCCGCATGCCGGCCACCCCAACCGCGGGACAAGGCAAGGCCCGTCGCGGACACCCGCCGCGACGGGCCCGACCGGCGCCTACCAGTACACGATGGCCCATGCGCAGGCCCTTGCCGAACCTGAGGTCGTACGGTGGCGTATGAGCAAGTGTGTGTCCGCTCACCACTCATTGGCCGACGATGACGCCTCCTGACCGCTCAGCTTGGGCAACTTGGCTGATTCAGGGGCGGGGACCTTGCCGACCTGCGACGAAGCGGTGCCGGGACCTGATGGCGGCGGACTGCGCTTCTCGGTGTTCCTCCTGGTTCCCCGCAGTATCAGGCACGGTCCTGGCACGACACGTAACCCTGTGGCCGAAGTGCGGCGCCCCGTCTGATGATTGGTCTCATGGACCGTTTACGGCTCGGCGACCCTCGACGTGTTTCTGGGTGTGCCGACGCGCCGAGTGGACGAGCGTCGGCCTCTGCGCTGGTACCCGCTCCGTCGTGGCCCTCGGAACCTTCCGCAGCGCGCTGGTGATCTGCGTCCGCCTGCAGCGGTGCGATCACGGTGGGGTGGGGCGGCGGACCGTGGGCGTGCGCCGTCGTTGATGTCAGCTATGGACGTCGGACAGGCCGAAGCACGATCTTCACCGCGCGGTAGTCGTACCCGTCCTGCTTGAAGCCCGGGGCTTCCCATGTGAGGTCGACCTGCTGTCCGGGCGACAGCGTGTGGAAGCCGGTCGCCTGGATCTCGGCGTAGTGGCCGAAGCAGCCGCCGGGGGTCTCGGGGGAGTCGAGAACGCCCCAGCCTTCCTCGTCGTACCACTCGCGGACAGTCGCAGTCACCATGGACGGAACCCTACGGCTTCTCTGCGCCGACGCGCCGGGCACGTCGGCTCCGGGGCGGATGCACTCAAGACTCAGTCAGTGTCAGTCAGTGACGGACGGTGTCGCGCTGATCGTGGATGGTGACTTCTGTGTCGGGTTGCAATTGCAGTTACTCAGCGCGGCCGCCCCGCTAACGCCCGCGCCCCGCCCAACGGGCCCCCGGATGCCCAGGACGGGCGAGGGAGAGGATGCGACGCTGGAGTGAGGGGCCCGCGAGTGGAGGGCCGAGTGCGGCTCATTCGGTCCGGGGCCCTCTCCTTCGGCCTGGCCGGCGACCATGTCCCGGTGCGGCTCGATGGATGCGACGCAGAATCGTGCGGTCGGTCCGTGAGCCCGCCGGCCCGGACACCACTCACAGAGCGTCGCCAGGCGGCCTTACCGCGTGGATCCGGGCCACCGGGACCAGGACCAGGACCGCGCGAACAACCCGGAAGGCAGGTGTGTCCCATGCGGACGTCGACCCGTATCGCCGGTACCCTCACCGCCCTGACCCTCACCCTCGGTGGTGCGGTCCTCGCCGCTCCCGCGGTCCGGGCGGACATCCCCGCCTGCACAAAGATGGCCGAACTGGCCGGTGCCGCCGCTTCCGACTCCGTCACCGCGGCCTGTAGCCGTGGCGTGGTCGGAGACCTGCAGAGTTGTGTCACCGGGCTGACCGGGGCCGGAGTGGCGGGCGGAGCCGCGACCGGTGCCTGCCGTGCAGCGGCCCACGAACCGCGTTAGAGGACCGTGCGGGGCAGCCGATCGCCCGGAACCGGGCGGAGGCACCGGTTGGAAGCGGGTGCGGCCCCTCTCCTCCGCCTCACCCTCCCGGCCCGGCGCCCAGCCTCGCCTCGCGTGCCTCATGCGGAGCTCCCATGCTGAGAAAGAGGGCGCCGTCGTCCTGGGACTTGTCCTTCCCGAAGGCCGAACGAAGGCGCCTGAGAGGAGGAGGAAGTCATGCGCATGCGAAGAATCCTGGGCCTCGCCCTGGCCGCGGCAACCCTTGCCGGCGTAAGCGTCGTCGGAGCTGTCAGCGCCGCAGCCGCCTCGTCTCCGAACATCTCCAGAGACGACTGCACGGCCGCCGGCGGACAGATCGTTGCACGCGCCTATGCCGGCTACGCCTGCGCGCTGCCTGACGGGACCACGCAGGCGATCACCTGACCGGTCGGCGCACGGCTGCACTCGGCAGGTCGGCAGGTCCTGAACAGGCGCAGAAGAACGCGCCGCTGTCCGCATTGCGGTGGCCCTCTGCCGATGGCCTGACTCATCCCCACCGTGGAAGAGGGCCGGCAGGCTGCCCCGCTCCAACCCGTCCGAGTCAAGGCCGGCCCCGCCGGCATCGCCGACCGGCACGCGGCCTTGGGCCCTCTCCGGAGATCTACGGGACGAGGCCGTAACCGCAGGACAACCGCAGGACAACCGTACGAAAACCGCACGACAACGGCACGACCGAGGAGCCGACCGGCAGGGTGAACCCGCCGGTCGGCTCCGCCGTGCTCCGCGACGACCCCGGGGACGACTCCGTCGTTCGGCCCATCAAGGGCACCGGCTGCAACGCCGAAAGGGACCAGGCGGAGTCGCCCCTCCCTCGCGTTCCGGTAATCCTCCGCGCCCCAGGCCGCCTTGATGACGGCGGTCCCGTACCCCGGCCGACAGGCCAGGCCCGGAGGAGATCCCGCATGCGCGTCTTCCTGCCCCTGACCGCCGTCACCACCGCCGCGCTCCTGCTCGTCACGGTCACCGGCGCGACTCCCGCCGCAGCGGACCGGAACCGCGACGGCACCCCCCTGGTCAAGGTGTCCCACGGCGACCCGTACGCGAAGTGCACCATCGGAGCGAGGTCCCCCGACAGCGTCGTCTACCCGGCCACCGAGGTCGAGCCGTACCTGTCCGTCGATCCGCGCGACCCCAGGCGCGTGGTCACCGTGTTCCAGCAGGACCGCTGGAACGACGGCGGCGCCCGTGGCCTGGTGGCCGGCTGGAGCACGGACGGCCACACCTTCCACCAGAGCACGCTGCCGTTCAGCCTGTGCGCCCGCGGCGGCGCGGACTACGAACGGGCCACCGACCCCTGGGTGAGCACCGGACCGGACGGCACCGTCTACGCGAGCGGGGAGGGCGTCGACTTCACGAAGAGCACGCGCACCGCCCTCCTGGCCGTCACGTCCCGCGACGGCGGCCGCACTTGGCGGAACCTCACCACCACGCACGTCGACGAGCAGCCGTTCTTCAACGACAAGCCCTCACTCACCGCCGACCCGGTCCGCAAGGGCACCGCCTACCAGGTCTGGAACCGCCTCGACAACGACCCACCCGGCCCCAGCTCCCTCGACGGCCCCGGCTACATCTCCCTCACCCGCGACGGCGGCCGCACCTGGAGCAAGGCCCGGCAGTTCGTCCGCACCAGCACCGTGCCCAACACCCAGACCATCGGCCATCAGATCGTCGTCGACCGGCGCACCGGCACCCTGTACGACTTCTACGACCGGATCTCCTACTCCGACGACCTGAGCACCGTCGTCGAAGCCCGCTACGAGGTGGTCACCTCGACCGACGCCGGGAAGACCTGGCGCGCCCCGGTCACCGTGGCCCGGGACACCTCCGTGCCGGAGGTGGACCCGAACGACCCCGCCAAGCTGCTGCGCGCCGGGTCCACGCTGCCGAGCCCGGCCGTCGACCCGAAGACCGGCACGCTGTACATGGCCTACGAGGGTTCGGACTTCTCCGGTGGAAAGTTCGACTCCGTCCAGCTCGTGCGGTCCACCGACGGCGGACGCACCTGGGGGACCCCGGGGCTGATCAGCCCCAAGGGCGTGCCGGCCTTCTCACCGTCGATCGCGGTCGCCGAACGGGGCACGGTCGCGCTCACCTACTACGACCTGCGCTTCCTCAAGCCCGGCAACACCACCACCCTGCCCACCGCCTACCAACTGGCCACGCTGCAGGACGGAAACCCGAGGCTCCGGACCGAGCGACGGATCTCGCGGATCTTCGACTGGCTGCAGGCGCCGTTCGCCGGGGGCTACTTCCTCGGCGACTACCAAGGCCTGGTGGCAGACGGCAAGGAGGGAGAACGGGCGGTGCTCACCGAGACCAACTCCGGCGCACCACAGAACCGTACGGACGTGTACACCGGCAGTCTCAGTCTCCGCACCCGCTGACACACCCGCCGACACACCCGCTGACCGACGCGGACTCTCCCGGCCACGCTTGCCCGGGAGCGCCCCGCGGCGCGTGGCTGCGGGGCGCCTTGTGGGGTTCAGTCGACCGTCTCCCCGTCGTACGTACCGCCCTTGCAGAGGTTTCCCGGCTCATTGATCGCGGGTATTCCGCCGCCCTGCTTGCACTGCGAAGGGGTGACGGAGGACGGGGCACCCTGTGCGGTGGCGGTGGCGGCGCCTGTGAGGCCGAGTCCGGTGAGGGCCGCCGTGGCGATGGCGGCGGCGAGGATTCGTCGAATGCGCATGTGGTTCCCCTTTCACGCATTGCCTCGGTTGGGGCACTAGTCAGCTTGATCTTCACCCATGTGGGTGGCGCGTCATGTTGCGCCATTCGGGTGAAATCGGTGTCGGGAGCGGGGTCGGCGAGGCGCCCCGTCGGACAGGCCCCAAAAGCCGTGTTGACCTGCGGTAACGCACCCTTGGCGGTGGAGGGCGGCCGGATGCCGACGGGCGCTACCTTCGCTTAAGTTTCAAGTTTTGCCGTCACCGGTGCTGGCCCTGAACTCCGCGAGCGCGGTGAAGTCGGCCTCCCGCAGCCCGATCCGGGGGTTGACGTGATGCAGCAGGGCCGGGCCGGGATGGTGGGCGTGGACGTACAGGGTGTCCGCCGGGCTCTGTTCGTCGTCCACCCAGGCGAACGGGCGCCCCTCCGCGTACGCCACGATCGCCTCGGTCTTCCAGTGGACCCCGTCGGGCCGCTCCGCCAGCAGGCCCCGGCCGAAGTCGACGTACGGCAGCTCGGGGAGCCCCACGACGGGTGCGATCCAGCGGTTGGCCTCGGCCATCCAGGTGGTCGCCCAGCACAACTCGTAACCGAGGGCGAGCAGCGCCGGGCCGTGGGACGGGTTCAGCCACACCCGCAGCGGGCGCCCAGGGCGGACGGTCGCCCGGATCGTCGTGTATCCCGCGGGGCGTCGCTCGGGCTGGGCGGCGTACGGGTTGAGGGGGCCGTCGACGTCCAGGAACAGCAGGGGGCGGCTCACGGGGCCAACGTACGGCAGCGGGCGCGCCGGGCACGCGTGAATATTCTCGCGCCGGACAGGCATAGTGGCGCCGCTCCGCACGCGTCACCACGGACACAGGGTCCGGACACCGGGCGGGCCCGGGGGAAGAGAAGGTGACGATGGATGCGGAACTGCAGGAGAGCTTCCGGGAGTTCGTGGACAGCCGGTCGTCTGCGCTGCTGAGGACCGCCGTGCTGCTGACCGGCGGCGACCGGCACACGGCCGAGGACCTGTTGCAGAACGCCCTGATCAAGGCGGCCGGCCGCTGGCAGCGCATCGACGAGCCCGAGGCCTACGTACGGCAGGTCCTCTACCGGCAGCAGATCAGCCGCTGGCGGCTGAAGTGGCGCCGGCGCGAACTCAGCGTCGCCGAACCCCCGGAGAGCCCACCGGCACTCGACACCGCGTCCGCCGCCGAGCTGCGGCTCGTGCTGCGCGCGGCCCTGTCCCGGCTCACCGCCCGCCAGCGCACCGTCCTGGTCCTGCGCTACTTCGAGGACCTGCCGGAGGCCGACGTGGCCCGGCTGCTCGGCTGCTCCGTCGGCACCGTACGGTCCACCACCCACCGCTCCCTGGCCCGGCTGCGCACCCTCGCACCCGAACTGGCCGCCCTCGCCCCGGACGCCGGCCGAGACCAGCCGCCGTCCCGTGACTACTCGCCCGCGGAGGTGCGGCCGTGAACGTCGAGGAACTCATGCGAGACGCGCTGCGTGAACAGGCGGCCGAACAGCCGCCGCTGCGGGCCGGGTTCGCCGACCAGGTACTGGCGGTCCGCCGGCGTCGCCGGGCCCGCCGGTTCGCCTCCGTCGCCGTGGCCACGGCGGCCGTGGTCGCCGTCGCGGTGGGCGTGCCGCTGCTCGACGGCGGCAAGCAGGACGTACGGCCCGCCGGAGTCCTCGACCCCGGTGAGACCCGCGCCCACCCCGACCAGTCGCCGCCCCGCGAGCTGATCCAGGCGGGCGACGCCACCATGGCCGCCTACTACATCATCGGCCGCGACCACCAGACGGCCCACCAGGCGCACGCCACCCGCGCCTACTGGCTGCTGAACCCGCGCACCGGCCGCTACGAGAAGGACACCCGCTGGTCGTACGTCGCCGTCGCGCCCGGCCTGAGGACCGCCGCCGTACTGGAGCGGCACCTCCCCACCCCGCGGATCGGCCTCCTCGACCTCACCACCGGCAAGGTGGCCCGCTGGATCCGGGTCGAGCACGGCGTCGGCGGGGTCGAGTTCTCCCACGACGGCCGTGAACTGGTCGCCACGACCTACTCCGCCGACCCCGACGTGCTGTTCAAGCCCGAGGGCCAGAACGGCTGGTCCCAGGCCAACACCTCCCCGCGCACCGGCTTCTACGTCTTCGACGTCGCTTCCGGGAAGGGGTCCTGGAGCAAGGTCGCCGTCGGGACGGACAGCGGGGGACCCATGGACGTCAACGCCCGCCAGGACTTCGCCTTCAGCCGCTCCGGCCGGTACATCTGGACGGGGCTCACCTCCGATCCCGGGTTGCAGTTCTACGACCGTCGGGGTTACGAGGTTCCCACGCCGGCCGACGAGCGCGAGCGGGACTGGTTCGTCGAGGCGGGGCCGTCGCCCGACGGCAAGCGGGTCGCCGGCGACTTCGCGGGCGCGTCGATGAAGTCCTCCTCCTGGGTCTTCGACGTCGCCACCGGCAAGAGGACCGAGGTGCACGGGCAGCAGCTCCTCGCCTGGGCCGACAACAGCTCCCTCATCGCCTGGGACGTGGACGGTGACGGCGGCAGCGAGTTCCACAACCGCCTGGTCCTGGTCACCGTCGGCAGCGACAAGACCGTTCCGCTCAGCGGCTTCCGCAAGGGCGACGACAGTGCCGCCGGCCGCTGGACACCGGTCTTCGCCGAGCGGCGCTGATCAGCCCGCCGCAAGCTCCTCGAACACCGCCTCCTCGTACACCGCCCGCAGTCCGTCGGCTGCCTCCCGGCCGGCGGGCCGCAGCGGTGCCCGCACCGGACCCGCCGGCAGCCCGAGCGCGGTGAGCAGCGCCTTCGACGTGACCGTGCCCGGCAGGCCCGCCGCCATCATCGCCTCGATCAGTGCGGTGGCCCGCAACTGGAGTCCGGTCGCGCGGGCGGTGTCGCCCGCGTCGAACGCGTCCAGGATCGCGGCGATCCGGGCGGGGACGACGTTGGCCACCGTGCTCACACAGCCGGCCGCGCCCACCGCGTACAGGGCGAGGATGTGCTCGTCGCAGCCCGCGTAGTACGCCAGGTCCGTGCGCGCCAGCACCTTCTGGGCGCCGAGGAAGTCGTAGGAGCAGTCCTTCACGGCCACGATCCGGGGGTGGGCGGCGAGCCGGACCAGCGTCTCCGGCTCGATCCGGGTGCCGGTGCGGCCCGGGATGTCGTACAGCATCACCGGCAGCCCGCTCGCCTCGGCCACCTCCAGGAAGTGCGCCTCCAGCGCGTCCTGCGGCGGCCTGCTGTAGTACGGCGACACCACCAGCACCCCGTCCGCGCCCGCCTTCTCCGCCGCCAGCGCCAGCTCGACGGTGTGCAGGGTGTCCGCGGTGCCCACGCCGGCCACGAGGGGCACCCGCTCGCCCACCGCCTCCCGGACGGCCGTGATCAGCTCCGCCTTCTCGGCGTCCGACGTGGTGGGCGACTCGCCGGTGG
Organism: Streptomyces sp. NPDC047061; assembly: GCF_040643955.1. Classification (NCBI taxonomy): domain Bacteria; kingdom Bacillati; phylum Actinomycetota; class Actinomycetes; order Kitasatosporales; family Streptomycetaceae; genus Streptomyces; species Streptomyces sp. NPDC047061. The sequence goes on from NZ_JBEYVI010000003.1 coordinate 357,497, forward strand.
TGCCGTTCAGCACCAGGCCGTCACAGCCCTCCGCCACCAGATGCACGGCCAGCCGCCGCGCGCCGTCGAGGTCGAGCGCGCCCGTGTCGGTGAAGGGGGTGACCATCGCGCAGAGCGTGCGGCCGAAGGGGCGGGGCGAGCGGGCGGTGTCGCGTGGGTTCGTCATGGGGGTAGTCTCGGCCGCACGACAGCTTAGCTCTACTTAATTCTTCTATCCGGTACGTCTTAGCATTGCTAAGTTATCGGTCTCCTGGGGGCCGGATGGAGGTCGGACGGAGGTCGGAGGCCCTGTGTCCAACTCGGCCACTCATGGGTCACTATGGGCCGGACGGTCACCGACGGCAGGTCATGGGTCATGGGAGGCGCCATGAAGCTGGGCAAGGCACTGGCCACCGGGGTCGCTGAGGAGCGGCCGCTCGTCCACGACGAGGTACCCGAACTCTCCGAACTCCCCGAACTCTCTGAAGAGACCCGCGAGATCCACGAACCCCGGGTCGCGGGCGAGTCCGTGTCCGCGTCCGGAGAGGCCCCGGCCGCCCGATGAGGCTGCGGCTCCCGGCGGAACGGCCGACGGAGCCGCCGACCGGCTACAAGATCGCCCACCCGATGCTGTCCCAGGACGGCGCGCGGGCCGGGTTCACCGGTGTGTCGCTGGGCGGCGCGCTGCCGTACGGAGTGCTGGACGACGCGTCCTGCGTCTACGGCCGACGGCACCGCCCGCCCGCGCGGCTGTGCGACTGCGGCTTCCACTGCGTGCACGAACGCGAGGTCGCCGAAGCTCTGCTGTGCATCGCCGAGCACCGGGCGGCCGTGCTGCTCGAAGTCTCCGTCCTCGGCGCCTACATCCGTTTCGAGCGCGGGTTCCGCTATGCCCGGCAGCGGGTGCGGACCGCCACCGTCGGGCCGTGCGCCTGCGGTGCGGCGGCCGTCGCGCTCGCCGACGCGGGCTGGGGCAGGCCTGGTTGGCGTGCCCTCGCGGCCGCCTGCGCGGGCTGCGTACGCGCGCGTGCGTCGGTCTCGCTCGCCGGGTTCGCCCGGCTGGCGGGGCAGGGGCTGCGGGTGGTCGCCGGAGGCGCGGCGGGCAGTGGCGGCGACGGGTCGCCGGTGGCGGGCGAGGGCTTCGGGGTGCCCGAACTGGTCGCGGAGGCGGCCCTGTTGCAGGCCCGCCTCGACTGGTTCCAGAGCCAGCTGGCCCGGCTCGGCGAACGGGGGGAGCAGGGCTGAGAGCGGGCGCCGACGACACTCCACCGAAAACTCCACCTGTATGGACAAAAAAAGTTTTCGGTGAGACGGTGGGGTCATGCTGGACGTCACCGTGATCGAGGACCCCGAGGCAGCGGCCGTGTCGCTGGACCCCATACGGGCCAGGCTGCTCGCCGAGCTGGCCGGCGCGCCCGCGTCGGCCGCGATGCTGGCCGGCCGGGTCGGGCTGCCCCGGCAGAAGGTGAACTACCACCTGAAGGCGCTGGAGCGGCACGGCCTGGTCGAGCTGGCCGGCGAGCGGCGCAAGGGCAATGTCACCGAGCGGCTGATGCGGGCGACCGCCGCGTCGTACGTCATCTCGCCGGCGGCCCTGCCCGCCGTACAGCCGGATCCGGACCGTTTCCGCGACCAGCTCTCCGCACGCTGGCTGCTCGCGCTCGGCGCGCGCCTGGTGCGCGATGTCGGCATGCTGATCAGCGGGGCGGCCAAGGCCCGCAAGCGGCTGGCGACGTACGCGCTGGACGGCGAGGTCCGCTTCGCCTCCGCCGCCGACCGCGCGGCCTTCGTGCAGGAGCTGACGGCGGGCGTGAGCGCGCTCATCCGCAAGTACGACACACCCGACGCGGAGTCCGGCCGGGACCACCGGATCGTGGTCGCCGTCCATCCGACGGTCAAGGACGAGGACGAGCCGCGGCACGCCGCCGCAGGCGAGACCCGCTCCGCGGCAGAGGGTGCAACCCGTCCTGCCGCAGAGGGCGAGACCCGTCCCGCGGCAGACGGTGAATCCCGTCGCGCGGCAGAAGGCGAGAGCCGTCCGGCAGTCAAGGACGGGCCTAGGTCCCCGGCCGAGGACCGTCCCGCACTCGGAAGCTGAGCAGGAGTCCCCATGTCCAAGGAATTCGAGATCGTCCGTGAGTTCGAGGTCGACGCCACGCCCGGAGAGGTGTGGGAGGCGATCACCCACGGCACCGGCGGCTATCTGTGGCCGATGCAGCCGCCCGAGCCCCGGGTGGGCGGTACGGCGGCCTTCGGCTCCACCGTCACCGCCTACGACCCGCCGCACCACCTGGTCGTCCGCAGCGAGGACGTCGACTTCCCCACCCAGAGCGCCAACCAGCTGGAGCACGTCATCGAGGAGCGCGACGGCGGCCGCCGCGCCTGGGTGCGCTACGTGCACAGCGGGATCTTCACCGACGACTGGGACAACCAGTACGACGGTGCGAGCCGGCACACCGACTTCTACCTGCACACCCTGCGCGAGTACCTCACCCACTTCGCGCCCCGCCCGGTGGGCTTCGCCCAGCTGAACGGGCCGGAGGCGTCGCAGGCGCCGGACGCCTTCGCCGCCGTGGGCCGCGCCCTCGGCCTGCCGGACGACCTGGCCGAGGGCGCGAAGGTGAGCGTCCGGGGGCCCGGCGGGCGGGCCCTGGACGCGGTGGTCGACTACCGCGACCCGTACTTCGTCGGACTGCGCACCGACGACGCCCTCGTCCGGTTCTTCGGGCGCAACCACTGGGGCGCCCCGGTCGGCATCAGCATCCACGACTTCGCGCCGGACGCCGACGCCGAGGCGAACGAGGCCGCCTGGCAGGACTGGCTGAACGGGGTGTTCAGCCGGTCCTGAGCCACGGCCGACCGCTTACAGCCGACCGCTTACGGGCGGAAGCGCAGCACCTGCGGGTCGTGGTCGCTGATCTGGTCGTGGAACTCCGAGTTGATGTGCACGCTGTCGTACGCGAAGTCGCCCTTGCTGCGGATCTGCTTGCTGATCAGGATCTGGTCCAGGACCTGCTCGTTGCCCTGGTAGTCGTAGGTGTAGCGCTCCTTCGTCGGCAGCGACTGGATCGCCGACCAGAGCGCGCCGCCCTTCTCCAGGATCTTGGTGGTGCCGGAGAAGTCGAAGTCGTTCATGTCGCCGAGCGCGATGACCTCGGCGTCCTTCTGGACGGCGAGGATGTTCTTGACGAACGCGTTGACCAGCGTCGCCTGCGCGTGGCGCTGGGTCTCCGAGCTGCGCACCACCGGCTGGTACTGCGAGGTCAGCCCCTGGTCGCCGCCCTTGGAGTTGAGGTGGTTGGCGATCACGAAGACCGTCTTGCCCTGGAAGACGAACTCGCCGGCGAGCGGCTTGCGGCTGGTCGTCCAGGCGGAGTTCGAGGGGTCGACACGGCCGGGGGAGGCGGTCAGCTGGGCCTTGCCGTTCACCTTGGTGACGGCCACCGCGGTGGTGGAGTCGCCGCCCGCGCGGTCGACGAAGGAGACCCGCTCCGGGTTGAACAGGAAGACCTGGCGGATGTTGCCGCCGGGCTCGCCGCCGTCCTGGTCGTTGACCGGGTTGATGGAACGCCACTGGTACTTCGGGCCGCCGGCCGCCACGATCGCGTCGATCAGCTTGTTGACCGTCACGTCGGCGGCGACCGTGCCGTCGTCCGTCGCGCCGTTGTTGTCCTGGATCTCCTCCAGGGACACGATGTCGGGCGACTGGAGGTTGTTGACGATCGCGGCGGCGTGCGCGGCGAAGGTGCCGTCCGAGGGGTCGAGGTTCTCGACGTTGTAGGTCGCCACCGCCAGCTCGCCGTGCGACTGCTTCTTCGTCGTCTCGCGCTGCAGGCCGCCGCTCTTCAGGGTGCCCAGCGAGCTCGCGACGAGGGTGTAGCCGCCGTACTGGTTGTAGTCCATCGGGCCGGTCGTGGCGCCGGTCAGCGTGTCGCCGACGTTCGCCACCGGGAAGTCGGCGGTCGAACCGAGGGACTGGATCTGCAGGCGGCCGGTGTTCTGGTCGCGGTAGGAGCGGTAGAGCGAGCCGCCGCGGTTGGTGCGGTTCTCGTGCGGCTTCACCGTGACCCACAGCTCGGCGTACGGGTCGGTCGCGGTGACCACGCGGGCGTCCTTGACCTGGACGTTCATGCCCTCCAGGGACTCGTAGTAGTCCAGGGCGTACTTCTTCGGCTGCAGGGTCAGGCCGTTGACCGAGTTGCTCGCGGCCGTGTCACCCGTGGGGGTGTAGGCGCTCGGCACCGACTTCTTGTCGATCACGACCGGCGCCGGGACCGCGTTGCCGGTGGAGACGGCGGTGACCGTCGGCTTGGTGATCTCGGTCAGCGACTGGTTGCCGGTGGAGGCGCCGCCCGGGACGTACTCGGAGACCGTGCCGGTGACCGTGACGGAGTCGCCGACCGCGACCTTCGGGGTGGAGCTGGTGAAGACGAAGACGCCCTCGCTGGTGGCCGGGTTGCTGTCCGGCGTCGGATCCTGGAGCCAGAAGCCTCTGGAGGAGCCGTAGGTGCGCGTGGCGGTGACGATGCCGGGGACGTCCGTCACCTTCTGGCCGGCGTACGGCGAGGTGCGCGTGGTGCCCTGGATGTCGTGGATACGCAGCCCGTCGGCCTGGGCGGGCGAGGTGAGGGCGACGGTGGACGCCGCGCTGCAGACGGCGGCGACGGTGAGCGCGGCGAGACGCGCGGAAGACCTGCTCGGCAAGGGAATCCCTCCGGGGACATACGGAAGCGCCGGGACGAGGGCGGTTTATGGAGCGTTCATGACACGTTCATGTACGCCATGTGTCGTGGATATGACACGCGTAGATACCGAGTGAACAGTTGTCCCCCCGTTTTCTACGCGCGTCAATCTCCTGCCTGATCAAGGCAGTTGTCAAGGTTTCAGCCATGTACGGGGTCCGGCGGGGAGATGAACCGGGCGGCATGGGTGGAAATCCGTCTAGGCTGAGCGGCTGAGCCGTACGGCGTCCAGGTGGTCGTACGGCCGTCGATACGGTGTCCATGTCGCCGTACGACCGTTGAGGCGTCCGAGGAGAACCAGCCGATGTCTGACAGCGCCCCCCTGCCGCCGGTGCGGTTGCTTTCCGAAGCGGAGCTGGCGCACGCCGCGCTGTCCACGCCGTTGCTCACCCGGGCCGCCCGGCTCGCCCGCTGGGCCGGCCCCGACACCCGTGTGGACGCGGGCGGCGAACTGGTCGAGGAGCAGCTCCCGGTCGCCGCCGAGGCGCTCGGACTCACCGGGGACGACGCCGCCGGCTACGCCGGTGAGGCCTGGCGGGTCGCCGTGGACGCCGGACTCGTCGAGATCGCCGACGAGGAGGCCGGCACGGTGGTGGCGGGGGAGGAGCTGGCACTGCTCACCGGAGGCTCGCCGCACGACGTCCTCGCGGTGTGGCAGGCCGCGCTGGAGACCGTGATCGCCGACGCGAGCGTGCCCGACCTGGACGGAATTGTCGATGCGCTCGACGAGGGCGGCGAGGTCGATTTCTCGTCACTCGGCTGGGACCCCGAGGGGGAGGCGGACTTCCTCGACGGCGTCCTCGGCAACCTGTACCTGCTGACCGTGAGTGAGGGCGGTCCCGGCGAGGCGCCGGTGCCGCTGCCCGCGCTCGCCGCGTCGATGATCGTGCCCAGCGACATGGGGGAGCCGACCAACGACGTCCTCGAACAGGTCTCCGACGCGATGATGCGGCTCGACGGCCAGTTCCGGCTGCTGGAGCCGGTCGGGCTCGTCGAGTACCAGCCGGTCGACGAGGCGCTGATGGCCGACGCGGAGGAGGAGCCGGCGGCGGGGCCGGTCGACGAGGCCGACGTCTCCCGCTACGGCATGGTGCGGCTGACCCCGCTCGGCGCGTACGGGCTGCGGGCGCGGCTGCTGGAGGCGGGCTTCGTGGCGCCGGCGGTCGGGGAGCTCGCCGACAAGGGCGCGGACGCGCTGCTCGACGGGACGGCGACGTTTCCGCAGGGGGCCGCGCAGGCCGAGACCGAGCAGTGGCTGGCCCGCCGGGAGTCCCTCGCCGCGGCCCGCGAGCTGCTGGCCGCCGCGCGCGGTGCGGACGCGGGTGCCCCGCTGCGGCGGCTGCGCTGCCAGCAGGCGCTGTCGCTGCTCGGCGCCGAGGCCGAGCCCGCCCTCCGCGAGGTCCTCGACGACCCCGAGCTGGGCGGCCTGGCGAGGGTCTGGCTGGCCGAACGCGGCGCCGCCGACGTGCCGGCGCCCTCCCAGGACATGATCTTCTGGCTGACCATCGACACGGTGGCTGCGCAGCTGGCCGCGGAAGGGAACTCCGAGGAGCTGCAGGCGCTGGTGGAGGGCTTGGCCCAGCAACACAGCGGCTTCTTCGCCGAGGCGTGGCGGGTCGGCCACCCGGACACGGTCGACGTCCTCGAGGCGATGGGCCGCCTCCACCCCGACAAGAAGGTGGCCAAGGAGGCCCGCAAGGCGGCGTTCAAGGCACGGTCGCAGCACGGGGGGTAGGGGCCGAAGGGGTGGGGGTGCGCGGAGGTTGGGCGCCGCCGGATACGTTGAGTGGGGCGGGCGCCGTCGCGGCGGGAAGCGGGGAAGCGACGGGGCTCTCTGTTCTGCGGGCGCGTCGGTGAGGTGAGCTGAGGCGTGCGGGCGGTTGGGCGCCGCCGGGCACCGCCGCGTGGGCTGAGCGCCGTTGCGGCGGAAGGAAGTTCCGGCGGCGGTGAAGAGATCGAACGGTCGAGAAGGGCCGTGCGGCGGCGAGAAGGCCGGGCGGTGGAGGGCGGCCGGGCGGCGGGGAGTGGGAGTGGTCTGCGGGGAACCCCAATCCGTGGGGAGTGGCAGTGGTCGGCGGGAAGCGCCAGCCCGCGAGGACGGGTAGCGGTCGGCGGGGAACCCCCACCCCGCAGGCGGGGGAAATGTTGACCTGTGAGGTCTGTTTCTTGGGTGGGGCTTTTGGTTGTTGTGGGGTGGTGATTACGGATTCATGGAACAGACGACCGTGAAGTCGCCCTGTGTTCAACCGGCGTTCAGGGGTGGGCGGGAGCGTGTGCGCCGAGTTGAGGTCCGCCACCCTCCACGGCACTCCGACCGTCACAGGAGACACCATGTCGCTCACCCGCAGGGACTTCACAAGGAAATCCGCGATCACCGGTGCCGGTGTCGCGCTGGCCGGCAGCGTCGGCGCGCTCGCCACCGCCCCCAACGCCCTCGCCGTCACCGAGACCGAGGCGGCCGACGCGACCGAGGCGGCGCACGGGCACGGGCACGGCGGTGTCGGCTACGGGCCGCTGCTCCCCGACCCGGACGGCATCCTCGCGCTCCCCGCCGGCTTCAAGTACCGCGTCATCACCTACAGCGGCAAGACCAAGCTGGAGTCGGGCGAGTTCACCCCCTCCAACCACGACGGCACCTCCACCTTCGACGGTCCGCGCGGCGCCACCCTCCTCGTCAACAACCACGAGCTGGCCGGCCCCCGCGCCAACTGGCCGTACCCGGTTCCGCTCACCGAGGGCCTCGTCTACGACCCGGCCGCCGCCGGAGGCTGCACCGTCGTCGAGGTCCGCCCCGGCGGGCACGTCGCCGAGTGGGTCGGCATCGCCGGCACCGCCACCAACTGCGCGGGCGGCAACACCCCGTGGGGCACCTGGCTGACCTGCGAGGAGACCGAGGACAAGACCGGCACCAACGGCTTCACCAAGGACCACGGCTACGTCTTCGAGGTCGACCCCGAGGACCGCCGGGCGAACAAGAACCCCAAGCCCGTCAAGGCGCTGGGCCGTTACGCCCACGAGGCCGTCGTCGTCGACCCCAAGCGCGGCCACCTCTACCTGACCGAGGACGCCTCCAACCCCAACGGCCTGCTCTACCGCTGGACCCCGCCCGAGCACTTCCACCACGGCCGCGGCAGGCTGCGCACCCTCGCCGACGACGCCGGCACGCTCCAGGCGTTCAAGTGCTTCGACTCCGGCGGCCAGTTCGTCGACGACCTCTCCCGCGCCACGAAGATCGGCACGGTCTACGGCGTCGACTGGGTGGACGTCCCGGACCGCGACGCCAGGACCACCTCCGTCCGCAAGCAGTTCAGCACCGGGCAGGTCACCCGCGCCCGCAAGCTGGAGGGCATGTGGTGGGGCGACGGCGGTGTGTACATCGTCTCCTCGTACGCCCGCGCGGAGAGCCCCGTCCAGCACGACGGCTCGGTCTGGTTCTACGACCCCAAGCGCCGCACCCTCACGCTCAAGGTCCGCATCGGCGTCAACCCGGACCCGTCCGTGGAGGGCAACTTCGACGGCCCGGACAACATCACCGTCTCCCCGTACGGCGGTCTCGTCATCGCCGAGGACGGCGAGGGTCTCCAGCACCTGTTCGGCGCCACCGACAGCGGCCGTACCTATCCCATCGCCCGCAACGAACTCAACGCCGGCACCGAAGAGGAGCCCGAGTACAGCGAGTTCACCGGCGTCACCTTCTCGCCCGACGGCCGGACCCTGTACGCCAACATCCAGACCCCGGGCATCATGCTCGCGATCACGGGGCCCTGGAAGCGTCAGCAGCGCTGAAGCTATCCCTTCACTCGAACGAATGACCCTGACTCGATTTGCTGAGCGCATCCTCGTCTCGGAATAGCGTTTGTGTCTCGCGCTGGTTGTCGGCCGAGGCGAGGGTGGTTTTGGACAGCAAGGTACAGGGAGGCGTGGCCGAGGGTTCTCGGGTCTGGCTTCCCGATGGCTCGGCGCGAGCAATCGAGGAGGTAGTCGCACGGCGCCTCCCCGTGCTTTCCTTCAGTAAGGAGTGGGACACCAGGCCCGTCCGGTACGGCGCGAACCAGGGGCTGCGGGATCATTCTGTTGGCGAGACAGTTCCAGTATTTCCCAGCGTGTGGTCCGGCGGCACAGTACGCGAAGTGCGCCGTATCGGCTTCACCTCCGGCAGAGTGATCGAATCCGCACTTGATCAGCGGTGGATGACGCAAAGGCGGACTGGGCGACAGGCGTGGGAATGGAAAACAACGGAAATTCTGATGCCGGGTGATCGAGTACCGCTCTCATTGGCTGCTGCTTACTTTGGGACCGAGGGGCGGGCTCGCGAAGGACATTTCGTCGGCGCCATGCTCGGCGACGGGGGTATGACGTCCTGCACCCCTGAATTCCATGGTGATCCACTGGATGGCGCCGTGCAGTTCATGCGTGAGTTCGCGGCAGAAAACGAGTGCGGCGTACGGGAGATCCCACAGGGAACGATCGTGCGTCTTCGCTTCCCGTTCAGGCGGGGCCATCGCAATCCGCTTACGGACCGCCTTCGTCGCTTCGGTGTGTGGGGCCAGCGGTGCGACGAAAAACAACTTCCTGACCTACGGCTGAGTCGCGACTTCTGGGTTGGCTGTCTTTCGGGACTGATTGACACCGACGGTTGTGTTCGTCAGCGAGTGAATCCGAAGGGTACTCTGCATGGCTCCGTCGAGTTCGCCACCGTATCGCCTGTACTGGCGAGGCAAGTGTCCGATGCACTCATGCGGTTTGGGATCGTCAACAGAGTTCGCGTTAATCAGCGGCAGCAGAAGCGGGGCCACACGGTCAACGGCTACGTAGTCGCGAGTCGGCGGCCGATCCACATTGTGGAGGTTTCGCGGGCCATTGCGATCGTCCGTCTTGCGGGGATGCTGGATCTTCGTATCGGGTACAAGGCAAGCAGGTTGAAGGAACTGGTGAACGCTGTCGGGCACGTTTCTCCAGCAAGCAGCGAAATGCACGGATATGACGAATCGGTGGCCCTGGACCGGGTGAAGAACGTCTCCTCGGCCGGTGCCCGACCTGTGTACGGCGTCACGGTGGGTTCTTCTGGCCTGTTCTTGGTGGACGGCCTTGTTCTAGGTGCTGGCTGAACGCCCTTCCGGAAGCACTACTACGGAAGGGCGTTCAGTGGCGTTTCACCTTGATGCTATGTGTGGGCGATTGGTTACTTCCGGACGCCAATCCACTTGAGGATCGCCTTGGAAAGGGCCTTGCGGCAGCAGAACGCGGCTGCGATCAGCATGACGATGAGGTATGCCACGTACCCCGAGGCTTTGACGTGAACTTCGAGCACGAGTGCCATCCAGATGTGTTGAAGGAGGCCCTCATGTCTGAGATCAGGAGGAGCTTGCGAAGCTCTGCGCACCAGGCATGGAGGTGAAGATCAAACCGCGAACAAGAAGTAGGCGTGACTGGACGATAGCAGACATCGCGCCACCAGCTCCTCCGGCTGGTTTGCGGTCGAGGTGATGGCTCCCCCACTGACCCTTGCCTGTGCAGAAACTGACATCTAACATTTCAGTTATGCAAGCCCTACGACCCGTCCCCCGCACCCTGCTCCGCGACCGCGCCTACGCCGCGATCCGGGACGCCATCGTGGCCGGGGAGATCGAACCCGGCGCGGTGGTGCGTGACGCCGAACTCGCGGAGCGGCTCGGGCTGTCCCGGGCGCCCGTACGGGAGGCGTTCGCGCGCCTCGTCGACGAGGGGCTCCTGGAGAGCAAGCCGCAGAGCTACACCCGGGTCACCCCGGTCGTGGCGGCCGAGGTGCGGGACGCGGCGGCCGTGGTCGGCGCCATGCACGAGCTGGTCACCCGGGCCGCCGTACCCCGGCTGCGGGACGCGGACCTGGACGAGATGCGCGTGTCCAACGTCCGCTTCGCCGCCGCCGTGCAGGCGGGCGACGTCGACGAGGCTCTGCGCGCCGACGACGAACTGCACGACGTCCTGGTCCGGGTGGCCGGCAACCGCGCGGCCGCCGCCACCGTCGCCCGCTACACCCCGCTCATCCGCCGCCTGGAGCGCCGCCGCTTCGGCGAGGGCGGCTCCTGCCGCTCGCCCGGGCTGCACGAACGGCTCATCGAGGCGTGCGCGGCCGGCGACCCGGAGGCGGCGGTCCAGGTCACCGCCGACATCTGGCGCACCCTGTCCGACCTGGCCGACGCCGACACCACCGACTGACCACGCCACCAGGAGGCAGCCCATGTCCCTCTCCGCCTACGACCGTTACCCCCTCCTCTTCGGCCCGTCGCCCGTGCACCCCCTGGAGCGCCTCACCGCCCACCTCGGCGGCGCCGCGCTGTGGGCCAAGCGGGAGGACTGCAACTCCGGGATCGCGTACGGCGGGAACAAGACGCGCAAGCTGGAGTACCTGGTCGCGGACGCGCTCGCCAAGGGCTGCGACACCCTCGTCTCCATCGGCGGGGTGCAGTCCAACCACACCCGCCAGGTCGCCGCGGTGGCCGCCCGCGCCGGACTCAAGTGCGTGCTGGTGCAGGAGAGCTGGGTGGAGTGGCCGGACTCCGTGTACGACAAGGTCGGCAACATTCTCATCAGCAGGCTCGCGGGAGCCGACGTACGTCTCGTGCGCGCCGGGTTCGGGATCGGGTTCAAGGAGAGCTGGGAACTGGCGCTGCGCGAGGTCGAGGAGTCGGGCGGCAAGCCGTACGCCATCCCGGCCGGCGCCTCCGACCACCCGCTCGGCGGCCTCGGCTTCGCCAACTGGGCGTACGAAGTCGCCGAGCAAGAGCGGCAGTTGGGGGTCTTCTTCGACACGGTCGTGGTCTGCTCGGTGACCGGGTCGACGCAGGCCGGCATGGTCGCCGGGTTCGGCGCCCTGCAGGAGGCGGGCGGCCGCGAGCGCCGGGTCATCGGCATAGACGCCTCGGCCAAGCCCGCCGAGACCCGCGAACAGGTCGCCCGGATCGCCCGGCGCACCGGCGAACTCATCGGGGTCAAGGGCGAGTTGACCGTGGAGCTGGACGACCGCTACCACGCGGGGATCTACGGCATCCCGGACGACACCACCCTGGCGGCGATGCGCCTCGCCGCCCGCACCGAGGGCATGGTCACCGACCCGGTGTACGAGGGCAAGTCGATGGCGGGGATGGTGGACCTGGTGGAGCGGGGCGAGATCGGCGCGGATTCGACAGTGCTCTACGCCCACCTGGGCGGACAGCCGGCACTGAACGCGTACAGCGCTCTGTTCTAGGCGGTCTGACGATCGTCCTGCCGGTGCGCGCCGGTTGTCGGCCGCGGCGCCGTCGTGGCCGGTCGCGCAGTTCCCCGCGCCCCTGAAGGGGCGCTGCGCGTGACGCCCCTGAAAGGGGCGCGGGGCTGTAGCTGATTTGCGGCTGCCGCCGCGTGGGCGCGACCAGCCCCCACGCACCCGCAGCCGACAGCGATCGCCTAGGCCCCCTGTCGCCGCGGACCCGTGATCACGAACGCCGCCACCAGCAGCGCGGCCGCCGCGACCACCGCGCCGATGCCGAAGGCACGCGCCGCGCCATGGGTGAGGATCCCCGCCGGCGTGCCGGTCGCGTGCCTGGTCGCCGTGCCGTACACCGTGACCAGGACGGCGAGTCCGACGGTGCCGCCGAGCCACTGCAGCGTCTGCAGCAGCCCGGACGCGGCACCTGCCTCCCGGGGCTCGATACGGGCGAGGATCGTCGCGTTGAGCGGCATGAAGCTCAGGCCGACGCCCACGCCGAGCAGCAGCAGCGGACCGAGCAGCCCGGCGGCGTAGCCGTCGCCGGGCCGCAGCCGCCACAGCCAGCCGCCGGCGGCGATCAGCAGGGTGATGCCGGTCAGCAGTACCGGCTTGGTGCCGAAGCGGGCCAGCAGCTTCGGCAGCAGCCGCACCATCGTGAACATGGCCAGGGTCGTGGGCAGGAACGCTAACCCGGCGCGCAACGGGCTGTACTCCAGGACCTGCTGGCAGATCAGGGTGAGGAAGTAGAAGGCGCCGAACATGCCCGCGGGCAGCAGCATGAGGGTGAGATAGCCGCCCGCCCGGTCCCGGTCGCCGAACAGCCGCAGCGGCATGATCGGCTGACCGGCCCGGGACTCGATCAGCGTGAAGCCGAGGAGCAGTGCGACGGCGCAACCGAAGCCGAGCAGGGACCGGGCGTCGGTCCAGCCCTCCTCCGACACCCGGATGAACGCGTAGACCAGCGAGGTCATCCCGGCCGTCCCGGTCAGCGCGCCCGCGAGGTCGAAGCGGCCCGCGTGCCGCGGGGCCTCGGCGACGAACCGGGGCAGGGCCACGAACAGGGCGATGCCGATGGGCACGTTGATGAGCAGGGCCCAGCGCCAGGACGCCCACGACGTGAGCATGCCGCCCAGGACCAGGCCGGCGGAGCCGCCGAGGCCGGCCACGGACGAGTAGACGCTCAGCGCGTGGTGCCGGCGCGGGCCCTCGGGGAAGTTGGTGGTGATCAGGGCCAGGGTGCTGGGGGCGATCAGCGCGGCGCCGACGCCCTGCAGCGCGCGTGCCGCGAGCAGCCAGCCGCCCTCCGCGGCGACCCCGCCGAGCAGCGAGGACAGTGCGAACAGCAGCGCCCCGGCGCCGAGCGTACGACGGCGGCCCGCGATGTCGCCGACCCGCCCGCCGAGCAGCAGCAGGCCGCCGAAGGCGAGGGTGTAGGCGTTGAGCACCCAGGACAGACCGGTCCGGCTGAACCCCAGGCCCTGCTGGATGTCGGGCAGCGCGACGTTGACGACCGTGGAGTCGACGCCGACCATCATGTAGGCGGTGACGATGACGAGGAGGGCGGAGCCGAGCTTCGCGGGGTGCGGGGAGTCCGGCGGGGTGCCGGCGTCGGTGGACGGGGCGGACGGGCTGGACGGGGCGGACATGAGGTTCTCCCGGTCTGTGCGTCCCCGCGGCGGGCATGGTGAAGTACGGGCAGACGGACTGCCCGTGGAGCGCGCGACGGTAAGCGGGGACTGTCTCCGTTTAGTCTTCGATAAGATACGGAGAGAGTCCCCGGTTCGCAAGGAGTAACTGGATGACGCAGGTCAGGCCCATGCGCGCGGACGCTCGCCGCAACTACGAGCGACTGCTGGAGGTCGCCGTCGAGGCCTTCGCCGAGCAGGGGGAGAACGCGTCCCTCGACGACATCGCCAAACGGGCGGGCGTCGGCTCCGGCACGCTCTACCGGCACTTCCCGACCCGGCAGGCGCTGCTGGAGGCCGCCTTCGTGGACCGGCTGGAGGGGCTGGCGGCGAAGGCCGACGAGATCGGCGCGGAGCTTCCGCCGGGCGCGGCGCTGACCGAGTGGCTGCACGAACTGTGCGTCGCCACCATCCAGGTGCGCGGCCTGAAGGCCCTGCTGGGTTCCGCGGTCACGGACGGCAGTTCGGCCACGGTCGCGGCCTGCGGTGAGACGGTCCGCGGCGCGGCGACCCGCCTCGTCGACGCGGCGAAGGCGGAGGGCACCCTGCGCCCCGACATCGAGCCGATCGAGATCCTGCGCCTGGCGCACGGACTGGCCACAGCCTCGGAACTGGCCGACGGGCAGGGCAAGGAGATCCGGCGCTATCTGTCACTGCTCACGGAGGGGCTGCGGCCGTAGCGCCCACGGCCGCACACCCGTCACCGGACTCGGGTCAGAGCGCCTCCGCCCCCGGCTTCACCATGTTCCGTACCGTCCGGGCCTTCACGAACGAGCCCATCGCCGTCATGTCCCACTCGCCGGAGAACTGGCGGATCAGCTTCGCCATCATCACGCCCGTCTGCGCCTCGGCGCTCGTCAGGTCGAAGCGGGCCAGTTCCTCGCCGCTCGCGGCGTCCAGGAGGCGGCAGTAGGCCTTGGCGACCTCGGTGAACTTCTGGCCGGAGAACGAGTTCACCGTGAAGACCAGGCCGGTGACCTCCGGGGGGATCCGGCCGAGGTCGACCACGATCACCTCGTCGTCGCCACCGCCCTCGCCGGTGAGGTTGTCGCCGGAGTGCTTGATCGCGCCGTTCAGGATGGACAGCTTGCCGAAGTAGCAGCTGTCGACGTGGTTGCGCTGCGGGCCGTACGCGATGACCGAGGCGTCCAGGTCGATGTCCTTGCCGCGGAACGCCGGCTCCCAGCCGAGACCCATCTTGACCTGCGAGAGCAGCGGCCGGCCGCCCTTGACCAGGGACACGGTCTGGTTCTTCTGGAGGCTGACCCGGCCCTTGTCGAGGTTGATCTTCCCGGTGCCGGGGGCGGGCGGCGCGGGCGCGGCCGGCGGAGCCGCGGGGGGTGCGGGCTGGGCGACCGGGGCCGTCGGCTGGGCGACCGGGGCGGCCGGCCGGGCCACCGGGGCCGCCGGAGCGGGGGCCGGTTCCTCCACCGACACGCCGAAGTCCGTCGCGATACCGGCCAGTCCGTTCGCGTACCCCTGGCCGACCGCGCGGGCCTTCCACGCGCCGCCCCGCAGATAGATCTCCACGACCACCAGGGCCGTCTCCGGGCCCAGCTGCGGCGGGGTGAAGGTGGCCAGCACCGAGCCGTCGTCCGCGTTGCGGATCGTCGCCGTCGGCTCGATGCCCTGGAAGGTCTGGCCCGCGGCGTCGGGGCTCGCGGTGACGACGATCTTCTCGATCCCGGGCGGTACGGCGGCCGTGTCGACGATGATCGCGTCCGGGGACGTACCGCCGCCGGAGCGGTACGTCACACCCGGCCCGTTCGGCTGGTTGTAGAAGATGAAGTCGTCGTCGGAGCGCACCTTGCCGTCGCCCGTGAGCAGCAGGCCCGACACGTCGAGCCGCACCGGGGCGGCGACGTCCACCGCCACCCGGGGGGCGGGGAGAGGGATGTTCGAGCCAGGGGTCATAGCTGTCATGCCGGGTGAACGAACGACCTCTCTTTACCGTTCCCTTAAACTTCTACGGCACCACCACGATCTTCCGTCCCACGCCCGCCGCGAACTGCTCCAGCGCCTGCGGATAGCTGTCCAGCGGGAGGCGGTCGCTGATGAAGACGTCCGGGTCCAGGACACCGTTCGCGAACAGCTCGGCCGCCCGCTCGTAGCTGTGCAGCACGGCCATGGAGCCGGTGATGGTGATCTCCTGGTTGTAGATGCGGTACGGGTCGATCGTTACCCGGGTCGCGTAGTCGGCGACGCCGAACTGGAGGAACGTGCCCGCCTTGGCGACCCGCTCCAGGCCGTCCTGGATCGCCGCCGCGTTGCCGGTCGCGTCGATCACCACGTCCCAGCCCCGCGGACGGTCCAGCTCGTCCGCGTTCGCGGCGGAGCCGGAGACCCCGAGCCGCCGCGCGGTCTCCAGGCGGGCCGGGTTCAGGTCGACCACGTCCACGCTCGCCGCGCCGGTCCGCTTCGCCAGCTCCAGCATCATCAGGCCCATGGTCCCGGAGCCGTAGACGAGCACGTGCGCGCCGAGGCGGGACTGGAGGATGTCGTAGCCGCGTACCGCGCAGGACAGGGGCTCGATCAGGGCCGCGTCCTGGGTGCGGACGTGCTCGGGGAGCTTCACGCAGTTGGCCACCGGGGCGAGCGCGTACTGCGCGGCGCCGCCCGGCACGGTCACGCCGATCGCGGCCCACCGCTCGCAGAGGTTGTTGTGGCCGCTGCGGCACTGCCGGCACTCGTGGCAGTACAGCGACGGGTCGACCGCGACCCGGTCGCCGATCGCCACCTCGGTCACCTGGGAGCCGACGCCGACCACCTCGCCGGCGAACTCGTGGCCCGGCACGATCGGCAGCTTGGGGGCGAACTCGCCCTGGAGGATGTGCAGGTCCGTGCCGCACAGGCCGCAGGCGGCCACCTCCACGACGACCTCGCGGGGGCCCGGTGTCGGGTCGGGGACCTCGGTGACGACGGCACGGCCCACGGACTCGATGACGGCGGCCTTCATTTGACGGCTCCCAAGGACAGGCCCTGGACCAGTTTGTCCTGGGCGGTGAACCCCGCGGCGAGCACCGGCAGGGAGACGACGAGCGACGCGGCGCACACCTTCGCCAGGAACAGGCCCTGGCTGGTGATGAAGCCGGTCAGGAAGACGGGGGCGGTCTCGGCGACCACGCCCGTCAGCACGCGCGCGAAGAGCAGTTCGTTCCAGCTGAAGATGAAGCAGATCAGCGCGGTGGCGGCGACGCCGGGCAGGGAGATGGGGGCGACCACGCGCGCGAGGATCGTCGGCAGCCGGGCCCCGTCCACCCGCGCGGCCTCGATGACCTCGACCGGGACCTCGGCGAGGAAGGACTGCATCATCCACACCGCGATCGGCAGGTTCATGGAGGTGTACAGGATGACCAGGAGCCAGATGTTGTCGAGCATCCCGGCGTTCTTCGCGAAGAGGTAGATCGGCAGCAGGCCCGCCACGGCCGGCAGCATTTTCGTGGAGAGGAAGAAGAACAGCACGTCCGTCCACTTCCGCACCCGGCGGATCGACAGCGCGTAGGCCGCCGGGAAGGCCAGCAGGAGGACGAAGAGCGTCGAGACCACCGACGCCATCGCCGAGTTGATCAGCGCGGGCCACGGGCTCGCCCCGCCGCCGACGCCGAAGAACTCGCGGTAGCTGTCCAGGGTGAGGCCGGCGGTGAAGGACGGCGGGTTGGTCGCCGCGTCCGCCTCGGAGTGGAAGGACGTCAGCGCCATCCAGGCGATGGGCAGGAAGAACACGATCCCGGTCAGCCACGCGACCAGCCCGAGTCCGTTACGCCGTACGACGTTCAGGGCGGTGCTCATGCGCGGGACACCTCCTCGCGGAACAGCGACGACACCACACGCAGGGCGAAGGTCGCGATGATGATCGAGCCGATGACCACCACGACGCCCGCGGCCGAGGCGAGGCCGTTCTCGTGCGCCTGGTAGAAGCTCTGGTAGACGGTGTAGGGGAGGTTGGCGGTGCCCAGGCCGCCGGAGGTGATCGTGAAGACCGCGTCGAAGTTCTGCACGATGTAGATCGAGCCCAGCAGCCCGCCGAGTTCCAGGTACCGGCGCAGATGCGGGAGGGTCAGGTAGCGGAAGATCTGCCAGTCGCTCGCCCCGTCCACCCGGGCCGCCTCCAGCTGCTGCTGGTCCCGGCTCTGCAGCCCGGCCAGCAGGATCAGCATCATGAACGGCGTCCACTGCCACACCAGGGCGGCCTCGACCGCGATCAGCGGGTTGTCCGAGATCCAGTCCGGCTGGGGCCCGCCGACGTAGTGCAGCAGGCCGTTGAGCAGGCCGTACTCGGGGTTGTAGAGGACGTGCTTCCAGAGCAGCGCCGCCGCGACCGGGACGATCAGGAACGGGGCGATCATCAGCGTGCGGACCACGCCCCGGCCGCGGAACTTCCGGTTGAGCAGCAGCGCCACCACCAGTCCCAGGACCAGGCTGACCAGCACCACCGTGACCGTCAGCAGGACCGTGGTCCACACCGAGTGGCGCAGGTCCGGGTCGGTCAGGACCTGGCGGTAGTTGTCGATGCCGGTGAAGTGGCGGTCCTTCGGATAGAGCGCGTTCCAGTCGAAGAACGAGATCACCACGGTCGCCACGAACGGCAGCTGGGTCACCACGATCATGAAGACCAGGGCGGGCAGCAGCGGGGCCCGGGTGGCCCAGGCCCGCAGACGGTCGGACGGGGGCCGGGGCGCCGGCCGCGCGGTGGCGGCGGCGACCCGGGGGGAGGCGGTGGCGGTCATGATCCCTCGTACTTCTTGCCGACGGCCTCGGCGAGCTTCTGTGCCTTCTTCAGCGCGTCGTCCACGGACTGCTGGCCGGCCACGGCGGAGCTGATCTCCTGGGAGACCTTGGTGCCCAGGTCGGTGAACTCGGGGATGTCGACGAACTGGATGCCGGGCGCGGGCCGCGGCTGCACACCCGGGTCGTTCGGCTTGGCACTGGCGATGGCGTCCCGGGTGACGTCCGCGAAGGCGGCCGCCTCCTTGCGGTACTGCGGGATGTCGTACGTCGAGGTGCGCTTGCCGGCCGGCACGTTGGCCCAGCCCGCCTTCTCGCCCACCAGGTTCTCGTAGCCCTTGCTGGACGCCCACGAGATGAACTTCCAGGCGTCGTCGGGGTTCTTGGACGCCTTCTGGATGCCCCACGCCCAGGTGTAGAGCCAGCCGGAGCTGTCGGTCTTGTCGACCGGCGCCGGGACGTAGCCCATCTTGCCCTTCACCGGGGAGCCGGTGGCCTCCAGCGAACCCGCGCCCGAGGTGGCGTCGTACCACATCGCCGTCTTGCCCTGGGTCGTGTCGTTCAGGCACTCGGCGAAGCCGGACTGGGCGGCGCCGGCCTCGCCGTGCTTGCGGACCAGGTCGACGTAGAACTGCGTGGCCTTCTTGAACTCGGGGGCGTCCAGCTGGGCCTTCCAGTCCTTGTCGAACCAGGTGCCGCCCATGGTGTTGACGACCGTGGTCAGCGGCGCCAGCATCTCGCCCCAGCCGGGCAGCCCGCGCAGGCAGATGCCCTTCATGCCGGGCTCCGCGCCGTCCACCTCGGCGGCCAGGTCGGCCACCTGCTGCCAGGTGGGGTGGGCCGGCATGGTCAGGCCCTTCTTCTGGAAGACGTCCTTGCGGTACATCAGGAAGGACGACTCGCCGTAGAAGGGCTCGCCGTAGAGCTTGCCGTCGGCCGCGGTGAGGGCCTGCTGCATCGGCTTGAGGATGTCCTGCTGGTCGAAGGCGGTGTCCTTCTTGACGTACGAGTCCATCGGCTCCAGCCAGTTGTTCTTGGCGTAGATCGGGATCTCGTAGTTGGAGAGGGTGGCGACGTCGTACTGGCCGGCCTGGTTGGCGAAGTCCTGGCTGATCTTGTCGCGGACGTCGTTCTCGGGCAGCACGGTGAAGTTCACCTTGATCCCGGTGTCCTTGGTGAAGTTGGCCGCGGTGAGCTTCTGCAGTTCGACCATCTGCGGGTTGTTCACCATCAGGACGTTGATGGAGTGGGCGGAGGAACCACCGCCGGCGCCGGCGCCCGAGCAGCCGGCGAGCAGCGAGGTGGTCAGCGTTCCTGCGGCGGCCACCGCGAACAGGGTGCGGGGCGTTCGTCGGCTCTGGGTTCGCATGGGGTGCTCCTGGAGAAACTGATGGGGAGATCTGGGGAACTTATGCGGATATAACGGATCCACGCGGGCGTGGAGTGCTGCGGCTCGGGGACTGTTCGTGGTGGCTGTTCTCGGTGGCTGTTCTCGGGGGGTCAGACGCGGAGGACCTGGGGACCCTGGAGCGTGTAGCGGTGGGCCTCGGAGGCGGGCAGCAGGGTGCTGGTGACGATGGTCTCCAGCTCGCCGATCTCCGCGAACCGGCAGAAGCTGACCGCCCCGAACTTGGTGTGCACGCCGGCGAACACGGTGCGGCGCGCGGCCCGGATCGCCTGCGCCTTCACCTCGCTGACCGCCGGGTCGGGGGTGGTCAGGCCGTGCTCGCGGGAGATGCCGTTGGCGCCGATGTAGGCGAGGTCGACGACGAAGCCGGCGAGCATCTTCGTCGTCCAGTGGTCGACGGTGGCGAGGGTGCCGGAGCGGACCCGGCCGCCGAGCAGCAGGACGGAGACGTTCTCGGCCTCCGCGAGCGCGCCGGCCACCGGCAGGGACGCGGTGACCACGGTCAGCGGCCGGTCCCCGGGCAGCGCCTCGGCGATGAGCTGGGGGGTGAAGCCCTCGTCGACGAAGACGGTCTCGGCGTCGCCGAGCAGCTCGGCGGCGGCGGACGCGATCCGGCGCTTCTCCGGGACATGGCTGGTCGACCGGAACGCGAGCGTGGTCTCGAAACCGGCGCTCTCCACCGGGTAGGCGCCGCCGTGGGTGCGCCGCACCAGCCCGTGGTCCTCCAGGGCGCGCAGATCGCGCCGGATGGTCTCCTTGGCCACGCCCATTTCGGCGGCGAGCTCGGTGACGTCCACGGAACCGGTGGTCCGGGCGGCCCGCACGATCTCGCGCTGGCGCTCTTCCGCCGTCCTGGTGGTCATACCGTCACCCACTTCCCTGTGGAGCTGCCCGTTCGGGCCATGGGGGAAGTTGTACCTCCGGCGCACGGCCCTGACCAGGCCTGTTGCCAACCCGATGCTGCCCGTGTACGCCCGATTGTGCTCGGGCGTGCCCGTCTCGGACCTGGGGCGCTGCTGTGGGTGACGTGAGATCGGGCATGATCCGTGCCCGAATGCGAAGCGGACGGGCCCGTTCGGTGCCCGTCCGCTGTCGTGAGGGGTGGTTTTCAGTACGGCCAGATCGGCGGGTCGTCGACGAAACGGCCGCCGAGGTGGGTGTGGGCCGGCTTCTCCGGGTCCAGCTCGCCGTGCTCGGCGATCAGCTTCCCGGCGAACTGTTCGGAGTCGTCCTGCGGCTCGTAGCCGAGCGCCCGCGCGGTGCTGAGGTCCCACCACAGCCTGGTGTTGGCGGAGGAGCCGTAGACGACGGTGTGGCCGACCTCCTCGGCGGTCAGGGCCGCGTGGAAGAGGCGGGCGCCGTCCGCGGGGCTCATCCACACCGAGAGCATCCGCACGTCGGCCGGCTCCGCGAAGCAGGAGCCGATGCGGACGGAGACCGTCTCCAGGCCGTGCTTGTCCCAGTACAGCTGGGCGAGGTCCTCGCCGAACGCCTTGGACAGGCCGTAGAAGGTGTCCGGGCGGTGCGGGGTGCCGACCGGGATCAGCACTCCTGAATCAAGAGGTGTGCCCGCGCGGGGCGCCGGGGTGAAGCCGACGGCGTGGTTGGAGGAGGCGAACACGATCCGCGGCACACCCGCCTCGCGGGCGGCCTCGTACAGGTTGTAGGTGCCCTCGATGTTCGAGCGGAGGATCTTCTCGAAGGGCGCCTCCAGGGAGATCCCCGCGAGGTGCAGGACCGCGTCCACGCCCCGGACCGCCTCGCGCAGCGCCGCCGTGTCGCCGAGATCGGCGGTGATCGCGTCCGGTTCGCCGTCGACCGGCCGCACGTCGAACAGGCGCAGCTCGTAGCCGTACTCCGGGAGCAGTGACCGCATCAGGGTGCCGAGTCCGCCGGCGGCACCGGTGAGCAGTAGCGTGCGGGGAGTGGGCATCCACGGTCTCCTTGGATCAGTGCTGGTCGCGTCCGTGTATGACATTCACATTCATGGACACGCTAGGGAGGTGCGACGTGCCGAGTCAAGTGTGCCGTGGAGTGCGGGAATCCGCTCGACTGTTGGTCGTTTGTCGCCTTGACCCGCCCGGAGGCGGCCTCGTAACGTGGTCACGTTCATGAATATAGACGCCGATCAGAAACATGCATCGCCAGGGAGCGCCCGTGACGCCAGCCCCTCTCGCCGCCCGGCTTCGTGACCCGCGCGGGCCGCTCTTCTTCCCGGTCACCGCCTACGGGCCCGACGGCTCCCTCGACCTCGACACCTACCGTGAGCACGTCCGCCGGGGCGTCGAGGCCGGCGCCGCCGCCGTCTTCGCCTGCTGCGGCACGGGGGAGTTCCACGCGCTGCTGCCCGAGGAGTTCGAGGCCTGCGTCCGCGCGGCCGTGGCGGCGGCCGACGGGCGGGTACCGGTGGTGGCCGGCGCCGGCTACGGCACCGCGCTCGCCGTACGCTACGCGCGTCTCGCCGAGGCCGCGGGCGCCGACGGCCTCCTCGCCATGCCGCCCTACCTGGTGGTCGCCGGCCAGGAGGGCCTGCTGCGGCACTACCGGGAGGTGGCGGCGGCCACCGCTCTCCCCGTGATCGTCTACCAGCGCGACAACGCCGTGTTCACCCCGCCCACCGTCGTCGAACTCGCCCGCACCGAGGGCATCATCGGCTTCAAGGACGGCCTCGGCGACCTGGACCTCATGCAGCGCATCGTCAGCGCCGTCCGCACCGAGGTCCCCGGCGGCTTCCTCTACTTCAACGGCCTGCCGACCGCCGAACAGACCCAGCTCGCCTACCGGGCCATCGGCATCGACCTCTACTCCTCCGCCGTCTTCTGCTTCGTCCCGGAGCTCGCCCTCGCCTTCCACGCCGCCCTGCGCGACGGGGACCGGGCGACGGCCGAGCGCCTGCTGGACGGCTTCTACCGCCCGTTCGTCGAACTCCGCGCCCAGGGCCGGGGATACGCCGTCTCGCTCGTCAAGGCCGGGGTACGGCTGCGCGGCCTGGAGGTCGGCGAGGTCCGTCCCCCGCTGCACGAGCCGGCCGAGGAGCACGTGAAGCAGCTCGCCCAGCTGATCGAGCGCGGGTACGCGCTGCTGGAGGAGGACGCGTGAACACGACCGGAGGAGGACGTGTGAGCGCGACCGCAGGAGGGCGGCCGCGCGCGTCCGCGGAAGGCCGGCTGAAGGCGTCGGCGTTCGTCTACCCCTGGGACGTGACCGGGGACCCGGAGGCCGCGGACCGCATCGCCGCGCTCGGCGTCCACCAGGCCACCCTGGCCTCCGCCTACCACTCCACCCGCGCGCTGACCCCCCGCCACCCCCGCCACCGCATCGTCACCGCCGAACACGCGGCCGTCTACTACCCGCCCGACCACCGCTGGACCGGCCGGGAGCTGCGCCCCTACCCGGCCGGTGACTGGGCCCCCGGCGACGCCTACGGCGCGGCGGCCGAAGCCCTGCGCGGCGCCGGCCTCGACGTGCACACCTGGGTGATCCTCGCCCACAACTCCCGCTTGGGCGCCGAGCATCCGGACACCTCGGTCGTCAACGCCTACGGCGACCGCTACCCCTGGGCCCCCTGCATCGCCCACCCCGCCACGCGCGCGTACCTGGCCGACCTCGCCGCCGAGGCCGCCGTACGCCCCGGCGTGGCCGGCACCGAACTGGAGTCCCTCGGCTGGTACGGCCTCCAGCACCTGCACGCCCACGACAAGACGGCCGGGGTCGGCCTGGGGGATGCCGGCCAGTACCTGATGGCGCTCTGCTTCTGCCCCACCTGCCGCACCGGGTACGGCGAACAGGGCCTGGCCGCCGACGAGCTGGCCGCCGCCGTACGGGAGGCTCTGGAGCCGCTCTGGCGGGGCGCCGCCGACGACGCCGGCTGGCCGACGGTGGAGAAGCTGCTCGGCGAGCCGGTGGCGGCGGCCACGCGCGCGTGGCGCGACGGACAGGCCCGCACGCTCCAGGAGACGGCCGTGGCCGCGGTGCGGGCGGCGGCCCCCGAAGGCTTCCAGGTGCTGCTGCACGCCGACCCGGTGACGTACCACTGCGGAGCCAACGTGGGCGTGGACCCGGCCTGGATCCTGTCCGTCGCGGACGGCGTCGTGGTCCCCTGCACGGGCGGAACGGCCCTGCTGGCGCCCTTCGCCGAGCACGCGCGGGACGACACCGTCCTGGCCGCCAACTTCACGGTGGTCTCCGGGATGGGCGGCAGCCCCGGGACCCTCGCCGCCGACGCGGAGCGTGCCCGTGACCGGGGCGCGACCGAACTGCGGCTGTATCACGCCGGGTTGGCGTCCGACGGTGACCTGGCGGCGGTCCGGGAGGCGTTGCGCTGAGCCAGTGACCCGGCGGTCGCCAGCAGCGCGCCGCCGAAGAGCAGCAACAGCAGCCGGTGGTCGACGAGTTCGACCAGGGCGGCCCCGACGGCCAGTCCGACCACGTTCGGTGTGAACATCAGCGTGTCGGCCGTCGCGGTCGCCCGCCCCAGCGCGGCGGCCGGGATCTCGCGTTGTACGGCGGTGTAGGCGGCGATCAGGACACAGGGCAGGCCGAGGCCGCCGGCGAGGCTGCACGCGAGCAGTGCCATGTCACATTCCACCACCCGCCCGGCCACCGCCACCCCCGTCAGCGCGATCCCCCACGCCGCGAACCCCCGCTCCCCGAGCCGTCGCAGCGCGGGCCCCGCCACCAGCCCGACACCGACCGAGCCGACGCCCTGGACGGCGTACGTCACCCCCGTGTAGGCGGGGGAGTGGCCGAGGGCGGCCACGACCGCGTAGTTCAGGCTGCTGCCGAGCGAGGCGAGGCACATCGTGGCGCCGCCGGCCCGGACCAGCGGCCGCAGGGCGGGGTGCCCCCAGAGCAGCCGGACCCCCTCGGCGGTCTGCCGCCGCCAGCCGCCGCGCGCCCGTCCGGGCCGCTCCTCCCGCACCCGGAGCAGTGCGCACAGCCCTGCCGCCAGCACGAAGGTGCAGGCGTCCAGCAGCGCCACGCTCGGCCCGCCGTACGCCGTGTACAGCGCGGCGCCGGTCAGCGGGGCGACCAGCTTCATGCCCTCGCGGGCGGTCATCCGCAGCCCGTTGAAGTCGCCGAGGAGGGCGGGGTCGACGGCGGCGACGACGAGGGCGGATTCGGCCGCGTCCTCGACCACGCCCGCGGCGCCGTAGAGGACGAGGACGGTGAAGAGCAGCCAGACCGAGGCGGGGGAGTCGACGGCCACCAGGGGCAGCAGCAGGCCGGCGAGACCGAGGTTGACGCAGATCAGGAGGGGTTTACGGCGGACACGGTCGGCGAGGGTGCCGAGGGCGGGGCCGAGGAGGGTCGGGGCCCAGAGGGCGGCGGTGCAGAGGGCGGCGAGTCCGTCGGAACCGGTGAGGTCCTTGACCCAGACGCCGGACACGAGCCAGAGCGCGGAGGTGCCGAAGCCGGAGACCACGACGCCGGTGAGGTACAGGGCCGCGTTGCGGTCGCGGAGCAGGCGCGTCACGGCCCATGAGGTGGGTGTCATGCCTGGTCATCGTGGGGCTAAGGCGGGGGTGCCCGGATCGGGAGGATGCCTTAGCCCGAGCGCCGCCCCGGGGAGGGCGCTGTGGTGCTTCCTGGGCGGGGTGTCGGTAGGGCGGATCGATGAGTTTCGCAAGGCGGTCCGGTCTACCCCCTGAAGCGGACGGCGACCGAGCCGGTGCCCAGGGAGGCAGCACGATGACTGGTACGACCATGATCGACCTCGGCCCGCAGGCGAGGATCGTGGCGGAACTCGCGGAGCGGGTGGCGGACGGGCAGCTCGCGGAGTCGACGCCGTGTCCGGACTACGCGGTCCGCCACCTCCTGGGCCATGTGGCGGGCCTGTCCGTGGCCTTCCGGGACGCGGCCCACAAGAAGCTGGGGACCACCACCGACCACCGCCCCGACGCGTCGCTGCCGGTGCTCGGAGCGGAGTGGCGGCAGGAGCTGCCCAAGGCGCTCGACGCACTGGCAGAGGCCTGGCGGGACCCGTCCGCGTGGGACGGCATGACGCGTGCCGGCGGGGTCGACCTGCCCGGCGGGGTGGCGGGCGCGGTGGCCGCCGACGAACTGGTCGTCCACGGCTGGGACCTGGCCCGGGCCACCGGCCAGGACTACCTCCCGGACCCGGTGGCGCTGGAGGTGGCGTACGGCTTCCTGCGGATGGCGGCGGCCGGCGACCGCGGCCCGTTCGGCCCCCTCGTGCCGGTGCCGGCGGGCGCGCCGCTGCTGGACCGTGCGGTGGGCCTGAGCGGCCGGAACCCGGGATGGAAGCCGTGATGGGCAGGCCGGGAGGGTCCGTGCGCGGCAGGCCGGAAGGGGGCCGGCGGTGAGAGGCCGACCCGCAGGGGGCAGGCCGTGAAAGAGCGCGAACCGTGAGCGGGCGGGGACCCGGATCCGTACTCTCCTCGCCATGCCCTTGAGCCTCACCGTCCTCGGCACCGCCGCTCCCCACCCGCGGCCCGGCCGCCCGTGCTCCGGTTACCTGGTGCGCGGCGGGGGCGCCGAGGTGTGGGTGGACGCGGGGACGGGGACGTTCGCGGAACTGCAGCGGCACACGGACCCGGCGCGGCTCACGGCGATCTGGATCTCGCATCTGCACGCGGATCACAGTGCGGATCTGCTGGCCGCCGCGTACGCCTACGCCTTCGGCGGACTGACACCGGCCGCGCCGATCCCGGTCTACGCGCCGCAGGAGTGCGCGCAGCGGCTGGCGGGCTTCTTCGGCCGGCCGGATCTGGGCTTTCTGAGCGGGGTGTTCGACTTCCGGCCGCTGTACGACGGCCACGCCGTCCAGCACTGGAACCTGCGGCTCGCCACCCGGGCGGTGGCTCACGGCACGGAGGCCTACGGGCTGCGCGCCGAGTGCCAGGGGAGCGTGCTCGCGTACTCCGGAGACAGCGGACCGTGCGCCGCCCTGGCCGAGCTGGCCGTCCGGGCGGACGTCTTCCTGTGCGAGGCCGACCTCGACAGGCATCGCGGAGACGAACGGGTTCATCTGACCCCGGAGGACGCGGGACGGATCGCCCGGGACGCGGGGGCGCGGGAGCTGCTCATCACCCATGTGGGGCCGGCCCTGACCCGGGAGATGGCGGCCACCCGGGCGGGAGTCGTGTCGGAACGGCCCACCAGCGTGGCGCGGGAGGGGGAGTCGAGGGGTTTCTGACCCGGCGGCGCCCACCCGCGGTCCCGCGTCGGCCGGTCGGCCGGCGAGCGGGTCCGCCGCACAACCTCGCCGAGCCCGGGATCCGGCCCTTCCCTCAACTGCCTTCTCTGTCAGAAGCATTGACGAAACACAGCCGTCCTCCTACCTTCATCCGCGTCGCACTTCATACGTCATATATGAGACGCGATACGTGAGATCAGATACGTCAGATCAGGTCCCGCACCTGATAGGTGACCCCGAGAGGCGCGCATGACCTCTGTGCCCATGCCGATTCCGTCCCGTACGCAGTTCGTGCTGGACGCGATCAAACACCGCATCCTGACCGGGCAGCTGACGCCGGGACAGGCCCTGGTGGAGACCGAGCTCGCCGCGCAGTTCGGGGTGTCCAAGACCCCCGTGCGGGAGGCGCTCAAGACCCTCGCCGGGACCGGGCTGGTCGTGATGAGCCAGTACAAGGGCGTCACGGTGCGCATGGTGGACGCGGACATGGCGCGCGAGGTCTACGACGTACGGCTGCTCCTGGAACCCGAGGCCCTCCGGCGGGCCGTACGGCTCGGCGCCTCCCTCGACGCCGCGCGCGACGCCCTCACCCGCGCCGACGACGCCGGCGACACCGCCGAACGCTCCCTCGCCAACCGCGACTTCCACCGCGCCCTCTACCTTCCGTGCGGCAACCCGCTCCTCGGCCGGATGCTCGACGAGGTCCGCGACCAGGCCGCCCTCGTCTCCGCCGTCGCCTGGGCCGCCTCCCCCTCCTGGGAGCAGGAGGCCGGTGAGCACCGCGAGATCCTGCGGCTGGCGCTCGCGGGCGACGCCGACGGTGCCGCCCGCACCCTGCACGCCCACATCGCGTCCTTCGTCGACCGGGCCTTCCCCCGGGCGGCCGAGCAGGAAGGCCAGGAATGAGCAGCGTGGCGTTCGAGACCCAACGGGCGGCCCTGGCCGACGTGGTGGCCATCCCGGTGACCCCCTTCGCCGCGGACGGCAGCGTCGACCAGGACGCCCACCGGGCCCTGCTGCGCCGGCTCCTCGACGGCGGCGTCCGCACCCTGACCCCCAACGGCAACACCGGCGAGTTCTACGCCCTCGCCCCCGAGGAGCGGCGGCTCGTCACCGAGTCGACCCTCGACGAGGTCCGGGACGCGGCCGTCGTTCTCGTCGGTGTCGGGCACGACATCCCCACCGCCGTCGCCTCCGCCCGGCACGCCCGCGAGCACGGCGCACACATGGTGATGGTCCATCAGCCCGTCCACCCGTACGTCTCGCAGGCCGGCTGGGTCGACTACCACCGGGCGATCGCCGCGTCCGTCCCCGACCTCGGCGTCGTCCCGTACATCCGCAACGCCCAGCTCCCCGGCGCCCGCCTCGCCGAACTCGCCGACGCCTGCCCCAACGTGATCGGCGTCAAGTACGCCGTCCCGGACGCCGCCAAGTTCGCCGCCTTCGCCCGGGACGCGGGGCTCGACCGCTTCGTCTGGGTCGCGGGGCTCGCCGAACCGTACGCGCCCTCCTACTTCTCGGCCGGTGCCACCGGCTTCACCTCCGGCCTCGTGAACGTCTCCCCGGCCGTTTCGCTGCATATGATCGAAGCGCTTCGATCGGGCGACTACCCGGCCGCCATGAAGGTCTGGGAACAGATCCGCCGCTTCGAGGAGCTCCGCGCCGCGAACGGCTCCGCCGACAACGTCACCGTAGTCAAGGAGGCGCTCGCCTCCCTCGGCCTCTGCCGCCGCGACGTCCGCCCGCCCAGCAGGCAGCTGCCCGAGGAAGAGCGCGCCGAGGTCGCCGCCATAGCCGCCGGATGGTCGATATGAACGCACCCGACCCGACCCCGCCCCGCAGGAAGCCCGAAGAACTGCGCAGCCACCAGTGGTACGGCACCGACGGGCTCCGCTCCTTCAGCCACCGCGCCCGCACCCGCCAGCTCGGCTACCTCCCCGAGGAGCACCTCGGCAAGCCGGTCATCGCGGTCCTCAACACCTGGTCGGACATCAATCCCTGTCATGTGCACCTCCGTGACCGGGCGCAGGCGGTGAAGCGGGGCGTCTGGCAGGCGGGCGGATTCCCGCTGGAGTTCCCGGTCTCCACCCTCTCGGAGACCTTCCAGAAGCCGACCCCCATGCTCTATCGCAACCTCCTCTCGATGGAGACGGAGGAACTCCTGCGGTCGTACCCGGTCGACGGGGCCGTGTTGATGGGCGGCTGCGACAAGTCCACCCCGGCCCTCCTCATGGGCGCGGCCTCCGTCGACCTGCCCACCGTCTTCGTGCCCGCGGGGCCCATGCTCCCCGGTCACTGGCGGGGCGAGGTGCTGGGCTCCGGCACCGACATGTGGAAGTACTGGGACGACCGACGCGCCGGTCTCATCGGCGACTGCGAGATGGCGGAGCTGGAGAGCGGGCTCGCCCGCTCGCCCGGTCACTGCATGACCATGGGGACCGCCTCCACCCTCACCGCCGCCGCCGAGGCGCTCGGCGTGACCGTCCCGGGCGCGTCCAGCATCCCGGCCGTCGACTCGGGGCACGACCGGATGGCCGCCAGGTCCGGGATGCGGATCGTCGAACTCGTCCACCGGGACCTGCGGCTCTCCCGGCTCCTCACCCCCGAGGCCTTCGAGGACGCCGTCACCACCGTCCTCGGGCTCGGCGGCTCCACCAACGCCGTCATCCACCTCATCGCCATGGCCGGCCGCGCCGGGGTGCGGCTCACCCTCGACGACTTCGACCGCATCGCCCGCACCGTGCCCGTCCTCGCCAACGTCCGCCCCGGCGGCCGGAGACACCTCATGGAGGACTTCCACTTCGCGGGCGGCCTGCCCGGCTTCCTCTCCCGCATCCCCGACCTGCTCCACCTGGACCGGCCGACGGTGTCCCACGACACCTACCGCGAGCAGCTCGCCGGCGCCCGGGTGCACGACGACGACGTCATCCGGCCCCGTGACAACCCGGTCGCGAGCGAAGGCGGGGTCGCCGTGCTGCGCGGCAACCTCTGCCCGGACGGCGCGGTCATCAAGCACATCGCCGCCGAGCCCCGCCTGCTCAAGCACACCGGTCCCGCCGTCGTCTTCGACGACTACCGGACCATGCAGCGCACCATCGACGACCCGTCCCTCGGGATCACCGCCGACAGCGTGCTCGTCCTGCGCAACGCCGGGCCCAGGGGCGGCCCCGGCATGCCCGAGTACGGCATGCTGCCCCTCCCCGACCACCTCCTCAAACAGGGTGTGCGGGACATGGTGCGGATCTCCGACGCCCGGATGAGCGGCACGAGTTACGGCGCCTGCGTGCTGCACATCGCACCCGAGTCGTACGTCGGCGGACCCCTCGCACTCGTCCGCACCGGGGACTCCGTCACCCTCGACGTCGAGGCGCGCACCCTCCGGCTCGACGTGGACGACGAGGAGCTGGCGCGGCGCCGGGCGGAGTGGACGCCGCCGCCCGCCCGGTACGAGCGCGGATACGGCGCGCTCTACGACGCACAGATCACCCAGGCCGACACCGGCTGCGACTTCGAGTTCCTGGCCCGGCCGGGAGAAGTCCCGGACCCGTACGCGGGCTGACCGCCCGGCTTCCTTCGACGATCGTCGAAGCGCTTCAACCACGCCCATCGAGCAAGCGCTTCCTGCACCCGCTGTAACTGGCTCACTGCGAACGGAGAACAGGTCATGGCCCAAGCCGCAGCCGTGGCGAAACCGCCCGCGCCACCCCGGCGGCGCCGTGCCTCGGCGACGCCGCGCAGGCTGCCGTACCTGCTGATCGCCCCGGCGGCCCTGCTGATGCTGGGCTTCATCGCCTACCCGGTGCTCAGCGTCTTCTACTACAGCCTGCAGAACTACAACCCGACCAAGCCCTGGCGGAACGGCTTCGCGGGCTTCGGCAACTTCACGCAGGCCTTCGCGCACGACCCGCAGTTCTGGGACACGCTGACCTTCAGCGCCAAGTGGGTCGTCGCGGAGGTCGGACTGCAGCTGCTGTTCGGACTCGCGCTCGCGCTGATCGTCAACCAGACCTTCGCGGGGCGGGCGTTGGGGCGGGCACTGGTCTTCTCGCCGTGGGCGGTCTCCGGCGTGCTGACCTCCGCGATCTGGGTGCTGCTCTACAACTCCCAGACGGGCGTCACGCGTTACCTCGCGGACGCGGGGATCGGGTCGTACGGCACCAGCTGGCTGTCGGACACCTCGACCGTTTTCCCGGCGGCCGTCGTCGCCGACCTCTGGCGGGGCGTGCCGTTCTTCGCGATCCTCATCCTCGCCGACCTCCAGTCCGTGTCCAAGGACCTGTACGAGGCGGCGGAGGTCGACGGGGCGAGCCGCCTCAAGCAGTTCTGGCACATCACCCTGCCGCACCTCAAGGACGCCATCGTCCTGTCCACGCTGCTGCGCGCGGTGTGGGAGTTCAACAACGTCGACCTGCTCTACACCCTGACCGGAGGCGGCCCGGCCGGGGAGACGACGACCCTTCCCCTCTACATCGCCAACACCAGCGTCGACGCCCACAACTTCGGCTACGCGTCCGCACTGACCACGGTGGCCTTCGTGATCCTGCTCTTCTTCTCCGTCGTCTACCTGCGGCTGAGCAAGTTCGGGGGCGAGGCCAAGTGATCACCGAGATCGCCCCCGCGGCCGAGCCCGCCGTGTCCGAGCCCGCCCGGCCCGGGAAGAAGCGCCGCGCCTGGGACGAGGCCCCCCGCTGGCAGATCTACCTCCCCCTCGGGATCTACCTCCTCTTCACCCTGATCCCCTTCTACTGGATCCTGCTCTTCGCCCTCCGCCCGGCCGGCTCCACCTCCCTCGTCCCCTGGCCGGCCACCTTCGACCACTTCCGGAAGGTGTGGACCGAGCGCAGCTTCGGCACCTACTTCACCAACAGCGTCTACGTCGGCGTCTCGACCCTGCTGCTGACCACGGTCGTCGCGCTGGCCGGCGGCTACGCCCTGGCCCGCTTCGACTTCCGGCTCAAGCGCGGCTTCATGCTCGCCCTGCTCTGCTCCCAGTTCGTGCCGGGCGCGCTGCTCCTGGTTCCGCTCTTCCAGATCTTCGCCAGGCTCCAGATGATCAACTCCCTGGGCAGTGTGATCGTCGCCGAGACGGTCTTCCAGCTCCCGCTGTCGATGATCCTGATCAGCGGCTTCATCCGGAACGTGCCGTACTCCCTGGAGGAGGCCGCCTGGGTCGATGGCTGCAACCGGCTCACCGCCTTCCGGATCGTCGTCCTGCCGCTGCTGCGGCCCGGGCTGATCGCGGTCGGCTCCTTCGCCTTCGTGCACGCCTGGAACCACTTCCTGTTCGCCCTGATGTTCCTCTCCGACCAGAGCAAGCAGACCATCCCCGTCGGCCTCAACACCCTGATGAGCTCCGACAGCGTGGACCTGGGCGCGCTGGCCGCGGGCGGGATCATCGCCGCCGTACCCGTCGTGATCGTCTTCGCCTTCATCCAGAAGTGGCTGATCACCGGCTTCGGCGCGGGGGCGGTGAAGGGATGAGACACCTCACGGGCGGCCCGCGGCAAACGCTTACCCTGCACGCAAAGATCGACGACGCAGGGAGGACCCCATGACCATCGACCTCGTCCTGGCGGGCGCGCGCGGCCACGGCCGCTGGCACCTGGAGAACATCCGCCGGCTCCAGGAGCAGGGCGTCGTACGGCTCGCCGGGATCTGCGAGCTGACCCCGCTGGGCGCGGACGAGCTGCCGGAGGGGCTCGGGCAGCCCGCCCAGTCCGCCGACTTCGGCGCCCTGCTCGACGCCACCGGCGCACGGATCGCGGTGATCTGCACGCCGATCCCCACCCACACCGACCTGGCCCTGACGGCCGCCGAGCGGGGCGTGCACGTGCTCCTGGAGAAGCCGCCGGCGCCGTCGTACGCCGAGTTCCGGCGGATGGCCGACGGGGTCGCCAAGGCCGGTGTGGCCTGCCAGATCGGCTTCCAGTCGCTGGGCTCGCACGCCGTGCCCGCGATCCGGCGGCTGATCGCGGAGGGTGCCATCGGCGAGGTGGTGGGCGTGGGCGGCGCGGGGGCCTGGGCCCGCGCGGAGTCCTACTACCGGCGGGCGCCCTGGGCCGGCAAGCGGCGGCTGAACGGCGTCGACGTCGTCGACGGGGTCCTCACCAACCCCCTCGCGCACGCCGTCGCCACCGGCCTCGCCCTGCTCGGCACCGACCGCGCCGAGGACGTCACCGGCATCGAGACCGAGCTGCTGCGTGCCAACGACATCGAGTCCGACGACACCTCCTGCGTCCGCGTCACCACCCCGCGCGGCCCGGTCACGGTCGCCGCCACGCTCTGCGCCGAGGAGCCGGGCGACCCGTACGTCCTGGTGCACGGCACCGGCGGCCGGATCACCCACTGGTACAAGCAGGACCGGGTGCTGGTGCAGCGGGCGGGCCACGGCCCGGAGGAGATCGAGTACGGCAGCACGGACCTGCTGGAGAACCTCGCCGACCATCTCACCACCGGCGCCGCCCTGCTGGTGGTGCCGGACGCGACCGGCGCCTTCATGAAGGTCGTCGAGGCGATCCGGCTGGCCGGCGACCCGGCCGCGCTGCCCGCCGACGCCTGGCACTACCTGCCCGGGGCGGAGCGCCGGGTGGTGACCGGCATCGACGCACTGGTCACGGCCAGCGCCGACAGCCTCTCCCTCTACTCCGAACTCGACGCCCCCTGGGCACCCCCGAACGAGGTGCACGGCTGACGGACGGCCTGCCGCCGCGGACGCCGTCTCCTCACCGCTCCACAGCTCCCTTTCTCCGTTGGATCCCGACGAAGCGACCCGTAGAAGAGACAGAAGAGAGCCGACCAATGAAGAGCAGCATCCGCAGAAGCAGGCGCGCGGCCGTCGCCGTCGCCCTGGGTTCCGTACTCGCGCTGACCGCCACCGCCTGCGGTGACGACGGCAGCGGCAGCGCGGGGGACAAGGGCGGCGAGGGCTCCGGGAAGGGCACGATCACCTTCTGGGACAACAACGGCGGTGTCCGCACCGACGTCTGGAAGGAGATCATCGCCGACTTCGAGAAGGCCAACCCCGACATCAAGGTCAAGTACGTGGGCGTGCCGGCCGCCAGTGTCCAGTCCAAGTACGACACCGCCATCCAGGGCGGCGGGCTGCCCGACGTCGGCGGGGTCGGCACCGCGATGCTCGCGGAGATCGCCGCGCAGGGGGCGCTGGAGCCCCTGGACAGCCGGCTCGCGAAGAGCTCGCTGAACGGCAAGCTCAACGAGAAGTTCCTGGAGAGCGTGAAGTCCGCGGGCGGGGACGGAAAGACGTACTCCGTGCCGACCTCCGCGAACAACGGCACGCTCTGGTACCGGACCGATCTGTTCAGCGCGGCGAAGCTGGACCCGCCGACCACCTGGACGAAGTTCTACGAGGCCGCCGCCAAACTCACCGACCAGGGGAAGAACAGGTTCGGGTACACCATCCGGGGCGGCGAGGGATCCATCGCCCAGGCGCTGGACGCCATGTACGGACAGAGCGGGATCACCTCCTTCTGGAACGGTGACAGAACCACCGTCAACGACCCGGAGAACGTCGCCGCCCTGGAGAAGTACGTCGGGCTGTACAAGAAGGACACCCCGTCCGCCGACGTCAACAACGACTTCACCAAGATGGTCGCGCAGTGGGACTCCGGCACGATCGGGATGCTGAGCCACAACCTCGGTTCCTACGCCGACCACGAGAAGGCGCTGAGCGGGAAGTTCAAGGGGATCCCGAATCCGACGCTGGACGACGGCACCCGGGTGCAGGTCTCCAACCCCGTGGACGGGCTCGCCCTTTTCAAGTCCGGCAAGAACAAGGCCGCCGCCTGGAAGTTCGTCGAGTTCGCCGCCTCGCACGAGGCCAACAGCAAGTGGAACGAGTCGGCGGGGCAGGTGCCGGCGAACAACGAGGCCGCGCAGGATGCGTGGGTCCAGGCGTCGGAGCCGACGGCTCTGGCCGCCGAGGCCTTGAACGGGGCGTCGACCAAGATCGTGCAGCTTCCTTACTACCTGCCGGACTGGAACACCGTTTCCAAGGCCGACAACGAGCCGAACTTCCAGAAGGTGCTGCTCGGCAAGATGACGGCGAAGGAGTTCCTGGACACGTTGGCCGACCAGCTCGACAAGGCGCAGGCCGACTGGAAGGCCCATCACTGAGAGTTCGGGTGGGTTCGGTTGTGGGGAGCTGCGGGTTCGTCGTGGCTGGTCGCGCAGTTCCCCGCGCCCCCAAGTAGGAAACCTCATCCCCTGTTTGAAAGGCGACCCGCGTGTCCCTTACGCGCAGGCAGGTAACTTCTGTGGCCCTCGCCGCCGTTCCTCTCGGCGGCCGTTCTCCGGCCAGAGATCGGCGAACGCTCTACATCGCCGGTGATTCCACCGCCGCCCAGAAATACGCCGACGCGGCTCCGGAGACCGGGTGGGGAATGGCGCTTCCCTTCTTTCTCCGGAAGGAAATTCCCGTCTCCAACCAAGCGGTCAACGGCCGTAGTTCCAAGAGCTTCGTCGACGAGGGGCGGCTTGACGCCATCCTCGCCGCCATCCGGCCGCACGATCTGCTGGTCGTCCAGTTCGCGCACAACGACGAGAAGAGCGACGACCCCACCCGGTACACCGAGCCCTGGACCACCTACCAGGACTACCTGCGGCTGTACATCGAAGGCGCCCGTGCGCACGGTGCCCGGCCGGTGCTCGCCACGCCCGTCGAGCGCCGGCGGTTCGACGCCGACGGCAATGCCGTGCCGACGCACGGGGAGTACCCGGCGGCGATGCGCGCGCTCGCCGCGCGGGAGGGCGTCGCGCTGCTCGACATCGAGGCGCTGTCGCTCGCGCTGTGGCAGTCGCTCGGGGTCGAGGCGACCAAGACGTACTTCAACTGGACGGACACCGAGCAGGACAACACGCACTTCAACCCGCCGGGGGCCATCGCCGTGGCCCGCCTCGTGGCGCAGGAGCTGCTGCGTACCCGGGTGCTGGCCCGGCACGACGTCATCCGGCTGCACAAGGACATCCCCACGTCCTGGATCACCTGGCCACCCGCAAGCTGAGGAGACCCGCACAGTGCGCATACAGAGATGTCATGGACGCGTCATGATGACGATTGTCGGCTGCACGGCTCTCGTGCTGGCCGTGACCGGAACCGCCCAGGCCGCCGGAGTCAACCGGGTCGCGCTGGACCGGCAGGTGCTGGCCGCGAACGACGGCTGGGGCGCGGCCACCACCGGGACCACGGGCGGCTCCGCCGCCGACGCCGCGCACGTCTACACCGTCACCACCTGGGACGAGTTCAAGGCCGCGCTCGCGGACGGCGGCAGCGCGCCGAAGATCGTCAGAGTCGAGGGGACGATCGACGCGGACGGGCCGAGCTGTGACTCGTTCGCCGTGCCCGGCTACGACTTCGACGCCTACCTCGCGAAGTACTCACCCGAGGCCTGGGGGCACTCCACCAACCTCGACAGCGAGCCCGACGACAGTCCGGAGGGGCTGCGCCGGGCCTCCCAGGCCGCCCAGGACGCCTACATCAAGGCGTACGTCCCGGCCAACACCACCATCGTCGGCATCGGCAAGGACGCCGGTTTCAAGGGTGCCAGCCTGCAGATCAAGGCCGTCGACAACGTCATCGTCCGCAACCTGGGCTTCGAGAGTCCCCTCGACTGCTTCCCGCAGTGGGACCCGACCGACACCGCCGACGGCAACTGGAACTCCGAGTACGACAGCGCGGTGATCTACGGGTCCACCCACGTGTGGATGGATCACAACACGTTCACCGACGGCGACCACCCGGACAGCACCCTGCCGTACTACTTCGGGCGGATCTACGAACAGCACGACGGCGAACTGGACATCGTCAAGGGCGCCGACTACGTCACCGCCTCCTGGAACGTCTTCGCGGACCACGACAAGACGATCCTGATCGGCAACAGCGACAGCGCGTCCACCGCGGCCGTCGACCGGGGGCACCTCAAGGTCACCTTCCACCACAACCTGTTCAGCAACCTGGTGGAGCGGGCGCCGCGGGTGCGGTTCGGGCAGGTCGACTCCTACAACAACCACTTCGTCGCCGAGGACGGCTACGGCTACAGCTACGGCATCGGGATCGAGTCCCAACTCGTCGCCGAGCACAACGCGTTCACCCTGCCCGACAGCGTCAGGGCCGGTTCGGTCCTGAAGAAGTGGAACGAGTCGACGCTCACCGCCGACGACAACTACGTCAACGGTGAGCCGACGGACCTGATCGCCGTCCACAACGCGCAGATCCCGGCGGAGACCCTCACCGCGGGCTCGACCTGGACCCCGACCCTGCGGACGAAGGTCGACCCGGCGCCGGCGGTGCCGCGCATCGTCGACTGCGGCGCGGGCGCAGGCCACCTGCGCTGACACGCGCTCGACGCGGCCGGGGCGTGCGACGCGGTCCGCCCCGGCCTCACCCCCCACGGCAAGGAGTACCGCCACCCCCTTCCCTCTTCAAGGAGCACCCGCATGTCCTCGCCCCACCTCCCCCTGTCCAGACGGGGTGTCCTGCTCGCGGGCGCCGGGGCGGGCGCCGCGCTCGCCCTGGCCGCCCTGCCCGCACACGCCACCGCCCGCCCCTTCGGGCGGTACGGCTCCCCGGAGCGCCGCCGCACTCCGCGGACCCTGTACGTCGACCCGTACGGCCGCGGCGACCTCACCACCGTCCAGGCCGCCGTGACCGCCGCCACCGGCAGCGGCTGGACGCTGGTCCTCGCCCCGGGCGTCTACCGGGAGACGGTCGCCGTCGACACCACCCGCACCGAGGCCACCTGGATCGGCGCCACCGAGAACCCGCGGGACGTCGTCATCGTGTACGACAACGCGGCCGGCACCCCCAAGCCCGGCGGCGGGATCTATGGCACCACCGGCTCCGCCACCACCACCGTGCAGGCCGACGGCTTCACCGCCCGCTGGATCACCTTCGCCAACGACTGGCTGCGCGCCGACCACCCCGACATCACCGGCACCCAGGCCGTCGCCCTCAAGGTGCAGGGCGACCGCAGCGCCTTCCACCACTGCCGGTTCCTCGG
The DNA here is from genome assembly GCF_040643955.1 of Streptomyces sp. NPDC047061. Classification (NCBI taxonomy): domain Bacteria; kingdom Bacillati; phylum Actinomycetota; class Actinomycetes; order Kitasatosporales; family Streptomycetaceae; genus Streptomyces; species Streptomyces sp. NPDC047061. Next base: position 395,438 of record NZ_JBEYVI010000003.1, read on the forward strand.
CCACCAGGACACCCTGTACGCCGACTCGACGGGCCTCGGCGTCTTCGCCCGGCAGTACTTCGCGCACTGCTACGTCGAGGGCGACGTGGACTTCGTCTTCGGGCGGGCCACGGCGGTGTACGAGGGATGCCACTTCCGCACCCTGGACCGGACCGACCTGGCGGCCGCCCCCTACGGGTTCGTGCTCGCCCCGTCCACGGCGAACGCCAACCCGTACGGGTACCTGGTGAGCCGGAGCCGGATCAGCAGCGCAGCCCCGGACGCCGCCTACAAACTGGCCCGCCCCTGGGTACCCAGCTCCGACATCACGGCCCGCCCCTCGCTCGTCGTGCGCGACTCCTGGCTCGGCCCGGGCATCGACGCCGTCGCCCCCTACACCAACATGTCGGACGCCTTTCCCTGGGAGTCCATGCGGTTCGCCGAGTACCGCGACACCGGGCCCGGCGCGGCGATCACCGTCCCCGGGAACCGGCCCCAACTCACCCCGGAACAGGCGGAGTCCGCGACCCGGGAGGCCTGCCTCGGTGACTGGACTCCCTGGAAGGAGTGCTGACGTGCCGACCCGACGCGCCCTTCTCGCCGCCGGAGCGGCCGCGGTGGCCGTGGGCTCCGCCTCGGCCCTCACCCGGGACCGCCGGGTCCTGCACGTCCGGCCCGGTGACTCCGTCCAGGCGGCCGTGGACGCGGTGCCGGGGCGGGGGTGGACGATCGTCGTGCATCCCGGAACGTACCGCGAGACCGTCGACGTGCCTGCCGACAAGGAGGAGTTGACCCTGCGGGGCGCGAGCCGTGATCCCCGTGCCGCGGTCGTCGTCTACGACAACGCCAACGGGACGCAGCGACCGGACGGTTCGGGGACCTACGGCACGGCCGGCTCGGCCACCTTCACCTCGGCGGCCGCCGGGCTCCGGGTGCGCGACCTCACCTTCGCCAACGACTGGCTGCGCGCCGACCACCCGGACATCACCGGCACCCAGGCCGTCGCCGCCTACCTGACCGGGGACCGCACCCACGTCGAGAACGTCCGGCTCCTCGCCCACCAGGACACCCTGTTCGCCGACACCACCGCACTCGGCTCCTTCGACCGGCAGTTCTTCCGCGGGTGCTACATCGAGGGCGACGTCGACTTCGTCTTCGGGCGGGCCACCGCGGTGTACGCGCACTGCCACTTCCGGACCCTGCAACGGGACGTGACCTTCACCCCCAAGGGCATGGTGTTCGCCCCCTCGACCGCCCGTGCCGACCCGCACGGGTTCCTCGCCGTCCGCTGCCGGTTCACCTCCGGCGCGGAGGACGGGGCGTACAAACTGGCGCGACCCTGGGTGCCGTCGTACGAGACCACCGCCTGGCCCTCGCTGGTCGTGCGGGACAGCCTCATCGGCCCCGGGATCGACCCCGTCGCGCCCTACACGAACATGCGGGACGCCTACCCCTGGCAGTCCATGCGGTTCGCCGAGTTCCGCAACTCCGGGCCGGGCTCGGTGATCACCGTCCCCGGGAACCGGCCCCAGCTCACCGATGCCGAGGCCGCGTCGCACACCCCCGCGACCTACCTCGGCGACTGGAGACCGCAACAGACCAGTTCCCTCTGATCGACGAAAGGACCCGCACGTCATGCGTCGAATCAGCACCCTCACCGCGCTCGCGGTGACCACGGCATCGCTCGGACTCGCCGTGATCGCCACCCCGGCCCACGCGGCCACCGTCGTGGTCAGCAACTCCACCGACCTGTCCAACGCCATCCTCAACGCCACCGCCGGCACTGTCATCCAGGTCCGCGGCGGCACCTACTACCCGACCGCCACCCTCCAGTCCACGGCCAACGGCACCTCCGCCGCGCCGGTCACGCTCACCGCGTACGGCTCGGAGACGGTCAAGATCGACGGCTCCTCGCTGCCCGCCGGCTCCTGGATCTTCAAGCTGACCGCGGACTACTGGAACGTCTCGAACATCACCTTCCAGAACTCCCCGGACAGCGCGGTGGTCTGCCAGTCCTGCACCGGCACCAACTGGAACAACATCAAGACCATCAACGGCGGCGACTCCGGCTTCACGCTCACCGGGGACGGGACGGTCAACAACACCGTCAAGAACATCGACACCTACGGCAACTACGACGCCGCCACCCACGGGGAGAACGCCGACGGGATCGCCGTCAAGTTCGGCTCCGGGACCGGGAACCTGATCACCGGGGCACGGACCTACAACAACGCGGACGACGGGATCGACTTCTGGTCCTTCTCCTCGCCGGTCACCGTCGAGCACACCTGGTCCTTCGGCAACGGCGTCAACCGCTGGGGCGACTCCGCGTTCGCCGGTGACGGCAACGGCTACAAGCTGGGCGGCGACGGCGAGGTGGTCGCGCACGTCGTCAACAACTCGGCCGCCTGGGGCAACGCGGGCAACGGGTTCACCGAGAACTCCAACACCGGCGCGCTCGTCATCAACCGCACCACCGCCTACGCCAACGGCAACTGGGGCTACTACTTCGCCACCAGCGCGGCCCGGCTCGGCAAGAACCTGGCGGTGAGCAACGGCAGCGGGACGGTCAGCAAGGGCTCGTCGGTGGTGTCCGCCGGCAACAACTGGGACAGCGGCATCAGCACCCCCGCCTTCAAGTCGACGGACGCCTCGACGACGTACAACTCCCGCCAGTCGGACGGCTCGTTGCCGGCCACCACTTTCCTCACGACGGGGAGCACGACCATCGGGGCCACCATGAACTGAACCGGAGAACCGGAAGGAGTCCCTCCAGGGCGCTTGACCCGTTTTTTGCCCGCCGATGAGATATCGATCAGGCAACGGGTCTCGCGCCCACCCGGGTGACGCGCGTAGAACTCCTGTCATGCATAAGTCACTTCGTCTCGCCGCGATCGCCACCGTGTGCGCGGTCGCCGGCGGTGCCCTCTACGGCGCCGGTGCCGCCACGGCCGGCCAGTCGACCGCGAACTCCACCCACGAGCCGTACAACATCGGGCTCCTGGTGAAGGACATCGACACCTACTACGGCACCGCCGCCGACGCCAACGGCGTCTACCAGGCCTCGCCGACCAGCCCCTACGCCAAGGACCTGGCGCGCATCGACGCGGACGCCAAGCGCTACATCGACCGGGCCGCGCGCAAGGCGCACCGCCACGGCAAGAAGGCCGCGGTCGTCTTCGACATCGACGACACGCTGCTGCTCAGCCTCGACTACGAGAAGCGCTACAACTACACGTACAACTCGACCACCTGGGCCGACTATGTCAACAAGGCCGATCGGCCGGGCGTGTTCGGCAGCGCCGAGCTGGTCCAGTACGCGAAGAGCGAAGGCGTCGAGGTCTTCTACAACTCCGGGCTCAGCGAGGCGCAGCGCACCGCCGCCGTCGAGAACCTGAAGAAGATCGGCGCCGACGTCAACCTCGACGCGGCCCACATGTTCCTCAAGGACAAGGCCAACCCGCCGTCCTACCTGAGCTCCTGCGCCACCGCGGGCACCTGGAACTGCACGACCGTGCAGTACAAGTCCGGCACCCGCAAGCACATCGAGGACGACCTCGGGTACGACATCGTCGCCAACTTCGGCGACCAGTACTCGGACCTGGACGGCGGCTACGCGAACCGCACGTACAAGCTGCCGAACCCGACGTACTTCGTGTCGTAGCCGGAAAGGCGGCAACCCTTTCCGGCCGCCGCGGCGACTGGGAGACAGAAACGGGCCGGGGCGGCCCCTCCGGCCCGTTTCGCTCCCCTCGTCGAACACGTCCTGCACGTCAAGTACGTCAAGGACGCCAAGGAAAGGAACGGCCAGTGCGCTTCAGCACCGGACGCCACCGCAGGACGCGTACCCTCTCGATCGCCGCGGCGGTGGCCGTCGCCGCGGGGGCGGGCGGCGTCTACCTCGGCCTGTCGAACGGCGGTGCCCAGGCCGCCACCAGCACGGTCACCGTCTCCACCACGGCGCAACTGCAGTCGGCCGTCGCGAACGCCACCGCCGGCACCGTCATCCAGGTGCGCGCGGGCACCTACTACCCGACCGCCACCCTGAAGTCGACGGTCAGCGGTACGAGTTCGAACCGCATCACCCTCAAGGCCTACAGCGGCGAGAAGGTGCGGATCGACGGCTCCAAGCTGCCCGCCGGCCAGTGGCTCACCGGGATCTACGGCAGCTACTGGACCGTCCAGGACCTCACCTTCCAGAACTCCCCGGCCCAGGGCTTCGTCGTCACCTCGTCCACGGGCGGGATCTTCAAGAACCTCGTCACCGCGGACAACGGGGACTCCGGGTTCACGCTGCGCGGCGACAACACCGTGAACAACCTCGTCCAGAACCTGGACAGTTACGGCAACTACGACAAGGCCGGGCACGGGCAGAACGCCGACGGCATCGCCATCAAGTTCGGCTCGGGCACGGGCAACAAGGTGACCGGCGCGCGTCTGTACAACAACTCGGACGACGGCCTTGACCTGTGGCAGTTCTCGTCGCCCGTCAGGATCGAGCACAGCTGGGCCTTCGGCAACGGCAGGAACCGGTGGAACGACTCCGCGTTCGAGGGCAACGGCAACGGGTTCAAGCTGGGCGGCGGGGGCGTCGCCGTCGCGCACGTCGTCAACGACAACGCGGCCTGGGACAACACCCTCAACGGGTTCACCGAGAACTCCAACACCGGGGCGATCGTCCTGAACCGCAACACGGCCTACGCCAACGCCCAGGCCGGGTTCTTCTTCGAGACGGGCAAGGCCCGGCTGGCGCGGAACCTCGCGGTGGGCGACAAGGGCGGGGCGGACAAGCTGGGGTCCAGGGCGGTGTCCGCGGCGAACAGCTGGGACGGTGGGGTGAGTACGCCGGGGTTCAAGTCGACGGACGCGACGACGGCGTACGGGGCGCGGCAGGCGAGTGGGGCGTTGCCGGTGACGGTGTTTCTGACCACCGGGTCGACGACGATCGGATCCACCATGGACTGACGGATGCGTCGCGGGGTGCGCGGCCGTGGGGGCTGGTCGCGCAGTTCCCCGCGCCCCTTCGGGGCGCTTCTCAGGAGTCGCCGTCGGCTGTCGTGTGGGTCGCGAAATTCCCCGTCACCGCGTACTGCTTGCCGGCTGCCGTGCCGGTGATCGTGTAGGTGTCGTTCTTCGCGTCGCGGCCGCCCTGTTTGTGGTTGTACTGGCCTGCGAACACCCACTCGCCGGCGGCGACCTTGCTGCCCGGCTTGAGGGTCCATGTGTAGACGAGGAAGCCGTTCTGCTCGGTGACCGACTGGGTGAAGTCGGTCTCCGGCAGGGAGCGCCAGGCGCCGGCGTCGGTCACTCCGCCCGTCTGGGCCACCTTCAGCTGCACCGTGAGTGCCGTCAGCTGACCGGAGGTCTTCAGGGTCACGTTGGACTGCGCCCAGAAGTCGTTGCTGTGCGGGTCCACCGAGCCGTCCGACCAGAGCGGGCCGTCCGTCTCGCCCTCGGCGACGGGTGCCGCGGGGGTGACGGAGGCCTTCGGGGTCGCCGAGGGCGTCGAACCCGCCTCGGGGGAGGAGGCCTTCGAGGGGGCGCCGGAAGCCGGCGGGGCGGCCGTGCGGGACGGCGGGCGGCTGGTCGCGTCGGGGGACGACAGGGGCGTCGGCGACACCGCGACCGTCTTCTCGGTGGGCGTGTCCTTCACGGCCGAGGCGACCGCGTAGCCGCCGACCCCGAGGACCGCGGCGACCGCGGCCGTGGCGCTGACCACCCGGACCCAGCCGAACAGGGGCGGAAGGGTGGCGCGATGGTTCGGGCGGCCCTGCGCGGCCATGCCCCGCTCGACCCGGGCCAGGATGCGGGCGCGGTCGGGTTCGTGCGCCTCGGCCGCCTCGTGCAGCCGGGCGCGCAGCTCGTCGTGCACGTCCTGCTGCCTCATCGGTTCCTTCCTCCGCTCTGGCCGGTGCGCGGCGCCATCGCCGCGTGCACCCTCTGCGGAACACCCTGGGAGCCGCCGAGCAGCCGCTGCAGCTCCGCCATGCCCTTCGACGTCTGGCTCTTAACGGTACCCACCGAGATCCCCAGGGCGAGCGCGGTGTCCTTCTCCGACAGGTCGAACGCGTGCCGGAGCACCACACACGCCCGCTTGCGGAACGGCAGCCGGCGCAACGCCCCCTGCACGTCGACCACTCCGGCGACGTCCGGGTTCTCGGTGGTCTCCTCGCGGTGCGACCAGAACAGGGCGATCCGGCGCCGCTCGCGCACGGCACTGCGGATGCGGGTGCGGGCCAGGTTGGCGACGACACCCCGGGCGTAGGCGACGGGGTGGTCGGCGGCCCGGACCCGGTCCCAGCGGTGCCACAGCGCCAGCAGGGCGTCGGCGGCCAGATCGTCGGCGGCGTCCGCCTCACCGGTCAGCAGGTGGGCGAGACGGGCGAGTTCGGCGTAGTGGCGTTCGAAGAAGGCATGGAACTCCACGGAGGCGGCGTCGTCGACGACTGAGCCCACGGGTGACCTCTTCTGTCAGGGATTCTGTGTCATGTAGATGACATGCGGTGGCTTGTGAGTATCCGGAGGAACGTTCCGGCGAGATCCGGAGCGTAGCAGTGATCATTTCGTGTGCGTCGTACGGGGGTTCGATGTGTCCGGTGCGAAGGGTCGGACGCGGTGTGGTCCACCGAACCACACCGAGCCTGATTCCGTAGCACGGGAAAAACCTGAAACAGGTTCGGCGCGGGAACAATCCAGCCAGCATCCGCACACGCACGCTCAGGGGACGAGGAGTACGACCATGTCCGAGACGCAGAAGGCGGCCCGGCCGCAGGGGGCCGCGCCACCTGCCGGGAACGGCGTCGACCGGTTCTTCAAGATCTCCGCACGGGGATCCACGTTCGGCCGTGAGATACGCGGCGGCTTCGCCACGTTCTTCACCATGGCCTACATCCTTGTCCTGAACCCCATCATCCTCGGCAGCGTCAAGGACAAGTTCGGCCACACCCTCGACACCGGCCAACTCGTCACCGCCACCGCGCTGGTGGCCTGCGTGATGACGATCATCATGGGGGTCGGCGGCAACCTGCCGCTGGCCATCGCCGCCGGACTCGGCCTGAACGCCGTCGTGGCCTTCCAGCTGGCGCCGCTGATGAGCTGGTCCGACGCGATGGGTCTGGTCGTCCTCGAAGGCCTGCTGATCTGTGTGCTCGTGCTGACCGGCCTGCGCGAGGCGATCATGAACGCCATCCCGCAGCAGCTGAAGCAGGCGATCGGCGTCGGTATCGGCCTGTTCATCGCGTTCATCGGCTTCGTGGACGCCGGCTTCGTCAGCCGCATCCCGGATGCCGCGCAGACCACCGTGCCGGTGCAACTGGGTGCCGTCGGCCGGCTCACCGGCTGGCCCGTGCTCGTCTTCTGTGTTGGCGTGCTCCTGACCATCGCGCTGGTCGCGCGCAAGGTGAAGGGCGCGATCCTGATCAGCATCGTCACGATGACCGTCGTGGCGATCGTCATCGACTCCGTCGCCGACATCAAGAGCTGGGGCCTGACCACGCCGAAGATCCCCGACAAGATCGTGGGCACGCCCGACTTCGGGCTCGTCGGCCACTTCAGCCTGTTCGGCGGCTTCGGCAAGGCCGGTGTGCTGACGGCCGTACTGCTGGTCTTCACCCTGATCCTGTCCGACTTCTTCGACGCCATGGGCACGATCGTCGGCATCAGCGCGGAGGCCGGGCTGCTCGACGAGCAGGGGCAGGTGCCGGCCATCGGGCGGGTGCTGTTCATCGACGGCGCGGCGGCGGTGGCCGGCGGCCTCGGCTCGGCCTCCTCCAACACGGCGTACATCGAGTCGGCGGCGGGCGTGGGGGAGGGTGCGCGCACCGGGTTCGCCAACCTGATCACCGGCGGTCTGTTCGGTCTCGCGCTGTTCCTCACGCCGCTGCTGACCATCGTCCCGCTCCAGGCGGCGGCGCCCGCGCTGATCGCCGTGGGCTTCCTGATGATGACCCACGTCAAGCACATCGACTGGGACAGGTACGAGATCGCCATCCCGGCGTTCCTGACGATCGGCGTGATGCCGTTCACCTACTCCATCACGGACGGCATCGGCGCCGGGTTCCTGGCGTACGTCCTGATCAAGGCGGTGCTGGGGAAGGCGAAGGAGGTCAACTGGCTGTTGTGGGCCGTCTCGGCGCTGTTCCTGGTGTACTTCGCGATCGATCCGGTGGAGCAGGTGCTCGGCGTGAAGTGACACCGTGAGTGAAGCGCCCCGTAAGGGGCGCGGGGCGGTAGCCGATATGCGGCTACCGCCCCGCGGGCGCGACCAGCCACGACGAAACCCGCGGCCGATCGCGCAGAGAACCGCTCAACTCTTCAGAGCCGCCTGCATCATCGCCTTCGCCACCGGCGCCGCCAGCCCGTTGCCGCTCACTTCCGACCGGGCCGCGTCCGACTGCTCGACCAGGACCGCCACCGCGACCTCCTTGCCCGTGCTGTCGGACTTGCCGTAGGACGTGAACCAGGCGTACGGCGTCTTGCTGTTGTTCTCGCCGTGCTGGGCCGTGCCCGTCTTGCCGCCCACCGTCACGCCGTCGATCAGCGCGTTCGTGCCCGTGCCGTCCTTGACGACCGTCTCCATCGCGGACTGCAACTGCTCGGCGGTCGAGGAGCTGACGATCTGCTCGCTGCCCGCCTCGTCGTCGTAGTCCTTCAGCACGTCGCCGCCGCTGTCGGTGATCTGCGAGACCATATGCGGCGAGACCAGCTTGCCGCCGTTGGCTATGGCGGCCGACACCATGGCCATCTGGAGCGGGGTCGCCGTGACGTCGAACTGGCCGATGCCGGAGAGGCCGGTCTGGGCCTTGTCCATGTTCGACGGGTACACGCTGGCGTAGGCCCGCACCGGCACGTCCAGCTTGTCGTCGTTGAAGCCGAACTTCTCGGCCATCGCCCTGACCTTGTCCTGACCCAGGTCGACGGCCATCTTCCCGAAGACGTTGTTGCAGGAGTAGCGCAGGGCCGTGCGGATCGTGGCGTCCTCGCAGGGCGCCGAGGTGTTCTCGTTCCTCAGCGGGGTCGTCGTGCCGGGCAGGGTGTACGGGTCCGGGCTGTCGGTCTTCGTGTCGACGTTCGCGTAGAGGCCGTCCTCCAGGGCGGCCGCCGCGACCACCAGCTTGAACGTCGAGCCCGGCGGCAGCGGCTGGCGCAGCGCCCGGTTGGTGAGCGGCTTGTCGCTGTCGGAGGTCAGCTTCTTCCAGGCCGAGCCGGCGGTGTTGGCGTCGGTGAGCGAGGAGGGGTCGTACGACGGGGTCGACACGACCGCCAGGATCTTGCCGGTCTTCGGGTCGAGCGCGACCGCCGCGCCCTTCTTGTCGCCGAGCGCCTTGTAGGCCGCCTTCTGGACGGCCGGGTCGATCGTCGTGATCACGTTGCCCGGCTCGGCGCGCTCGCCGGTGACCGTGTCCATGACCGTCTTGAGGCGGCTGTCGGTGCCGTTGAGCAGGTCCTGGTAGATGCCCTCCAGCTGGGTCGGGGCATAGCTCTGCGAGGCGTAGCCCGTCACCGCCGCGTACAGCTCGCCGTCCGTGTACGTGCGCTTGTACTTGAGGTCGCTGCTCCCCGACGTCCTGGCCGAGCCGGTGATCGACTCACCGGCCACGATGATGTTCCCGAGCGGCTGTGAGTACGTCTCGATGACGTTGCGCCGGTTGTCCGTGTCGTCCGCGAGGGCCTGGCCGTCGTAGAACTGCACCCATGTCGCCCTGACCAGCAGAGTGAGCACGAGCAGCAGCGCGAAGACGGACGCCCGCCTGATCGTCTTGTTCATCCCGCCCAGACAGACGAGCGAAGACGGGGTGTCCGTTCCCTCCGGCCGGATTTCTCATCGTCCGCTCATGCGAGCGCCGCAGGCTCAGAGCCGGCGCGTCGCCAGCGTCAGGCGGTCCCGGGCGTCGAACAGGGCGTCCTTGATCATCTGTTCGTGGGCGGGGGTGAGGCGGGCCACCGGCACCGAGCAGCTGATCGCGTCGCGGGCCGGGGTGCGGTACGGGATGGCCACGCCGAAGCAGCGCAGCCCGAGCGTGTTCTCCTCGCGGTCGATCGCGAAGCCCTGCTCGCGGATCTGGTGGAGCTCCTCGATGAGCTTCTCGCGGTCCGTGAGGGTGTGCTCGGTGAGCGCGGGGAGCGTCTCCGGCAGCAGTTTGCGGACCTGCTCGTCGGTGTGGGTGGCGAGCAGCGCCTTGCCGAGCGAGGTGGAGTGCGCGGGCAGCCGGCGGCCGACCCGGGTGAAGGGGCGCAGGTAGTGCTGGGACTGGCGGGTGGCCAGGTAGACCACGTTGGTGCCGTCGAGGCGCGCGAGGTGGATGGTCTCCGTGGTGTCGTCGGAGAGCCGGTCCAGGGTCGGGCGGGCCGCCGCGACCACCTCGTCGCCGTCGATGTACGACGTGCCGACCAGCAGCGCCCGCACCCCGATGCCGTACCGGGTGCCGGTCGCGTCCGTCTCCACCCAGCCGAGCTCCACCAGCGTGCGCAGCAGCATGTAGAGGCTGGACTTGGGATATCCGACGGCCTCCTGGACGGCCGCGAGGGAGTGCATACCGGGCCGGCCGGCGAAGTACTCCAGCAACTCCACGGTCCGTACCGCGGACTTGACCTGTGCCCCGCCGCCTGTCTCGCCTGCCGACATCGCCCTTGACCCCTTCGTTGGACGAGAAACCGAGGTTATAGTCTCCAACAGTGTATTCATCATCAGAGACAGCGTTCAGTATATCGAACATCCCTGGTGAATGACCCGGATATGACCCGGATATCGCGGCAGGACGCAACCATGGAGGGACCCGCGGTGGCAGCAGCACCAGTCTGGAGTGTCGACCCGCGCACCGGGAAGCAGCGTGAACAGGTTGCGGTGGAGGCCACAGCCGAGGAGGTCGACGCCGTCGTCACGGCCGCGCACGCCGCCCGCGGCTCCCTCGCCGACCGCACGGTCCGCGCCGCCTTCCTGCGCTCCGCCGCCGCCGGACTCGACGCGGCCAAGGAGCAGCTGGTCGAGGCCGCCGACGCGGAGACCGCGCTCGGCCCCGTCCGGCTGACCGGGGAACTCGCCCGTACCGTCTACCAGCTGCGGGCCTTCGCCGGCATCGTCGACGAGGGCGCCTTCCTCGACGTCATCATCAACCACCCCGACGCCTCGGCCACCCCGCCGATCCCGGACCTGCGCCGCTACAAGGTCCCGCTGGGTGTCGTCGCCGTCTACTCGGCCTCCAACTTCCCCTTCGCGTTCTCCGTCGCCGGCGGCGACACCGCGAGCGCGCTGGCCGCCGGCAACCCGGTCGTCGTCAAGGCCCACCCCGACCACCCGGCCCTGTCCGAGCTGGTCGCCAAGGTACTGCGGCGGGCCGCGGCCGAGCACGGCATCCCGGAGGCCGTCGTCGGTCTCGTGCACGGCTTCCAGGCCGGCATCGAGCTGATCGGGCACCCGCTGGTCGCCGCGGCCGGCTTCACCGGTTCCATCCGGGGCGGGCGCGCGCTCTTCGACGCGGCCGCCGCGCGTCCGGTGCCGATCCCCTTCCACGGCGAGCTGGGCTCCCTGAACCCGGTCCTCGTCACGGAGGCCGCGGCCACCGAGCGCGCCGAGGAGATCGGCACCGGGCTCGCCGGGTCGATGACGCTGGGCGTCGGGCAGTTCTGCGTGAAGCCGGGCCTGGTGCTGGTGCCGGCCGGCGCCGCCGGTGACGGCCTGGTCAAGTCCCTCACGGACGCGGTCAGCAACACCGACGCGGGCGTGCTGCTCGACCACCGGATGCGGGACAACTTCGTCGCCGGGGTCGCCGAGCGCGCCGGACTCCCCGACGTGGAGACCCCGGTGACGCCCGGGGCGGGCGGCGAGCACACCGTGAGCGCCGGGTTCCTGACGGTGCCGGCGGCCAGCCTGGCCGAGGAGGGGGCCCATGACCTGCTCCTCGAGGAGTGCTTCGGGCCGGTGACCGTGGTGGTCCGCTACGAGGACCGGGGCGAGGCGACGGCGGTGCTGTCGCGGCTGCCGGGGAACCTCACGGCGACGGTGCACGTCTCCGACGGGGAGGCCGCGGGGGAGGGGCTGGGGGCGGAGATCCTCGCGGAGCTGACGCCGCTGGCCGGGCGCGTGCTGGTGAATGGCTGGCCGACGGGGGTCGCCGTGGCACCGGCCCAGCATCACGGTGGGCCGTACCCCGCCACCACCTCCACGTCGACCTCCGTGGGCGGTACGGCCATCGAGCGGTGGCTGCGGCCGGTGGCGTATCAGGGGGCGCCTGCCGCACTGCTGCCGGCGGAGCTGCGGGACGAGAACCCGCTGGGGCTTCCCCGGCGGTTCAACGGGGTTCTGGAGCGGTAGCGCCGTTGGGCGTGGGGTGCGTCGCGGGGTGCCGGTTCGTCGTGGTTGCTCGCGCAGTTCCCCGCGCCCCTACGGGGGCGCGTCGACCCGTGCGTTCGTCGAGAAGTTCTCCTGACACAATCCGACCATGGACGTCGAACTTCCCGAACTTCCTTTCTCTCTCCGTACCTACGGGCCCGACGGGCACTGGTTCTACGAGGACGGGGTGCTCACCGGGTGGGCCGGGGCCCGGCAGGACCGGTTCGTGTCGCCCACCGGCGAGGCGCTGGATCCCGCCTCGGACGCGCCCCGGCTGCTCGGGGCGCCCGAAGGGGACTTCCAGCTGATCGCCCGGGTCACCGTCGGGTTCGGTGCCGCCTTCGACGCCGGTGTGCTGTACGTCCATGTCGGCGACCGGGCCTGGGCCAAGCTCTGCCTGGAGAACTCCCCGGACGTGCCCACCGTCTGCACCGTGGTCACCCGGGGGCACTCCGACGACTCCAACGCCTTCACGGTGGAGGGCAGTTCGGTCTGGCTGCGGATCAGCCGGACCGGGCGGGCGCTCGCCTTCCACGCCTCCCGGGACGGCAAGAAGTGGGTCTTCGTGCGGCTGTTCACCCTGGGCGGCGAGAAGGAGACGGAGGACGCCCTGGTCGGCTTCATGACCCAGTCGCCGATGGGGGAGGGGTGTGTGGTGACGTACGACCACATCGAGTTCAGGCCCGACTGGCCGGCCGACCTGCGCGACGGAAGCTGAGGAAGAGCGGAAACGGAACCGGCACGGACGCGGGCACGTCCTCCGTTGCGTGATCAGTGACCGTGAGAAGAGTGTCCGCGTGATCCGTACGGCGCTGTCCGCCGAGGCGGAGACGATCGCCGCGCTGCACCACCGGGCCCGGTCGACGTACTACCCGGACGGCCTCCCGGAGGACGGCTTCGACTGGACCGCCGCCTGGCGCGGCGCGGTCGAGCGGCCCGACGGGCAGGTGCTGTGCGTGGTGGAAGGCGGCCGGATCATCGGGGTCGCCTCCTTCCGGACCCCGGAGGGCGCCGCGGCCGAAACGGTCAAGCTGTTCCAGTTCCATGTCGACCCCGACCGCTGGCGGGCCGGTGTCGGCACCGCCCTGCACGCCGCCTGTCTGGAGCAGTGGCGCGCCGACCACCGGCGGACCGCCGTGCTGGACGTGCACGTCGACAACCGGCGGGCCCAGGCCTTCTACGCCCGCCACGGCTGGGTGCCGGACCCGGAGAACCCGCCGGCCGAAGGTGATCACCACGTGTTCCTGCGGTACGCGGTGGGCGGGGAATGACGCGGGCTGTTTGAAGGTTCAGGTAGTTGAAGACCTCTTATGACTACCTGGAGAGCCGACAACATGCGCGTCGAGATCTGGTCCGATATCGCTTGCCCCTGGTGCTATGTCGGAAAGGCGCGTTTCGAGAAGGCGCTCGCCGCCTTCCCACACCGCGACGACGTCGAGGTCGTGCACCGCTCCTTCGAACTGGACCCCGGCCGTGCCAAGGGCGACGTCCAGCCCGTGCTCACCATGCTCACCAGGAAGTACGGCATGAGCGAGGCGCAGGCCCAGGCCGGCGAGGACAACCTGGGCGCGCAGGCCGCCGCCGAGGGTCTTGAGTACCGCACCCGGGGCCGTGACCACGGCAACACCTTCGACCTGCACCGGCTGCTGCACCTCGCCAAGGAGCAGGGCCGTCAGGACGAGCTGGTCCAGATCCTGTACCGGGCGAACTTCGCCGAGGAGCGCTCCGTCTTCAGCGAGGGCGAGGAGCGGCTCGTGGAGCTGGCCGTGGAGGCCGGGCTGGACGCGGCGGCCGTGCGCGAGGTGCTCGCCGACCCGTCCCGCTACGCCGACGAGGTCCGCGCCGACGAGCGCGAGGCCGCCGAGCTCGGTGCGAACGGGGTGCCGTTCTTCGTCCTCGACCGGAAGTACGGGGTCTCGGGGGCCCAGCCCGCCGAGGTGTTCACGCAGGCGCTCAGCCAGGCCTGGGGAGCGCGCTCCCCGCTGAAGCTCATCGACGAGGGCGGCGCGGAGGCCTGCGGGCCGGACGGGTGCGCGGTGCCGCAGCACTGATATAGCGGCTGGGCATGAGCCGGGCGGCAGCCGGGCAGCCGATGGGAAAGGCCAGGTCAGGGCCGTCGTATAAGCGTTGCTTGGCGGATCCACGTAGAAATCCGCAATGGACGGGGGGTTCCCCGGGCCGCAGAGTGGACGCATGGAGACCACGGAGACGTTCGAGAGCCTCGTCCGCGCCGAGTTCACCCCGAAGAGCACCTACCTGAACACCGCCAGCAACGGCCTGCTGCCCGCCCGTACCGTGGCCGCCCTGCACGAGGCGGCGCTGCTGCGGGCCGAGGGGCGGCCCCTGACCTCGCTGTACGAGGACGTCGAGGCCTGCCGGGCCGCCTACGCCCGGCTCGCCGGCGTCCCGGCCACCCGGGTCGCGGCGGGCGCCTCGGTCGCCGCGCACTCCGGCGTGATCGCCGCCTCGCTGCCGGCCGGCGCCGAAGTCCTCACCGCCGAGGACGACTTCACCTCCGTACTGAACCCCTTCCACGTCCGCGGCGACCTCAAGGTCCGCGCGGTCCCGCTGGAGCGCGTCGCCGAGTCCGTCCGCCCGGGCACCGCCCTCGTCGCGGTCAGCGCGGCCCAGTCGGCGGACGGCCGGATCGCCGACCTGCCCGCACTGCGCGAGGCCGCCCACGCGCACGGGGCCCGTACCTACGTCGACTTCTCCCAGGCCGCCGGCTGGCTGCCGATGGACGCCGACGCGTACGACTTCACCGCGTCCGTCTCCTTCAAGTGGCTGCTCGGCCCGCACGGCGCGGCCTTCCTCGTGGTCCCCGAGGACTTCGGCGGCCTGACCCCGGTCCTCGCGGGCTGGGTCGCGGGCGAGGAGCCGTGGGACAGCTGCTACGGCCCGGTCGCCGAACTCGCCCACTCCGCACGGCGGTTCGACCTCACCCACGCCCTGTTCACGTTCGCCGGGCTGCGCCGCTCGCTCGACCTGATCGAGGAACTCGGCGTGGCCGCCGTGCACGCCCACGACGTGGGCCTCGCCGACCGGTTCCGCGCCGGGCTCGCGGCCCTCGGGCACGAGCCGGTGCCCGCCCCCGGCTCGGCGATCGTCTCGGTCCCCGGGCTCGGCGGCCGCCAGCCCGAACTGAGCCTGGTCGGCATCGAGGTCTCCAACCGCGCGGGCAACCTGCGCGCGGCCTTCCACCTCTTCAACACGCCCGCCGACGTGGACCGTCTGCTGGACGCCCTCGCGGACTGACCGAACGGGTCGGGGCGGGTCCGGGCGGGTCCGGGCGGGTCCGGGCGGCGCCTCAGGTCCGCGCCGCGCTGCGGGACCGCAGGTCGGAGTCGCCTGAACGGGTCATGTTCGTCCGGACCGGCCCGCTGCCTCGGGTCCGTCACGGGAGGTCTCACTAACCTGCGGATCCTGAGACGATCAACGGGAACTGGAGACCGGCATGTCCAAGATCATCCTGTTCGGCGCCACCGGCACCATCGGATCCCGCGTTCTGGACGAGGCACTGCGTCGGGGGCACGCGGTCACAGCGGTGGTACGCGACCCGGCGAAGCTCACCCGGGACGACCCCGACCTGACCGTGGTCACCGGTGACGTTCTGGACCCCGCAGCCGTCGCCGGGGTGGCCGCGGGACAGGACGTCGTCATCAGCGCGGTCGGCGGAGGCGACGGGCCCGGCCACGTCGCCACCATCAGGCCCAGCGCCGAAGCCCTGGTCGCCGGCATCCGCACCCTGGAGGGCGACGGACCCCGGCTCCTCCTGGTCGGCGGCGCGGGTTCCCTGCGCCTGCCGGACGGCAGGCAGGTCTGGGACGCGGAGGGCCTGCCGGAGCCCCTGCTCCAGATCATGCACGCCCACGGCGACGCCCTGGACTTCTGCCGCACCGTCAGCGACGTGCGGTGGACCAGCCTCAGCCCCGCCGCGACGATCGAGCCGGGGGAGCGGACCGGCGCCTACCGCACCGCCACGGAGGATCTGATCGTCGCCCAGGACGGCAGCAGCCGTATCTCCGCCGAGGACTACGCGGTCGCCCTGCTCGACGAGATCGAACGCCCCCGGCACATCGGCGAACGCTTCACCGTCGGCTACTGAGCCCTGAGCCCTGAGCCCTGAGCCCTGAGCCCCGAGCCCTGGCTCGTCGTCAGCCGGAGCAGATCACGGTGACGAAACCCGCTCGCTCCGCACAGCGGGCCAGGCTGCGGCCGATCGTGGCGTGACGCACCACTTCGGAGGTGGTGTAGCGCGTGAACGCGCGGCTCGTGCCGAGGTCCTCCGCGTCGACCACGAGGGTGTCCCAGTCCGGCTCGGCCAGACCGATCCGGGCCCCTCGCCGGGTGGCCAGGCGCAGTTGTTCCAGCACCACGGCCGGATCGGTGACGTGCCTGAGGACACGGTCGATCTTGGCCCGGTCCACCGTGCCGCGCCCGCCGACGCGTTCTGCCAGCGTGGGCAGGTCCGTGCCCGGACCGCATCCCACGTCGAGCACGGTCTGGCCCGGCTGGACATCCAGCAGGTCCAACAACTCCTGCTTGTAGCCGCGACCGGCGGCACTGGCCGCGGCCCGCAGCATGTACGCGGCCTGGTCGGGCGCGGGTGCACCGAGAGTCGTCGACATGCGGGAAGTGAAACACGGCCCGTGCTCCGCCGGGGCAGAACGGGTGCGGGCTCACCGCACGGGGGTGAAGTCCCGCGCCCCGACGAACTCCGGTCGCCGCACCGGTGCCGCGAACGGCTCCACCGCCGTGTTCTCCACGCTGTTGAACACGATGAAGACGTTGCTGCGCGCGAAGGGGGTGATGTTCTCGCTGGAGCCGTGCATGCAGTTGCAGTCGAACCAGGTCGCCGACCCCGGCCGGCCGGTGAACAGCCTGATGCCGTACTCGCCCGCCATGGCGGTGAGCGCCTGGTCGGACGGCGTGCCCGCGTCCTGCATCTGCAGCGACTTCTTGTAGTTGTCCTCGGGCGTGGCACCGGCGCAGCCGAGGAACGTCCGGTGCGAGCCAGGCATGATCATCAGGCCGCCGTTGGTGTCGTGGTTCTCCGTCAGGGCGATGGAGACGGACACCGTGCGCATGTTCGGCAGGCCGTCCTCGGCGTGCCAGGTCTCGAAGTCGGAGTGCCAGTAGAAGCCGCCCGCCCCGAACCCGGGCTTGACGTTGATCCGGGACTGGTGGACGTACACGTCCGAGCCGAGGATCTGCCGGGCCCGGCCGACCACCCGCTCGTCGCGCACCAGGTCCGCGAACACCTCGCTGATCCGGTGCACTTCGAAGACGGACCGGATCTCCCTGGACTTCGGCTCCACGACGGAGCGTTCGTCGGCCCGGACCACCGGGTCGGCGAGCAGCCGCTCCAGCTCCCGCCGGTACACGGCTGCTTCGTCGTCGCCGAGGAGTTGCTCGACGGCGAGGAAGCCGTCGCGGTCGAACGCCTCCAGCCGGTCCGCGGCGATCGGCCCGGGCGCGCCGGGCGCCGACCAGACGACGGGGTCCTTACGGGGTACGGCGACCTCGACGGGGCCACGGCTCGGGTACCGATCGGTGGTCGTGGTCGTGGGCGTGGCCGCAGTCGTGGTTGCAGTCGTGGGCGTGGGCATGAGTCAGTCCTCCTCCGTCAGCAGGGGGTAGACGCCGTTCTCGTCGTGGTCCTCCCGGCCGGTGACCGGCGGGTTGAACACGCAGATGCAGCGGAAGTCCTCCTTGACGCGCAGCGTGTGCCGCTCGTGCCCGTCGAGGAGGTACATCGTCCCGGGCGTGATCCGGTACGACCTCCCGGTCTCGTGGTCGGTCAGCTCGGCCTCGCCCTCGACGCAGACCACGGCCTCGACGTGGTTGGCGTACCACATCGACGTCTCCGTGCCCGCGTACAGGACCGTCTCGTGCAGCGAGAAGCCGACCTGCTCCTTCGCGAGGACGATGCGTCTGCTCTCCCAGGTCCCGGACGCGGACCTCACGTGCCGGTCGGTGCCTTCGATTTCCTTGAACGAACGGACGATCACGGTTCTGCGATGCCTCCTCGTGCGTCAGACGGTTTCGCGGACGGCCCGGGCGAGGACGCTCAGCCCCTCGTCCAGCTCGTCCGGGGTGACGGTCAGGGCGGGCAGCAGCTTGACGACCTCGCTCTGCGGCCCCGACGTCTCGATGAGCAGCCCGAGTTCGAAGGCGCGGGCGGCGATCCGACCGGCCCGCTCCTTCTCGTGGAACTCCAGGCCCCACACCAGGCCCCGCCCGCGGTACTCCTTCACGTCGGCGAGGTTCTCCTCGACGATCGCGACGAGCCCCTGCTCGACCTGCTCACCCTTGGCCCGGGTCTGCTTCTCCATCGCCGGGCCGTCGGCCCAGTAGGTCTCCAGGGCGGCCGTCGCGGTGACGAAGGCGGGGTTGTTGCCGCGGAAGGTGCCGTTGTGCTCGCCCGGCTCCCACACGTCCAGCTCGGGCCGGAACAGGCACAGCGACATGGGCAGCCCGTACCCGCTGATGGACTTGGACACCGTGACGATGTCGGGGACGATCCCCGCCTCCTCGAAGGAGAAGAAGGCACCGGTCCGTCCGCAGCCCATCTGGATGTCGTCGACGATCAGCAGCATGTCCTGCCGTTCGCACAACTCCTTGAGGGCGCGCAGCCATTCGGGCCGGGCGACGTTGATGCCGCCCTCGCCCTGCACGGTCTCCACGATCACCGCGGCCGGCTTGTCGAGCCCCGACCCCTGGTCCTCCAACAGCCGCTCGAACCACAGGAAGTCCGGCACGGTCCCGTCGAAGTAGTTGTCGAACGGCATCGGCGTCCCGTGCACCAGCGGGATCCCGGCCCCGGCCCGCTTGAAGGCGTTGCCGGTGACCGCGAGGGACCCGAGGGACATCCCGTGGAAGGCGTTGGTGAACGACACGATCGCCTCGCGCCCCTTCACCTTCCGGGCGAGCTTGAGGGCCGACTCGACGGCGTTGGTCCCCGTCGGCCCCGGGAACATGACCTTGTACGGCAGCTCGCGCGGCCGCAGCACCAGGTCCTGGAAGGTCTGCAGGAACGACCGCTTGGCCACCGTCGACATGTCGAGGCCGTGGGTGACGCCGTCCCGTTCCAGGTAGTCCAGCAACGCCCGTTTCAGTACGGGGTTGTTGTGGCCGTAGTTGAGCGATCCGGCGCCGGCGAAGAAGTCGAGGTACGCGTGGCCGTCCTCGTCGTGCATGCGGCTGCTCCGGGCCCGGTCGAACACGGTCGGCCAGCCGCGGCAGTAGCTGCGGACCTCGGACTCCAGGGTCTCGAAGACGCTGAGGTCGGGCGGGGTGCTGGTCACGGGGGCTCCTCAGTGCGATGTGGGGGTCAAGGGGCCGATGCGGTACAGGACTTCGGGGTCGTGCGGACCGTCGGGGAACTCGCCGGCCTCGAACAGCACCGAGCGCTCGACGGTGGCGCCGTGCCGGGCGGCGTACGAGGTGAACAGGCGCTCGGAGGCGGTGTTGCCGGGCGTGACGGTGGTCTCGACGGCGGTGAGCGGCCGGTCGGCGGCCACCTGGGCCGTGAGCCCGTCCAGCAGCCGGGCCGCGATGCCGCGGCCGCGCTGTGCGGCGGCCACGGCCACCTGCCAGACGAGCAGCGTGTCCGGCCGGTCCGGCCGGGTGTACCCGGTCACGAACCCGACGGGCTCGCCGTCCGCGCCGCGCGCCACCGCCGAGGTGCCGGCGAAGTCCCGGCACCACAGCAGATAGCTGTAGGAGGAGTTCAGATCGAGGCTTCCGGAATCCCTGGCCATACGCCAGAGCGCCGGGCCGTCGGTCACCAGCGGGCGGTCGACGATCAGGTCTGCTTGTGGGGCAGTCATGCGGACTGAATTTAGCGAGGCAAATGCAAAAATGCACGGCCGATGGAATCGATGATTCCGCCGGCCGTGAATGTATGTGCCGATATGTACCACCGCAAAGCGGGCAAAAGCCCTGGCGTGTGGAGTGTGTCACAGGGTTGAAGTCCGGATGAAATTCCCCCTGTTTAGCTCTGTAAAAAGCGGGCAGAAGAACTCGGGAAAGCCGTCGATCGAAAGGGAATTCAAAACTACTTTGAATTCGGGTGCTGCCAGGCGGATTCCACCGCCTGCCGGGCCGCCTCCGGGTCCACCGTCAGCCCTCGTGCGGCGAGTCCCGCGCCGAGCGCCGCCAGGCTCGACCGGACGGCGTCGGCCGTCGCGTCCACCCCGTAGTGGTTGACCCGGACCATCTCCTTGGCCAGCGCGCCCCCGCCCGCGGCCAACGGCAGGCCGCCGTCGCCCGCCAGGGCCTCGGCGACCAGTTCGGACGCCACCACGCCCGGCGGCACCCGCAGCGTGGTGGCCACCGGTGCCGCGTCGGACTCCGCGTACACGTACGGCTCCAGGCCGCCGCCCAGGGCCACCGCGCCCGCCCGGGTGGCCAGCGCGGCCGTGCGGTGCCGGGCCGTCACGGTGTCCAGGCCGTCCGCCTCGATCCGCTCCAGGCACGCCTCCAGCGCCAGCATCTCCAGCTGCGCCGGCGCGTGCAGCAGCGCCTTGCGGCCGCCCTCGACCCAGCGCTCCTTCCAGTCCAGCAGGGAGAGGTAGGAGCGGCGCGGGGCCTGCGGGTTCGCCGTCATCCGGGCCCATGCCCGCGCGCTCACCGAGATCGCCGAGACGCCCGCCGGGCCGCCCATCGCCTTCTGGGCGCCGATCACGCACAGGTCCACGCCCCACGCGTCCGGCAGCACCGGCTCCGCCCCGACCGAGGCGACCGCGTCCAGGTAGAACAGGGCGCCGTGGGCCCGTACCACCTCGCCGATCTCCGCGACCGGGTTGGTGTTGCCGGTCGCCGCCTCCGCGTGCACCAGGGAGACGAAGTCGATCTCCGGGTGCGCGGCGAACGCCTCCCGGATCTGCCCGGCCGTCACCGCCGTGTGGAACGGCACCGCGAGGTCGATCACGGTCGCGCCGCAGTCCCGCAGCCAGTCCCCGAACGTCTGCCCGTACGGACCGGTGATCACGTTCAGCGCGGTGGTGCCGGGCCCGGCCGTCGCCCTGATCGCGCCCTCCAGCGGCAGCAGCGCCTCGCCCTGCGTGATCACGACGTCCTGCCGGGTGTCCAGCAACCGGGCCACCCGGTCCTCGATCGCGGCGAAGCGGGCGGCGGTCAGCGGGGGCAGATCGAGGAAGGGGTGGGTCACGGCGGTGCTCTCCTCAGTCACGGACAGGTGGATCAGGACGAGCGTAACCGGCACCCGTCCACGCCCCCGTCCACACCTGTGACCGGCGACTTCTTAGGCCGGACGGCTCCATCGCCATGGGTTTGGTTTGAGGAACCCAAACATCTCCTTATAATCGGAACCCGCAGAATCGGAATCCAAAGCTCCCTCACAGCTTCGCGGGAGCCCCCACAGACTCACGGGAGGTCTCGTGACCACGCTCCTCGGGCGCCGCCGGGCTCGCGCCCTGGCCGCCGTCACCGCCGCGGCCGGGCTGGCCCTCGTGGCCGGCTGCACGTCGAGCGGCAACGGCTCCAGCGCCTCCAGGACGGCCGCCGGCGGGGTCGTTCTCGTCAAGGCCGGGCAGCTCACCACCTGCACCCACCTGCCGTACCCGCCGTTCCAGTCGGAGATCGACGGCAAGGTGCAGGGCTTCGACGTGTCGATGATCGACCTGGTTGCCAAGAACCTCGGTGTGAAGCAGCAGATCCTCGACACGCCGTTCGAGAACTTCAAGACCGGCGCCTTCCTGAACTCCGGCGAGTGCGACCTGGCCGCGGCCGGCATGACCATCACCGCCGAGCGCAAGAAGAACGTCGACTTCTCCGACCCCTACTTCGACGCCACCCAGGCCCTCCTCGTCGACAAGAACAGCGGCATCACCTCGCTCGCCGACGCCAAGGCCAAGAAGGTCCAGCTGGGCGCCCAGGCACAGACCACCGGCGAGGACTACGTCAGGAAGCAGGGCTTCGACCCGGTCTCCTTCGAGTCCTCCGACGCCGTCCTCAACGGCCTGCGCACCGGCCAGGTCAAGGCCGTCGTCATCGACTACCCGGTGGTCCAGGGCTGGCTCAAGGACAAGGCCAACGCGAACGCCTTCCAGGTCGCCGGCAACATCAACACCGGTGAGCAGTACGGCTTCACGGTGAAGAAGGGCAACACCAAGCTCCTCGCCGCCGTCGACAAGGCGATCGCCGACGCCAAGGCCGACGGCACGTACAAGAAGCTGTACGAGAAGTGGATCGGCCCCTACGACGCCTCGGCCGCGTCCCCCGCCGCCTCATGACCGCAGGCACGGACACCGGACTCCAGCCGCGCAGGAAGGGCCTGTCCCGGCGGCAGAAGCGCCGGCTGTCGCGCGGAGCCCAGTACGTCGTCTTCGTCGCCGCCGTGGTCGCGTTCGCGGCCGGCGCCGACTGGGGACGGCTGCAGAACCAGTTCGCCCAGTGGGACATCGCCAGGCAGATGTTCCCGGACGTCATCACGCTGGCGCTGAAGAACACCGTGCTCTACACGCTGTCCGGCTTCGTCGTCGGACTGGCCCTCGGCATGGTGATCGCGCTGATGCGGCTGTCGTCGGTCGGCCCGTACCGCTGGCTGGCCGGCGTCTACATCGAGATCTTCCGCGGCCTGCCCGCCCTGCTGATCTTCATCTTCATCGGCGTCGCCGTCCCGCTCGCCTTCCCCGGCACCGAGATCGTCGGCGGCACCTACGGCAAGGTGGCCCTCGCGCTCGGCCTGGTGGCCGCCGCCTACATGGCGGAGACGATCCGCGCGGGCATCCAGGCGGTCCCCAAGGGTCAGATGGAAGCGGCCCGTTCCCTGGGCTTCTCCCCGGCGCGCGCGATGATCTCGATCATCATCCCCCAGGCGTTCCGCATCATCCTCCCGCCGCTGACCAACGAACTCGTCCTCCTCTTCAAGGACTCCTCCCTGGTCCTCTTCCTCGGCGTCACCCTGGAAGAACGCGAACTGTCCAAGTACGGCCGGGACCTGGCCAGTACGACCGCCAACTCCACGCCGATCCTCGTCGCCGGCCTGTGCTACCTGCTGGTCACGATCCCGCTCGGCTTCGTCGTCCGCCGCATGGAGGCGAAGGCCCAGGAGGCCGTCCGATGAGCCGACCCGAGATCGAGGTGAAGGACCTCCACAAGTCCTTCGGCGACAACGAGGTGCTGCGCGGCATCGACCTGGAGATCGGCCAGGGCCAGGTCGTCTGCGTGATCGGCCCGTCCGGCTCCGGCAAGTCCACGTTGCTCCGGTGCGTCAACCTCCTCGAAGAACCCACCAAGGGCCAGGTGTTCGTCGGCGGCACCGAGTTGACGGACCCGGACGTCGACATCGACGCCGTGCGCCGCCGTATCGGCATGGTCTTCCAGCAGTTCAACCTGTTCCCGCACCTCACGGTGACCGAGAACCTCACGCTGCCGCAGCGCCGGGTGCTCCGGCGGGACAAGGCGACGGCAGCGAAGACGGCCGCGGAGAACCTGGCCCGCGTCGGCCTCTCGGAGAAGGCGGACGCCTACCCCGCCTCCCTCTCCGGCGGCCAGCAGCAGCGGGTGGCGATCGCCCGCGCGCTGTCCATGGGCCCCGAGGTGATGCTCTTCGACGAGCCGACGTCGGCCCTCGACCCGGAACTGGTCGGGGACGTCCTCGCGGTGATGCGGGTGCTGGCGCAGGAGGGCATGACCATGATGGTGGTCACCCACGAGATGACCTTCGCCCGCGAGGTCGCCGACCGGGTGGTCTTCATGGACGGCGGGGCGATCGTCGAGGACGGCACCCCGGACCAGGTCATCGGCAACCCGCAGAACGAGCGCACCCGCCATTTCCTGTCCCGGCTGCTGGATCCGGCGATGGCGGACGTGGAGGAGGACGGAACCCCTTAGGCCGCGCGCGCCCGCTGGGGCGCGCCCCGAAGGGGCGCGGGGCTGTATTCGATATGCGGCTGCCGCCGCGTGGGCGCGACCAGCCACGACGCACCGGCACCCGACGAACTATCGTGCCTCCCATGACCGATCAAGCGGTGCTGCACGTAAAGGGACGGATCCTTGTCGGCCCCGACGACGTCCGCGACGAGCTGTGGGTCCTCGGCGGACGGATCTCCTACGACCGCCCCTTCGGCCCCCAGGACGTCCGCACCGTCGAGGGCTGGGCCCTCCCCGGTCTCGTCGACGCCCACTGCCACGTCGGCCTCGGCCCGCACGGCCCGGTCGACGCGGCGACGGCGGAGAAGCAGGCCCTCACCGACCGCGAGGCCGGCACCCTCCTCATCCGGGACGCCGGCTCGCCCTCCGACACCCGCTGGGTCGACGACCGCGACGACCTCCCGAAGATCATCCGGGCCGGCCGGCACATCGCCCGCACCCGCCGCTACATAAGGAACTTCGCCCACGAGATCGAGCCCGCGGACCTGGTCGCGTACGTCGCCCAGGAGGCCCGGCGCGGCGACGGCTGGGTCAAGCTGGTCGGCGACTGGATCGACCGCGACCTCGGCGACCTGGCGCCGAGCTGGCCGCGGGACGCCGTCGAGGCGGCCATCGCCGAGGCCCACCGGCTGGGCGCCCGGGTCACCGCCCACTGCTTCGCCGAGAGCTCGCTCCGGGACCTGGTCGAGTCCGGCATCGACTGCATCGAGCACGCGACGGGACTGACGGAGGACCTGATCCCCCTCTTCGCCTCCCGCGGTGTCGCGATCGTCCCGACCCTCGTCAACATCGCCACCTTCCCGCAGCTCGCGGCGGGCGGCGACACCAGGTTCCCGCGCTGGTCGGCCCATATGCGCCGGCTCCACGAACGCCGCTACGACACCGTCCGGGGCGCCTACGACGCCGGCATCCCGGTCTACGTCGGCACCGACGCCGGCGGCTCCCTCGCCCACGGCCTGGTCGCGGGCGAGGTCGCCGAACTGGTCACCGCCGGGATCCCGCCCCTCGACGCGCTCGCGGCGACCAGCTGGGCGGCCCGCGCCTGGCTCGGCAGGCCCGGCCTGGAGGAGGGCGCACCGGCCGACCTGGTGGTGTACGAGAGCGACCCGCGCGCCGACGTACGCGTCCTCGCGTCCCCCCGCCGGGTGGTGCTGAACGGGCAGGTCGTCGAGTAAAGGAACGCCTGTGCCTGCCGACTCGAATGCGTGCACGGAAAGTCCACTATGGAGTGAAGTAACGCAGGATTGCCGCCCGTTCACCCACAGTGCGTAATTCTTGGCGGGTCCCGAGCAAGTTTCCTCTGGGGGTCCCACCACCTTGAACAGCGACACATTCCGTATGCCCGCACGCCGTCTCGCGACCTTCGCGACGGCCACGGCCCTGGCCGCCGGTCCCGCGGTCCTGGCCGGCGCGGGCACCGCACACGCGACCGCCGACCACGGTCGTGCGAGCGCGGTCGTCCTGCGCACCGGGCTCGACGTCTCCCTCGTCAACAAGACCGTGAACGTCCCGCTCGCGGTCTCCCTGAACGAGGTCCAGGCACCGCAGAGCTCCGACCGGACCGCGCTCACCGCCACGCTCGACGGAGTGGACGGCGGCAAGCCGTTCCACGTCCTCGGCGCGGACGTCGCCGCGGCGAAGGCGACGGTCTCCGACGGCCGCGCCGAGGCCTCCGTCCACCTCGCCCACGTCCGGCTGCACCTGCCGGGCCTGCCCCTGCTGTCCCTGATCGAACTCGACACGGTCACGTCCAAGGCCGTCTGCGAGACCGGCAAGCAGCCGGAGGCCGACGCCAATGTGGTCGGCGCCGTCACCGTGTTCGGCAAGCGCGTGACGCTGAGCGCGGGCGGCCCCACCGACGTCAGGGTCCCCGGCGTCGGCGAGGTCCGCCTCGACCTGTCCAAGCGCGAGACGACGTCGACCTCGGCGGTGGCCAGCGCCCTCGAACTCAAGGTCTCCGTCAACCCGCTGAAGCTCAACGTGGCCGAGGTGGAAGGAACGCTGACCCTGGCGAGGACGACCTGCGAGATGCCGCCGGACCCGGCAGCCGCATCGGACCCCGCAGCCGCCTCGGCCGATCCGGCCGATCCGGCCGACCCGGTGTCCGACGTGAAGGTCCAGGGCGCCCCGGCGAAGGAGACGAAGCTGGCGGAGACGGGCGGCAGTTCGGTGACGCCGTACGTGGCGGGGGGTGCGCTCGTACTCGTGGTTGCCGGGGGAGGGGCATTTCTTCTGACGCGCCGCAGGAGTTCTTGAGAAAGCCCGCTGAAGGCGCCCCTTCAGGGGCGCGGGGCGGTAGTCGATTTGCGGCTACCGCCGCGCGGGCGCGACCAGCCACAACGCACCCGCACTTGCCCACGGTCCGCAGTTCCCCCCTCCGATCCCCTCAGGCTCGTATCAACATCAACGCCTGATCCAGCGCCTGCAGGAACCGGTTCACCGTCACCCGGTCCCGCACCGCGATCCGCACCCAGTCCTCGTCCAGCCCCGGAAACGTGTCCCCCCGCCGCACGGCGTACCCCAGCACCCGCAGCTGCCGGCGCACCGCCGCCGCCTCCGCCATCCGGACGAGCACGAACGGCCCCTCCGCCGGCCCCGCGACCCGCACCCCCTCCGGCGCGAACTCCTCCAGCCCCGCCACCAGATGGGCCCGGTCGGCGGCGACGCGGTGCGCCGCATGCGCCGCCTCCGCCAGCGCGCGCGGCGCCACGCACGCCTCGGCCGCCGCCAGGGCCGGCGTGGACACCGGCCACAACGGCTGCGCCCGCTCCAGCTCGGCGATGATCTCCGGCGCGGCCAGCACGTACCCGATCCGCAGCCCGGCCAGCCCCCACGTCTTCGTGAGGCTGCGCAGCACCACCAGACCCGGAACGTCGGTCCGCCCGGCCAGCGCCTCCCGCTCGCCCGGCACCGCGTCCATGAACGCCTCGTCGACCACCAGCGTCCGCCCGGGACGCGCGAGCCCGGCGATCGCCTCCGCCGGATGCAGCACCGACGTCGGGTTGGTCGGATTGCCGATCACCACCAGGTCGGCGTCCTCGGGGACGGCCGCCGGATCCAGCCGGAACCCGTCCGCCTCCCGCAGCAGCACCCGGTCCACGGTGTGCCCGGCGTCCCGCAGCGCCGCCTCCGGCTCGGTGAACTGCGGGTGCACCACCACCGGCTGACGCACCTTCAGCGCCCGCGCCAGCAGGACGAACGCCTCCGCGGCGCCCGCCGTCAGCAGCACCCGCTCCACCGGCAGCCCGTGCCGCTCCGCGACCGCCGCCCGCGCCGCCCGCCCGTCCGGGTAGGCCGCGAGCCCGCCCAGCGACTCGGCGATCCGCTCCCGCAGCCAGACCGGGGGAGTGTCGGTGCGCACGTTGACCGCGAGGTCGACGAGCGCCGGACCGCCGTCCCTGACCTCGGCGTCCCCGTGGTGGCGCAGATCGTGCCCGCCTCCGAAGCCTCCGGAGCTTCCGGTCCCCTCGGGGCCGCCGGAGCCTCTGTCGCCTCCGGGGCCGCCGGAGCCTCTGTCGCCTCCGGGGCCGCCGGAACCGTCCTCAGTGCGCATGCGCGTGTCCGCCATGGTGGTGGTGTCCGTGTCCGTGGTGGTCGTGTCCGTCGTCGTCCGGGTGGAAGTGCGGCTGCTGCGGCAGCCCGACCTTGTCCTCGAAGCCGGGCAGCGCGATCCGGTAGACGCACGAGTCGCAGTTCATCCGCAGATCACCCTCGACCGCCTCCCGGTACCGCTCCATCACCAGGTCGAGCAGTTCCGGCTCGGGCCCTACGACGTCCGCCGAACGTACCTCGATCTCCGGGTGCGCGGCCGCCCAGCCCTCGGTCTGCTGCCGCACCCGGTCCGGCAGGATCCCGGTGAAGAGAAAGTACGGCAGGACGACGATCCGGCGCGCCCCCAGTTTCAGACACCGGTCGAGCCCGCTCGGCACGTCCGGCGCCGCCAGCGACACGAACGCCGTCTCCACGCCGGCGTACCCGCGTCCCTCCCAGAGCAGCCGGGCCGCCTTGTGCACCTCGGCGTTGGCGTCGGGGTCCGTCGAACCGCGGCCCACCAGCAGCACGGTCACGTCCGCCCGGTCCAGCGCGGCCCGCGAGGAACCGCCCAGCGCCTCGTCCAGGCGCCGTTCGAGGACCGACAGCAGGGCGGGGTGCGGCCCGAGCGGACGGCCGTAGGTGTACGAGATCCCCGGGTGCCGCTCCTTCTCCCGGGCCAGTGCGGCCGGGATGTCGCCCTTGGCGTGCCCGGCGGAGACCAGCATCAGCGGCACGGCGGCGAAACGCCGTACCCCCTGCTCCACCAGCTCGGCGACGGCATCGCCGAGCGGCGGCGGGGACAGCTCGATGAAACCGCCCGCGACGGGCAGTTCGGGGTGGCGGCGCCCCAGCTCCCGTACGAAGTCGCGGAACGCCTCGGCCCCGGCTTCGTCCCGGGTTCCGTGGCCGGCGATGAGCAGGGCGGGCGGGGTGGTCACAGCATCTCCTCGGAAGTGGGGTGGTACAGCAGGGCGTTGAGCGCGGCGGCGGCGACCGCCGAGCCGCCCTTCTCGGACACGTTGCTGACGGCGGGCAGACCGCTCTCGCGCAACGCGGCCTTGGACTCGACGGCGCCGACGAAGCCGACGGGCAGACCGATGACGAGCACGGGGGAGGCGTCCAGGGTCAGCAACTCCTCCAGGGCGGTGGGCGCGTTGCCGATCACCCACAGGGCGCCGGGCCCGACCTGCTCGTAGGCGAGCCGGATCGCGTGTGCCGAACGGGTCAGGCCCGGCCCGGACTCGGCGTCCTTCAGCCGGCACACGGTCTCCCGGCGGGTGATCCCGGCGCCGACCATCTCGACGTCCACGACGACCGGCGCCCCGGCGTGCAGCGCCGCATGGGCCTTCACCAGGTCGCCCTCGTCGGTGACCAGGTCGGCCGCGTACTCCAGGTCGGCCGCGGAGTGGACGACCCGCTCCACCACGGCCCGGGTGAGCGGTGGGAAGTGCGAGGTGTCCAGGCGGGCGCGCAGCCGCCGGTAGGACTCCTGCTCGATGGGATGGACGATCCGGTTCACCTGGCCTCCTCCGGAGCGCTCTCCTGCCAGCGGTAGCCGCGCGGGGTGACCATGCGCCCGGCGATGTTCCGGGTCGCCGTGTTCCCCACGGTCACGACGGTCATCATGTCCACCCAGGCCGGGTCCAGCGCGCCCAGGGTGGTCAGCCGGCTCGACTCGTCGGCGCGCGAGGCGTTGCGTACGACACCGACGGGTGTCGTCGGCTCGCGGTGCCCGGCGAGGATCGAGAGCGCCTTGGGCAGCTGCCAGTCGCGGCCCCGGGAACGCGGGTTGTAGAACGTCACGACGATGTCCGCCTCGGCCGCCGCGCGCACCCGGCGCTCGATGACCTCCCACGGCGTGTGCAGGTCGGACAGGCTGATCGAGACATGGTCGTGGCCCAGCGGCGCGCCCAGGATCGCCCCGGCCGCGAGCGCCGCGGTGACCCCCGGCACGCCGATCACGTCGATGTCGTCGGAGGCCTCGGCGAGCGCGGGGGAGGCCATCGCGTACACGCCGGCGTCCCCGCTGCCGATCAGCGCGACGGCATGCCCGGCACGCGCCTCGGCGACCGCGGTACGCGCCCGCTCCTCCTCGGCGCCGAGCCCCGACTCCAGGATCCGGGTGCCGGGCCGCAGCAGGTCACGGATCTGGTCGACGTACTGGTCGAGGCCGACGAGCACGGACGCGCGGCGGAGTTCGGCCAGGGCACGCGGGGTGAGCAGGTCCCGGGCGCCCGGGCCGAGCCCGACGACCGCGAGCCGCCCGCGCGCGGGACGCCGTACGACGGCACAGGTAGCCATCGCGGGCCGGCCGTCCGCCCGCTCCGACTTCCGCTTGGGGACGAGGAGTTCGCCGCCCCGCACCAGTGCGGCGGCCTCGGCGACGGACGGGGTGCCGACGGCGGCGAGGGGAGCGTCCGAGGGGTTGGGGACCCGGACCCCGGCCAGCTCCTCGGCGGAGTACGTCACCAGCGGGACCCCGAGCCGCGCGGCCGCCGCGACGATCCCGGGCTCCTCGGCCTTGGCGTCGACGGTGGCGAGTTCGGCGATGCTGCGAGGCGACAGCCCCGCCTCCCGCAGGACGGTGTCGACGAGCGTGAGCACCTCCTCGACGGGGGCGCCCCTGGAAGCACCGACGCCGACGACCAGGGACGGCGGTCGCAACAGCACCTCGTTCTCGGCGGGTTCGACCGCGCGGTCGGTCAGCCGGACGGAGTGGGCGCCCTCCTCCGCCAGCGGCAGCGGGGGCAGTGGCCATCCCAACTCGGCGCGCAGGGCCACCGGTTCGCCGTCCAGCAGGGCCCGCGACACGGCCGCCACCGAGCCCTCGACCGGGAGGCCGAGGGCGTCGAGCCCGAGCAGCCCGACCGAGTCGGTGGCGGTGGTCACCACCGGCTGCGCGGCCAGCAACTCACCGACTTCCCCGGCGAGTTCGTTCGCACCGCCGCCGTGCCCGCCGACCAGCGACACGGCGAACCGCCCGCCCTCGTCGACGCACACCACACCCGGGTCGGTCGCCTTCTCGCCCAGCAGCGGGGCGATCAGCCGTACCACCGCACCCGTGGCCAGGAAACACACCAGCTGCTCGCACTCCGCGAACGCGGACCGTACGGCGTCCTTGACGGGGCCGTCGTACACGCGCGTGCGGTCCGGCCACGCCGCGGCCAGCCGGTCGCGCGCCGCCGCCCCCGCCGCGGTGGCGGAAATCAGGCCGATCACAGAGCAACTCCTTCTTCGGATCCTTCTTCGGGTCCGTGGTCGGAAACGGGGATCCTGGACCCCCACAGCAGAAACACGGGATTGGTCGCCGCCAGCCGGGTCACCTCGCCCGGCAGCGGCGCGAGACGGGAGGACTGCAGCAGCACCCCGTCGCAGGAGAACCCGGCACCGGTGAGCGCCGCCCGCGCCGCCGGCACCCGGTCCAGGGCGGCCATCGCGACCACCACCGTCCGCCGGGCGCGGGCCGCGCAGGCGGTGACGACGGCGGGGAGCTCGGCCCCGCCCCCGCCGATGAACACGGCGTCGGGATCGGGGAGTCCGGCCAGGGCGCCAGGTGCTATGTCACACACCACATCCACATACACCCCGTGCGCCCGCGCGTTGGCGGCGATCCGCTCCACCCCGTCCGCCGCCTTCTCCACGGCGACGGCGGCGGCGCCCAGGCGCGCGCACTCCACGGCCACCGACCCGGACCCCGCGCCGACGTCCCAGACCAGGTCGCCCAGCCGGGGCCCGAGCCGGGCCAGGGCCAGCGCCCGCACCTCGAACTTGGTGATCATGGAGTCCCGGTGCGCGAACTCGTCCTCGCCGAGGGCCCATCCGGGGGGCTCCGCCCGGCCGCCCGCCACCGTCCGCACGGCACCGAGCGCCCGCGACTCGTCCAGGCAGAGGACGACACTCACGTCCGTACCCCAGTCGCGCGCGGCGGCCTCGGCCGGGGTGACCCGCTCCACCCGCTCCCGCTCCGGATCACCGAGCGCGCTCGCCACGACGAGCAGCCGGTCCGCGGGCACCGCCGACCCCAGCTCCGCCGGACCTGCCCCCGGCCCGGTCAGCACCGCCACCTTCGGATGCGCCCGGCACACGTTGACCGCCGTCCGCGGCTCCCGCCCGTGCGCGCTGACGACCACCGCGTCGTCCCAGGGCAGCCCGACCCGCGCGAAGGCGGCGGCGACGGACGACACCCCGGCCCGCACGTCCAGCCGGTCCGCGCCGAACCGCTCCGCCAGTACTCGCACGATGCCGAAGAACCCGGGATCCCCCGAGGCCAGCACGGTCACGGGCAGGTCCTTGCCGACGTGCTCCTCGATGGTGTCGAGGGCGGGCGCCAGCGGCCCGAGGACGATCCGCTCGACCCCCTCGGGCAGCCGCACGGCGTCCAGGTGCCGGCGCCCGCCGACGACCAGCCGGGCGCCGGCCAGGACGCCGGGCGGCAGCGGCGCGCCCGTCCCCGTGCCGACCACCGTGATCATGTACCGGCCCCCCGCTCGCGCAGCGCCCGCCGGGCCTCGGGGTCGGCCTTGCGGAAGCCGTGGAAGTGGCCGGGGTGGTAGAGGTGCGAGCGGGTGCCGTGGGCGGCCAGGGCCGGGCCGACCAGGAAGAGGGTGTGCTTCCAGAGCCTGTGCTCCTTGACCGTCTCCTCCAGGGTCTCGATCGTGCACCGCACGACCAGCTCCTCCGGCCAGGTCGCCTGATAGGCGACGACGACCGGGGTGGAGGTCGGGTAGCCGCCCTCCAGCAGCTCGCGCACCAGCTGCCCGCTGCGCGCGGCGGAGAGGAAGATCGCCATGGTGGTCCCGTGCCGGGCGAACTCCCGCACCTCCTCCCCGGGCGGCATCGGCGTCTTGCCGCCGCCGAGCCGGGTGAGGACGACGGACTGCGCGACCTCGGGAATGGTCAGCTCGCGCTGCGCGAGCGCGGCCACGGCGGAGAAGGAGGACACGCCCGGCACGATCTCGACCTCGATGCCGATCCCGGTACACCGGTCGACCTGCTCCTGCGTACCGCCCCAGAGCGCCGGGTCCCCGGAGTGGATCCGGGCGACCCGCAGCCCCTCCGCCCGCGCCCGCTCGTACACGGCGACGACGTCCTCGAGGGACATCGTCGCGGAGTCAAGGACCTCCGCGTCCTCGCGGGCGTGCTGGAGGACCTCCGCCTGCACCAGGCTCGCGGCCCAGATCACGACGTCGGCCTCGGCGATCGCCCGCGCGGCCCGGAACGTCAGCAGATCGGCGGCGCCGGGGCCGGCACCGACGAAGGTCACCTTGCCGGCGGGAGCGCCGGCTGCGGCTGCGGCATCGGCCATGGAAATTCGGTCCTCTCTGGACAAAGGGTGTTACGGGCGCTGCTGGATGTGCGCTGAGGCGGTTCGATCGGATAGCAAGGGCACATGGCGGTCTTCGTCGCGCTCGGCGCGTTCCTGATGACGCTGGCCGGCGGCTGGACGGCACAGCGTGTGACCGACCGTCGCCACCTGGTCCTGGGCCTGGCCGGCGGTCTGATGCTCGGGGTGGTCGGTCTCGACCTGCTGCCGGAGGCGCTGCGCGCAGCCGGCCGCGAGGTCTTCGGCGTACCGGCCGCCCTGATCCTCTTCGTGGCCGGATTCCTGCTGGCCCATCTGGTGGAACGCACCCTGGCCCTCCGCCAGGCCGCGCACGGCGCCGACGAGCACGGTCACCGGGCACCCGAGGTGGGCCTGACGGCGGCCGGCGCGATGGTCGGCCACAGCGCGATGGACGGCGTGGCGATCGGCGCGGCCTTCCAGGTGGGCGGCGGCATGGGCGCGGCGGTGGCCGTCGCGGTCATCGCCCACGACTTCGCGGACGGCTTCAACACGTTCACGATCACGAGCCTGTACGGCAACGCGCGCCGCCGGGCGATAGCGATGCTCGTCGCCGACGCCTGCGCACCGGTCCTCGGCGCGCTCTCCACGGTCTTCTTCACCATCCCGGAAGCCCTGCTCGGCGGCTATCTCGGCCTCTTCGGCGGCGTCCTGCTCTACCTGGCCGCCGCCGAGATCCTGCCCGAGGCGCACCACGAGCACCCGGCCCGCTCGACGCTGCTGTGCACGGTCGCCGGCGCGGCCTTCATCTGGCTGGTGGTGGGCATCTCCAGCTGACGCGGGCCCGCTCACAGCTTCCCGCCTCTGCCGCCGTCCCGGCGCGGGGGCGCGATGAGCGTGGAGAGGTACGGCAGCGGGGAGCCGTCCAGCTCGGCGGCGGGCCGGACGGACTCCTCCGCCAGCCCCAGCGCCGACCCCCACACGGCATCCTCGATCCGCCCGGTCTCCCGCAGTGCTGCCAGGACTTCCCCGGCCTGCCGCCCGAACTTGTACGCCACGACCGTCCCCGGCCCGCCCAGCGCGTCCTTGAGCACCTCGGCGCCCGCCGTCACCGGGACCAGCGTCAGCGGCTCGGTCCCCTCGGTGAGCACGGCCCCGGAGCGGGCGGCCAGGTCCTGCATGGCGGTGATCCCGGGCACGGTCTCCACCACCACGTCCGGCACCAGCCCGGCGATGGTCTGCGCGAGATACGTGAACGTCGAATAGATATTCGGATCCCCGATGGTGGCAAAGGCGACGGCCCCGTGCTCCCGGAGCAACTCGGCCACTCTGGCCCCCGCCGCGTCCCAGGCGGCCTCCCGCCGCCCCCGGTCACTGCGCTCGTTCAGCGCGAAGACGACCCGTACGACCTTCTCCGCGCCGACGTAGTGCAGCACGGTGGCCTCGGCCCGCCCCCGCTCCCCGCTGTCCATGACAGGCACCACGACGACATCGGCCGCGCGCAGAGCATTGACCCCCTTCACGGTCACCAGCTCCGGGTCACCGGGCCCCACACCGACTCCGATCAACCTGCTGCTGCTCATGACGTCCGGCACCTCTCCACGAACCTTCGGGCCACACCGGGCTCGGACGCCCAGTGCGTGTGCAGATAACTGGCGTGCACACCCCGCTGTACAAAACCTTCGACACGCGGCCGGGGCGTACGCACACCCCACGCGGCAGCCGTCCCCGCCGCCGGCTCCACCACGGTCCGGTGGAACTCGTGCCCGCGCATCCGCGTCCCGGCGACGGCCAGCACACTGTCACTCACGGCAACGGCATCCCGGTACCCCAAGGTGAGCCGCTCCGACATCCGCGCGGTCAGGTCGAGCACCCCGCACATGGGCAGCCCGTCCAGCTCCCGGCCCAGATACAGCAGCCCGGCACACTCGGCGGCGACGGGAGCACCGCGCTCCGCGAGGGCGGCGACGTCCTTCCGCAGCGCCTCGTTGGCCGCCAACTCACCCCCGTACACCTCGGGAAACCCACCCCCGATGACCAACCCGCGCGTCCCGTCAGGCAGTTGCTCATCCCGAAGCGGATCGAACACGACAACTTCGGCCCCGGCAGCGGCAAGCAACTCGGCATGCTCGGCGTAGGAGAAGGTGAACGCGGCCCCACCGGCAACAGCGACACGCACCCTCTCCAGCCCGACCGACACCCCCTCCACTCCGGCCTGCACCTCCTCCAGCCCGGCCCGCACCCCCTCCAGCCCGTCCGGCGTTTGAGGACGAGGCCCTTCGGGCCGATGCGGGGGTCCGGGGGCGGCAGCCCCTGGTGATGGGACGGGTAGGGGCGGCGGGGGCGAGGAAGCCAGCGCCTCAGCCGCATCCCACGCCGCCGCCCCCGGCACCGCCCCGGCCCCCCGCGCCAGCCCCATCAGCGCCTCCAGATCACACCCGGAGGAAACCTGCGCGGCCATCGCCGCCACCGCGGCAACCGCCTCCCCCCGCCGCTCCGCCACCGGCACCAACCCCAGATGCCGCGACGGCGTATCCACCTGAGCCACCCGCCGCAGCACCCCGAACACCGGCACCCCGGCAGCCTCCAGCGCCTCCCGCAGCAACTCCTCGTGCCGGTCCGACCCCACCTTGTTGAGGATCACGCCCCCGACCCGCACCTCCGGATCCCACGACGCGAACCCGTGCACCAGCGCCGCCACCGACCGCGACTGCGACGACGCGTCCACGACCAGCACCACCGGCGCCCGCAACAGCTTCGCGACATGAGCGGTTGACGCCAGCTCCCCCTCCCCCGCGGCCCCGTCGTACAGCCCCATCACGCCCTCGACGACGGCCAGGTCGCAGCCCCGTGCACCGTGCGCGAACAGCGGACCGACCAGTTCCGGCCCGCACAGGTACGCGTCGAGGTTCCGCCCCACCCGCCCGGTAGCGAGCGCGTGGTACCCGGGGTCGATGTAGTCCGGCCCGACCTTGTGCGGGGACACGGCGAGCCCCCGCGCGGCGAACGCGGCCATCAGCCCCGTGGCGACGGTGGTCTTGCCGCTGCCGGACGACGGCGCGGCGACGACCAGCCGGGGCACGGACGAGGACATCACCACTCGATGCCCCTCTGCCCCTTCTGCCCCGCGTCCATCGGGTGCTTGACCTTGGACATGTCGGTGACGAGGTCGGCGAACTCGACGAGCTTCTCGGGCGCGTTCCGCCCGGTGATCACGACATGCTGGGTCCCGGGCCGGTTCCGCAGCACGTCGACGACCTCGTCCGTGTCGACCCACCCCCAGTGCATCGGGTACGCGAACTCGTCCAGCACGTACAGCCGGTACGTCTCGGCGGCGAGGTCCCGTTTGACCTGCTCCCAGCCCTCCCTGGCCTTCTCCTCGTTGTCCATCTGTGCGTCACGCTGGACCCAGGACCAGCCCTCGCCCATCTTGTGCCAGTCGACGGAGCCGCCCTCGCCGGAGGCGCCCAGCACCCGCAGCGCGTTCTCCTCGCCGACCTTCCACTTCGCCGACTTGACGAACTGGAACACCCCGATGGGCCACCCCTGGTTCCAGGCCCGCAGTGCGAGCCCGAACGCGGCGGTGGACTTGCCCTTCCCGATGCCCGTGTGCACCACGACGAGCGGCCGGTTGCGCCGCTGCCGGGTCGTCAGACCGTCGTCGGGCACGACACTCGGCTGTCCCTGCGGCATTACGCGGCCCTCCTCGAACGACCCTGAACGTTCTGAACGTCCCTCACCAGCCCGGCGATCGAGTCCGCGCGCAGTTCGTCGAGCGTCACCGCCGTACCGCACAGCTCACCCGCCAGCTGTCCGGCGAGCCCCAGCCGCACCGGCCCCGACTCGCAGTCCACGACCACGGAGGCGACCCCCTCGGCCGCGAACAGCCGGGCCGCCCGCCCGGCGAGCGCGACGGGCTCGGGGCCGCCGGTGGCCCGCCCGTCCGTCACGACCACGACCAGCGCCCGCCGCGCCGGATCCCGCAACCGCTCCACCCGCAGCACGTCATGGGCCTTGAGCAGTCCGGCCGCGAGCGGCGTACGCCCACCGGTCGGCAGCGACTCCAGCCGAGCCGCCGCCGCGTCCACCGACGAGGTCGGCGGCAGCGCCAGATCGGCCGTCGACCCCCGGAAGGTCACCAGCCCCACCTTGTCCCGCCGCTGGTACGCGTCGAGCAGCAGCGACAGCACGGCCCCCTTCACGGCACTCATCCGCTGCCGGGCCGCCATCGACCCGGACGCGTCGACCACGAACATCACGAGGTTTCCCTCGCGCCCCTCCCGGGTCGCCTGCCGCAGATCGTCCCGCCGGACCACGAGCCCCGGCCCGGACCGCCCGCGCGCCCGCTGATGCGGGGCGGCGGCCTGCACGGTCGCGGCCAGGTGCAGCTTGGTCAGGGCACCCCGCGGCCGGCGCGCACCCGTCGTACGGCCGTGCTCGGTCCGCGCCCGGGACCGCCGCCCGGCGGCACCCTCCCCGATGCCCGGCACGCTCAGCGCCTTGGTGCGAAAGGGCTCGGACGCCCGCGCCGGAGCCTGCTCGCCCGAAGCACCGCCGGAGGTCTGCGGTTCACCGTCGTCCCCCGCCTCGGGCCGGGCACCCGCGTCCCCGCCTTCCGGGCCGCCGTCGTCGGGTGCCGGCTGCCCGCCGCCCCCACCGGGACCGTCAGGATCGGGATCATCGTCCCCGGAGAACTCCTCCAGGGTCTGGTCCAGCTTGTCCTCGTCGAGTCCCGGCGCGTCGAAGGGATTGCGGCGCCTGCGGTGCGGCAGCGCGAGCAGCGCCGCCTGGCGCACGTCCTCCGCCAGCACCTCGGTCCGCCCCGCCCACGCGGCCAGCGCCGTCGCCGTCCGCGCCATCACGATGTCGGCGCGCATCCCGTCGACCTCGAACGCCGCGCAGGTCGCCGCGATCTGCCGCAGCGCCCCGTCGCCCAGCCGCACCGACGGCAGCAACTCCCGTGCCGCCACGATCCGTTGCCGGACTGCGGCCTCCTCGTCGGCCCAACGCGCCGCGAAACCGGCCGGGTCGTCGTCGTAGGCGAGCCGCCGCCGGACGACCTCCACCCGCTGGTCGGGTTCGCGGGAGGCGGCCACCTCCACCGTCAGGCCGAACCGGTCGAGCAACTGCGGTCGCAGTTCGCCCTCTTCGGGGTTCATGGTGCCGACGAGCAGGAACTTCGCGGCGTGCCGCACCGAGACACCCTCGCGCTCCACGTACGACGCGCCCATCGCGGCCGCGTCCAGCAGCAGGTCGACCAGGTGGTCGTGGAGGAGGTTGACCTCGTCGACGTACAGGATGCCCCGGTGAGCGTCGGCCAGCAGGCCCGGCTCGAAGGCCTTCACGCCCTCCGCCAGGGCACGTTCGATGTCCAGCGCGCCCACGAGCCGGTCCTCGGAGGCACCGACCGGCAGTTCGACCATCCGGGACGGGCGGGACTCGAAGGCGCCGGGCGGGTTGTGCGGGCCGTCCGGGCAGGCCGGGTCCGGGGCGGCCGGGTCGCAGGAGAAACGGCAGCCGGCGACGACGTCCACGGCCGGCAGCAGCGCCGAAAGGGCGCGTACCGCCGTGGACTTGGCGGTGCCCTTCTCGCCGCGCACCAGCACCCCGCCGACCGCCGGCGAGACGGCGTTCAGCAGCAGCGCGAGCCGCAGGTCGTCCTGGCCGACGACGGCCGTGAACGGGAACGGGGTACTCACTGGTCGTCGCCCTCCGAGTTGCCTTCCAGGTCGCCTTCGAGCTCCAGGTAGGTGGCGCGCAGCCGCTCCAGGGTGTCCGCGTCCGGCTCGGCCCACAGGCCCCGGTCGGCGGCCTCCAGGAGCCGTTCGGTGATCCCGCGCAGCGCCCACGGGTTGGACTTCTTCATGAAGTCCCGGTTCTCCGCGTCGAAGACGTACTCCGCGCTGAGCTTCTCGTACATCCAGTCGTCCACGACTCCGGCGGTGGCGTCGTAGCCGAAGAGGTAGTCGACGGTCGCCGCCATCTCGAAGGCGCCCTTGTAGCCGTGCCGGCGCATGGCCGCCATCCAGCGGGGGTTCACCACCCGGGCCCGGAAGACGCGGTGCGTCTCCTCGCCGAGGGTCCGGGTCCTCACCTGGTCGGGGGTGGCCGAATCACCCACGTACGCCTCGGGGTTGGTGCCGGTCAGGTGGCGCACCATGGCGACCATGCCGCCGTGGTACTGGAAGTAGTCGTCGGCGTCCACGAGGTCGTGCTCGCGGGTGTCCACGTTCTTCGCGGCGACGGCGATCCGCCGGAACGCCGTCTCCATGTCCCCGCGCGCCGCCCGCCCGTCGAGCCCGCGCCCGTAGGCGTAACCGCCCCACACCGCGTACACCTCGGCCAGGTCGGCGTCGGAGCGCCAGTTGCGGGCGTCGATCAGCGGCAGCAGCCCGGCGCCGTAGGCCCCCGGCTTGGACCCGAAGATCCGGGCCGTCGCGCGCCGCCGGTCACCGTGCCCGGCGGTGTCCTCGTCGGCGTGGGCCCGCACGTAGTTGGACTCCGCCGGCTCGTCCAGCTCTGCGACCGTGCGCACCGCATCGTCGATCAGCCCGACCACGTGCGGGAACGCGTCCCGGAAGAAGCCGGAGATCCGGACCGTGACGTCGATGCGCGGCCGGCCCAGCTCGCCGAGCGGGATCACCTCGAAGCCGGTCACCCGCCGGGACGCCTCGTCCCAGACCGGGCGGCAGCCAAGCAGCGCCAGGATCTCGGCGATGTCGTCGCCCTGGGTGCGCATCGCGGAGGTGCCCCACACCGTCAGGCCGACGGACTTCGGGTACTCGCCGGTGTCGCTCAGATACCGCTGCACGAGCGAGTCCGCCAGCGACTGGCCGACCTCCCAACTAAGGCGGGAGGGAATGGCCTTGGGGTCGACCGAGTAGAAGTTCCGGCCGGTCGGCAGGACGTTGACCAGGCCGCGCGTCGGCGACCCGGACGGACCCGCCGGAACGTAACCGCCGTCCAGGGCCTTGAGGATGTGCCCGATCTCGTCCGTGGTCCGGGCGAGGCGCGGTACGACCTCGTCGCACGCGAACTCCACCACCGCTACGGCGTCCGGGAGTTCGGTGCCGAGGACCTCGCGCACCAGCGTGCGGCTCTCGGCGGCGGCCCAGTCCCGCTGCTCCATGCCCTCCGCGACCCGGCGGCACAGCTGCTCCAGCAGGTCGATCGCGTCGG
Source organism: Streptomyces sp. NPDC047061 (assembly GCF_040643955.1). Taxonomy (NCBI): domain Bacteria; kingdom Bacillati; phylum Actinomycetota; class Actinomycetes; order Kitasatosporales; family Streptomycetaceae; genus Streptomyces; species Streptomyces sp. NPDC047061. The sequence continues at coordinate 435,640 of NZ_JBEYVI010000003.1, forward strand.
CCGCGGTACGCGCCGGGCCCTCCACGAGATCCGTCAGCTCGACCGGCACCTTCACCGGCGTGCCCGGCTCGGCCAGCAACTCCTTCTCCACCAGCCCGAAATGGGCCGCGAGGCAGGCCCTGAGCCCCGGCAGCGCGTTGGCCTGCCCGCCCCAGACCTGGGACGCGCGCAGCACGGCCAGCACCAGGTTCACCCGCGGCTCGCCGACCGGCCCGCCGCCGAGAATGTGCAGGCCGTCGCGGATCTGCACGTCCTTGATCTCGCACAGGTAGCCGTCGATGTGCATGACGAACGAGTCGAAGTCGTCGTCCTCCGGCTGCTCGTCCACATGCAGGTCGTGGTGGAGCTCGGCCGCCTTCACCAGCGTCCAGATCTGGGCGCGGACGGCCGGCGCCTTCGTCGGGTCCAGGTCCGACACCAGCGCGTACTCGTCGAGCAGCTGCTCCAGCTTGGCCAGATCGCCGTAGGTGTCGGCACGGGCCATCGGCGGCACCAGGTGGTCGACCACGGTGGCGTGCCCGCGCCGCTTGGCCTGGGTGCCCTCACCGGGGTCGTTGACGATGAACGGGTAGATCAGCGGCAGTTCGCCGAGGACCGCGTCCGGCGCACAGCCGGCGCTCAGCCCGAGCCCCTTGCCGGGCAGCCACTCCATCGTGCCGTGCTTGCCCATGTGCACGATCGCGTCGGCGCCGAAACTGTTCTCCAGCCACCGGTAGGCGGCCATGTAGTGGTGCGACGGCGGCATGTCCGGGTCGTGGTAGATGGCGATCGGGTTCTCGCCGAAACCACGCGGCGGCTGGATCATCACCACGACGTTCCCGAACCGGAGGGAGGCCAGCACGATGTCGTCGCCGTCGACGTACAGCGAGCCCGGCGGCTCGCCCCACGCCTCGGTCATCGCGTCCCGGAGCTCCGGGGCGAGCTTCTCGAACCAGGCCCGGTAGTCGGCGAGCGGCACCCGCGCGGGCGCGGCGGCCAGCTGCTCCTCGGTGAGCCATTCGACGTCGTGGCCACCGGCGTTGATGAGCCGGTGGATCAACTCGTCGCCGTTGTCCGGGTGTCCTTCGACCACGTACCCGGCGTCCCGCAGCGCGTCCAGCACGCCCACCGCCGACGCGGGGGTGTCGAGCCCCACCGCGTTGCCGACCCGGGAGTGCTTGGTCGGGTATGCGGTGAAGACCAGCGCGACCTTCTTCTCCGCGTTCGGCTTGTGCCGCAGCCGCGCGTGCCGTACGGCGATCCCGGCGACGCGTCCGGCCCGCTCGGGGTCGGCGACGTACACCGGGACGTCGTCGGGTCCCTGTTCCTTGAAGGAGAACGGGACCGTGATCAGCCGTCCGTCGAACTCCGGGATCGCGACCTGCATCGCCGCGTCCATGGGGGAGAGGGCGGCGTCGGAGTCGTCCCAGGCCTGCCGGGAGGAGGTCAGGCAGAGGCCCTGCAGCACCGGTACGTCGAGGTCGGCGAGCGCCCCGATGTCCCAGGCCTCCTCGTCGCCGCCGGCCGAGGCCTGCGAGGCGTGCGTGCCGCCGGCCGCCAGGACGGTCGTGACCAGCGTGTCGGCCCCGGCGAGGAGCTCGTACAGCCCGGGGTCCGCGCCGCGCAGCGAACCGCAGTACACCGGAAGGGCGTTGGCGCCGCGCGCCTCGACCGCGTCGCACAGGGTGTCCACGAAGCCCGTGTTGCCGCTCAGTTCATGGGCCCGGTAGAAGAGCACCCCGACGGTCGGCCGGCCGCTCTCCCGGGTACGGGAGCCGTGGACGCCGTACTCGGGCATCTTCTGCGGCTCGACGAACCCCTCACCGGTCAGCAGCACGGTGTCGGAGAGGAACCGGGCCAGCTCGGTGAGGTTGCCGGGGCCGCCCTCGACGAGGTACCTGAGGGCCTCGGCGACCACGCCCGCCGGCACCGACGACTCGGCCATCAGCTCGGCGTCCGGCACCGTCTCGCCGCCGAGCAGCACGGTCGGGATGCCGGCGGCCTTCAGCGCGGCGAGCCCGTCCTCCCAGGCCCGCCTGCCGCCGAGCAGCCGTACGACGGCGATGTCCGCGCCCGCGAGGAGCGCGGGCAGCTCCTCGGTGACGTCGACGCGCGTCGGATTGCCGATCCGGTAGTCGGCACCGGAGGCGGCCCGGGCCGCCAGCAGATCGGTGTCGGCGGTCGACAACAACAACACAGTGCTCATGCGGGCGCTCCCGGTGGAATGAAAGGCAGTCCTTGCGGCGCGCCCGACTCGATGAGCCGCCAGAGCGCGTCCGTGTCCGCGTGCTGTTCGATCAGGTCGCCGAGCCGGTCGAGCTGCTCCTCGCGCAGCGCGGCGAACGAGGTGTCGGGGGCCGGCACGAACCGGCGGCCCGCGGCGGCCGCCACCTCGCGCAGGAAGGCCCGCCGGAAACCGTCCGACTCCAGGGAGCCGTGCCAGTGCGTGCCCCAGGTCTGCCCGACCCGGCAGCCGTCGAAGAAGGGCTCCCCGCCGGTCACCTCACCGACCCCGTGATGGATCTCGTACCCCTCGACCCGCTCGCCGAGGGCCTCCCCGACGGGCCGGGTGAGGGTCTTCTCCCGGGCGAACCGGACGCGCACGGGCAGTACCCCGAGCCCGTCGACGGCCCCCTTGCGGCTCTCGACCTCGTCCTCGATGTGCTCGCCGAGGATCTGGAAGCCACCGCAGATGCCGAGCACGGGCCGCTGTTCGGCGGCCCGGCGCCGCAGCGCGTCCGCGAGCCCCCGCTCGTGCAGCCACTCCAGGGCCCGGACCGTCCCCCGGGTCCCCGGGATCACGACCAGGTCGGCGTCGGCCAGCTCCTCCGGCCGGTCCACGAACCGCACCACGACGCCGGGTTCGGCGGCCAGCGCGTCCACGTCCGTGAAGTTGGACATCAGCGGGATCGCACAGACGGCGACCCGGAGCACGTCCGCCCCGACGGGCGGGGCCGTGTTCGACTCCCGGACGGTCCCGCGCAGGGACACCCGCAGTCCGTCCTCCTCGTCGATCCCGAGCCCGTGCCGGAAGGGGAGGACGCCGTAGGTGTGCCGCCCGGTGAGCCCGTGCAGCATGTCCAGGCCCGGCTCCAGCAGGGACACGTCCCCCCGGAACTTGTTGACGAGGAACCCGGCGACGAGGGCCTGGTCCTCCGGCGACAACAGCGCCACGGTCCCGAAGAAGGAGGCGAACACGCCCCCGCGGTCGATGTCCCCGACCACGAGCACGGGCAGCCCGGCGTTCCGGGCGATCCCCATGTTCACGATGTCGGTCCGGCGCAGGTTGATCTCCGCCGGACTGCCCGCCCCCTCACAGATCACCGCGTCATACGTGCCCCGCAACTCGGCGAGACAGTCGAGCACGGTCCCGAGCAGCCGCTGCTGCCGTCCACCGTGGTACCCGCGTGCGCTGAGCTCACCGACCGGCTTGCCGAGCAGCACGACCTGACTGCTCTGTTCGCCACCGGGCTTGAGCAGCACGGGGTTCATGAGCGCGGTCGGCTCCACCCGGCAGGCCTGCGCCTGCATGGCCTGCGCCCGCCCGATCTCGGCACCTTCGCGCGTGACAAAGGAGTTGAGGGACATGTTCTGCGCCTTGAACGGCGCGACCTTCACCCCCTGCCGCACCAGCCACCGGCAGATACCGGCGGTGACGACGCTCTTCCCGGCGTCGGAGGTGGTACCGGCGACGAGGAGGCCTCCGTTGTTCATGAGGAACCCCCGGGCCGCTGCACGGCCGACCGCGACCGCTGAGCATGGTCGACCCGCGACCGCTGTGCCTGGTCGACCCGCGACCGCTGTGGCCGGTCGATCCGCCCCCGCAGCAAGGCAGTCGCCGCACTCACCCCCAACGCCAGCCACCCCACCCGTCGTGAGAGCCGCACGGCCCGCTCGATGTCCCCGGTCTCCACGCTCCGCCCCTCCCCGTTCAGCACCGGCCGGTGCTCGACCCGCCCGCCATACGACAACGTCCCCCCGAGCCGCACCCCCAACGCCCCGGCGAACGAAGCCTCCACGGGCCCGGCGTTGGGACTCGGATGCTTCACCGCATCGGCCCGCCAGGCCCGTACCGCTCCGGTGGTGTCACTTCCGGCCACGGCGGCCAGCACGGCGGTGAGCCGCGCCCCCGGCCAGCCCGCCACGTCGTCCAGCCGCGCCGAAGCCCATCCGTACCTCCGGTACCGGGCCGACCTGTGCCCGACCATGGCGTCCAGGGTGTTGACGGCCCGGAACCCCACCAGCCCGGGCACGCCCCCCACCGCCCCCCACACCAGCGCCCCGACGACCGCGTCGCTCGTGTTCTCGGCGACGGACTCCACGACCGCCCGCGCGATCCCGTCGGCGTCCAGGGCCTGCGGATCCCGTCCGCACAGATGCGGCAGCCGGGCACGGGCCGCCTCGACGTCCCCCGCCTCCAGGGCACGCCCGATGACGCGGGCCTCGCGGGCGAGCGAAGTGCCCCCGACGACGGCCCAGGTGGCGGCCGCGGTCAGCGCGACGGACGCGGCGGTGGACGGTCGTACGACCCGCTGGGCCACGGCGCCCAGCGCCACGGCGCCGCCGGCGCACACGGCGGTGTGCAGCGCGCCCCACCCGCGGTGGTCCCGCCACAGCACCCGCTCCACGGCCCCGGCCGCCCGCCCGAACACGGCGACCGGATGCCCCCGGCGCGGGTCGCCGAGCAGCAGGTCACCGAGAAGGCCGGCGGCGGCGCCGTACGCGAAGACGCGATCGGCACCCATCGGCTCAGCCGGCCGCTGGGTCGGGGACGGGCCGGTTACTGAACCTCGGTCGGCAGCCGCGCATGGCGATATGTCCTCACTCAGGGTGTCCGCGCCCTGGTTCGACGAGACCGGCGGTGGGAGTTCCTGGCTCCCGGGGATTGCTACCCCGGTGACAGTGGCGGGACCGCGCCGGATTCACACCGGCTTCCTCCCTTGCCGCCGTACTTGGCTCGGGCAGTCCACCACGCGTCCGAACGGCAGTCAACTTGCCGTTGACCTGCGGAGCTGCGGTGTGCTGAGGTCCACACCGCTGATGTGTCGTCAGGCGGCCGAATAGGCGGTTTCTGGGCTCTTTCCCGGCCAGGAACCTGGGAACACTTGAGGGGAACGGGCGTGCGTGTACGCGCCGACCGGCGGTCTCGGACCGTCGGCTGGATGACGGTGTCCATGACCGTGTGGTTGCCAGTGGAGCTGGAGGAGGTGGGCGTGGTCGGCAGGGAGCTGTCGGGGCGGGCGTGGCGCAGAAGCAGCCATTCGAGCGGCCAGAACGAGTGCGTGGAAGTGGCCCCGGGGAGTGACCGCGTGCGGGTCCGCGACTCGAAGTGGCGTCAAGACGCTGTGCTCGTCTTTCGTCACGCGGCGTGGTGTGGTTTTCTGGCGGAGCTTGTGGACCCGCAGACGCGCGGCGGCTGAGTCACCGCGCGGGGGGACGGGAGGTACACGCATGGGAGACCGAGCCAAGGAATCTGCCGCTGCCCGGCTGGGTGATCGCGGTGTCCGCGGGGCGTGGCCGGCAACGGCCCTTCCGCTGGCGCTCTACTGCTCGGTGACGGGAATCCTCGCCGTCGGCGTGGGCGCGCTGGCGGCACTGCTGGTGCCGGATGGCGCGGCCCGCGGCCTGGTGTGGCTGGTGGTGACGGTCCTGGTGGCCGTGGGCGCCGGTCTGTGGTGGGGGCTGACCCCCGTCAGTGACCGGCTCCAGGTTCTGAACCGCCTTCTGGCGGCCGGTCAGACGCGGCAGCGGCACCGCTGACGGGAGCGGCCGGGGCATCGGCGGAACGCCTGCTCAGCGTCCTGCCGAGCCCCGCACCCAGTGCCGTGAGGATCGCCGCGCTGACCGCGCCGACGACCGCCGTGCCCAGGGGCGTCAGGGAGCCGAGCGGGACGCTGGGTGCGACCCGCGCGGCCACTGTGATGCTGAGCAGCAGGACGCTGCCGCACGCCGTGCCGAGCAGGAGCCGGGCCGACAGCAGCCGGATCTCTCCGGCCACTCTGGCGTTCTCCACCTGGATGAGCGCCTCCGCCCACTCCTGCCGTTGCATGGCGTAGGCCTTCAGGGCGGTGTCGTCGAGATGGTGCGCGCCGCTGTCCGAGGCGGCGGCCGGCGGATCACCGGACGCACCCGCCCCGGTCGACCCGCGCAACCGCTCCCACCAGGCCCGTATTCCGAAGACGGCCATCGGCCCTCCCCCGTCTCACGCCGGGCCGTAGTAGCCCGGATTCAGCCGTTGTCCAGACTCTCCCTGACCGTGTCGAGCAGCTCGATCATCCGGTCACCTTCGTACGCGATGGCGCTGATCTCTTCGAAGCACTCCTGGTAGCGGGCCGAGAGGTCCAGGTCGTCGCGGCTGGACAGACCGCCCGCGGGACCCTCCAGGTAGAGCAGATCGTCGTCGTCCTTGAATCCCAACAGGATGAAAGCCGTGCTGACACTGAAATGCGCGCCGGCGGAGAACGGCAACACCCGGACGGTCGTCCGGGGGTGGTCCGCCAGCGTTTTGATGTGGTCCAGCTGCCGTCGCATCACCGCGGGACCGCCGACCTCCCGTCGCAGTGCCGCTTCGTCCAGTACGACGTCCACCTCGGGGCCGTGGTCGCCGTCGAAGAACCGCTCCTGACGGGTGATGCGCAGATCCACCTGCGCCCCCACATCTGCTTGCTGCGCGGTGGCGGACTGCAGTGCTGTGGCGTAGTCCGCGGTCTGGAACAGACCGGGCAGGATGACGGGGTTGTACATGCGGATTGTGTCCGCCGCCCCCTCGTAGCCCAGGTACAGCGCGTATGCGGGGGAGACCACCTGGCTGTACTGAGCCCACCACGACAGCCCTTTTGAGCCACGGGCGGCCTCCTCCAGTTCCGCCACCAGGTCCGGCTCCGCGACCTCGTACAACTGGAGCAGCGCCCGGAGGTCGGTGACGCCGAGGCTGACTGTTCCCGCCTCGATCCGGATGAGTTTGGACAGTGACCATTCCAGACGTTTCACGGCGTCCCGCTGCGTCAGTCCGGCTTGCTCCCGGGCTTTGCGCAGCTCGATTCGCAGCCTGCGGCGATTCAGGCTCGGATCGATGTCTCTGGCCATGGTGCTCCCTGCCACATGTCGTCGCTGACTTGTCGGGCCGCCACCGTCGAACTGTAACTACCCATTAGAGTAGGTTAGTTCGACCGTCGCGGCCAGCGCTGGTCAGTATGACATGTGTCTTTTCAGGTGAGGTCGCAATGCGAGCCCGAATGCGGATAAAACCCCCGAAAGTGCCGCACTCGTACACGGAGGAGTGGTAGGAAAGTGGTTCGTGTGATGCGGCGAAGGTGGTGGGATCTCCGGCCACGGTCCGTATTCAGCGAAAAATTTCCACACGAATCCTGTGACTCCGGGCGTAGTGGGCGTCATGCGTCCCTGCTGCCACTCGTGTGGTCGATCGCGGCGGGTTGACGCCCGCCGACGACCCCGCGGGTACCGGTACTGCACTGCGCCGCGGTTCCGTCGGCATTGACCGACGGAACCGCGGCGCGGGCGGTAGGGCTTTTGGGTGGTGGGACCTCAGGCCTTCGCCACGATCAGGTGGATGCCCCAGGCCACGGCGGCCGTGCAGCCGGCGAAGCAGAGGTAGGCGGCGGTCACGGCCAGGGTCGCGGAGTTGCCCTGGGCGGTGGCGCGTTCGCGGGCGGAGAGGCCCTTGATGCCGAGGGTGAAGAGGGCCACCAGGCCCACCGTGGCCACGAGGCTGACGCCGAAGACGGAGCCGATGGCTGCCCAGTCGATGTTCATGTCGCTTCTTCCTCGGGGGTCAGACGGTGGCGGCCGGGTCGGTCGCGGGAGCGGCCGGGGCGGGGGAAGGGGAGGGGATCGTGGCGGTCAGGTCCTCCGCGACCGTGCCCGCGGGGGGCGGGGTCACGGCGGCGATCGCCGTGGTCACCACGCCGGCCGGCTCCGTGGCGCCGGTGTCGTTGACGTTGACGCTGTCCACGACCTCGCGGCGGGAGAGCTTCCAGATCGTGGCGCTGGCGGCCACGAGGAAGACGGCGACGACCGCCGTGCCCCAGTCGCCGAGGTCCGTCACGGACTCGGCGAGGGCGCCGACCAGCGCGGCGGCCGGGAGCGTGAGCACCCAGGCGACCATCATGCGGGTCGCGGTGGACCAGCGGACCGTGCCGCCCTTGCGGCCGAGACCCGCGCCCATCACCGAACCGGAGACGACGTGCGTGGTGGAGAGGGAGAAGCCGAGGTGCGAGGAGGCCAGGATCGCGGTGGCCGCGCTGGTCTGGGCGGCGAAGCCCTGCTGCGGCTGAAGGTCGGTCAGGCCCTTGCCCATGGTGCGGATGATCCGCCAGCCGCCGATGTAGGTGCCGAGCGCGATCGCGAGGCCGGCGGAGAGGATGACCCAGGTGGGAGGGTTGGAGCCGGGGGCGATGGAGCCGCCCGCGATCAGCGCGAGGGTGATGATGCCCATCGTCTTCTGCGCGTCGTTGGTGCCGTGCGCGAGCGAGACCAGTCCGGCGGAGGCGATCTGGCCGGCGCGGAAGCCCTTGCGGGTGGCGTTGTCGTCGGCGTTCTTGCCGATCGCGTAGGACAGGCGGGTGGCGAGCGTCGCCGCGAGGCCCGCGACCAGGGGGGCGGCGACCGCCGGGAGCAGGACCTTGGTGACGAGCACGTCGCCGTGGACCGCGCCGAAGCCGGCGGACGCGACGGTGGCGCCGACCAGACCGCCCATGAGGGCGTGCGAGGAACTGGAGGGCAGGCCCACCAGCCAGGTCACGAGGTTCCAGAGGATGGCGCCGACGAGCGCGGCGAAGATGACCTCGGGACGAATGCCGTTCTCGTCGACGAGACCCTTGGAGATCGTGTTGGCGACCTCCACCGAGAGGAAGGCGCCCACCAGGTTGAGCGCGGCGGACATGGTCACTGCGATCTTGGGCTTGAGCGCGCCGGTCGAGATGGTCGTGGCCATCGCGTTGGCGGTGTCGTGGAAACCGTTCGTGAAATCAAACGCGAGTGCGGTGACCACCACAATCGCGAGGATCAGCGAGAAGTTTTCCATTTACCCAGGCAATCTTTCGAGGTCATTGGCTGTTGGACCGTAGGCAACCTGGATGAACGGAAGGTGAACTGAGGCAGTCTTGGCGGTGTATGGAACCGAGTTGAGGGTGCCCGGGAGCCGGGCGGACCGGGGCCGCCGTCCCGTTGCCGGTCCGGCGGCCCAGTCCCCGCTTGGCTAGAGGCCCATGGCGAACGACTTCAGCCGGCCCGCCGACCCGTTGAAGAGATTCTGGTCACCCGGCAGGCTGCCGCTGTTGTCGTACTGCCAGAAGGTCCAGGACGACCATCCGGCCGGCAGTGTCCCGGCGTCCGCCGAGCCGTGGCGGGCGATCCACAGCGGGTGGTCGGCGAAGGCGCTGCTGCCGCCGGTGCAGAGGTTCCACCAGTTGGTGGTCGTGTAGATCACCGGCCGCCGGCCGGTCTCCCGCTGCAGCTCGTCGCTGAAGGACCTGATCCACCTGACCATCCTGGAGTGGCTCAGCCCGTAGCACCTGTGCTTCCTGTCGTACGGGTTGTACTCGACGTCGAGCGCGGGCGGCAGGGTCCAGCCGTCCGCCGTCCAGGTGCCGCCGTGGCTCACGAAGTACGCGGCCTGCTGGGCGCCCGACGACTTGTCCGGCAGGGCGAAGTGGTACGCGCCGCGCACGATCCCCGCCTTGCGTGAACCGTTGTACTGCTGGCCGAAGTACGGGTTGCGGTAGGTGGTGGACTCGGTCGCCTTGATGTAGACGAACCTGGCGCCTTTCGCCTTGGCGCTCGGCCAGTCGACGCTCTTCTGGTGCGAGGAGACGTCGTGTCCCTTCGGCAGGCTCGCCGCGGACGCCGGTGTCCCGGCGAGCGCGGCCGCGGGCCCCGCGAGGGCGAGCGCCGCCATGGACGCCGCCAGGACGCGGACGCGGTGGCGGGACGGCGGAATGCGGTCACGGGCCATGTTTCCCCCCGGAATGGCAACGTGTACGGAAAATCGTCCAGAGATTATTGGAAGATCGGCGTATCCTCGGCGATCTTCGGCCAAGCCGGGAAATGGAACGCTTTGGGATGATTTGCGCTCTACTGGATTCGGGACGTCCGGTCTAAAGTGCCCTGCCGTGCGGGGCGGTTGGGGCGCCGCCTGACAGGATCGGGCCATGGCTGAGCAGCAGCGGGACGAGCGTGACGGACGGGGTGGACGGGCCGGCGCACAGCGTGTGTCGGAGCCGCGAAGGCGGGATGTACGCGCGGAGGAGGCGATTGCCTGGCGCGAACTCGTCGCAACGGCCCGCCGCACGGTGTCCGACGGGCTGGTCGTCGGCACCTCCGGCAACGTCTCGGTCCGCGTCGGCGACACCGTGCTGGTCACACCGTCGGGCGTGCCGTACGACAGCCTCGGCCCGGACGACGTGACGGGCGTGGACCTCGCCGGCCGCCAGGTCCTCGGCACCCTGGTCCCGACCAGCGAACTGCCGATGCATCTCGCGATCTACGGCAGCACCGGCGCCGGAGCGGTCGTCCACACCCACGCCGTCCACGCCACCGCCGTCTCGACGCTCGTCCCCGAGCTGCCGGCGATCCACTACATGTCCGCGGCCCTCGGCGGCGCCGTCCGGGTTGCCCCGTATGCGACGTACGGCACCGACGAGTTGGCCGAGAACATGCTCCGCGCCCTGACCGACCGCTCCGGCTGCCTCCTCCAGAACCACGGCACGATCACCCACGGCACCACCCTCACCCAGGCCTACGACCGCACCGCCCAGCTGGAGTGGATGTGCCGCCTGTGGCTCACGGCGTCCTCGGTGCCCGGCCTGACCCCGAGCCTGCTGTCCCCGGAACAGATCACGGAGGTCGGCGAGCGGCTGCGGGGGTACGGGCAGCGACGGCACTGAGCCCGCCCGGACCGCCCTCGACCCTTCGCCGCCCTTCTCCGCCCTTCGCCGTCCTTCTTCGCCGCGACGGCCCCTTCCGCTCCACTGGCCGCCGTCGGTGTCCGACCCGACACTGGACAGGTGCGCCCAGTCAAAGTCACGGCCGCTGCCGTCGGTGCCGTCCTAGCCGCCGGTGCGGCCGGCGTGGCCGCGGGGCGGTACGCGAGTGACGCCGCGCTGAAGGCACCGCCCGGCCGGCCCCTGCCCACCGAACCCCGGCTCACCGTGCACGGCACCGCGGCCGGCCGCATCACCCTCACCCGTGACCTCGCCTCGCTGCGCCCCGGCACCTACGGCCTGGCCGGCGACGGCTCGCACGCGGTCGTCGGAGCCGTCCTGGCGGCCGCCGCGGACACCGCCGACACCGTCGTACGGCGGCTGGAGCGGGTGACCCACGGCACCTTCGAGACCGGCGACAGGGCCTGGCTCACCGCCAACATCCACATCGGCAACCCGGGCACCGCCCTCGGCCTGGAGTACGCCGACGTCGACCTGCCCGGCGAACTCGGCCCGCTGCCCGCCTGGTTCGTGCCCGGCCACCGGGACACCTGGGTGATCGCGGTGCACGGCCTCGGCACCACCCGCGAGCACCCCATGAACGTCATGGCGTTCCTGCACGCCCGGCGCCTGCCGGTCCTCGCCCTCGCCTACCGCGGCGACCTCGGCGCCCCACGCTCCCCGGACGGCCTGAACCACCTCGGCGAGAGCGAGTGGCGCGACCTGGACGCGGCGATCCGCTACGCCGTCCGCTACGGCGCCCGCCGGGTCGTCCTGCACGGCTGGTCCACCGGCGCCACCATGGCGCTGCGCGCCGCCGCCCACTCGGCACTGCGCGAACGCGTCTCCGGCCTCGTCCTGGACTCCCCGGTGCTCAGCTGGGAGGCCACCCTGCGCGCCCTCGCCCAGGCCCGGCACACCCCCGAGCCCCTGCTGCCGCTCGCGGTGCGCGCCGCCCAGGGCCGTGTCGGCCTGCACGCCGACCACGTCGGCGACCCCGTCGACCCGGAACACCTCACCGTGCCCACCCTGATCGTGCACGGCCCGGACGACACGGTGGCCCCCTGGGTGTACTCCCGCCGGCTCGCTGAGCGGCGCCCCGACCGGGTGGCCCTGCACACCGTCCCGGACGCCCCGCACGGCGCGATGTGGAACGCCGACCCGGAGGAGTACGAGGAACGACTGCGCCGGTTCCTCACGCCGCTGATGTGATCCGCCCCGCCGCTGATGCCATGTGCCCCCGATGCCATGTGCCCCCGATGCCATGCGCCCCGGCGCGTGCGCTCCCTGATGAACGCCCCTTCGTCCGGTGGCGCCCCCGATGTGATTCTTCCCGCACCCGCCGGTCCTTCCCCTCGGCGTCCCCGGCCCCTGTCCGTCCCAAGCCGGAAACCCTGATTCCGGCCGGTTCCGAAGGTTCCGTTTAAGGCCGTACCACTGGCCTGAACATGTCTCCTCGCCTCCCCTCGCACCCCGTGCGTTGGCCAGCCCCGTCGCCCGCCGTGACATTCCGTTTGGGTTTTCGGACCGTCAACCGGAAGACTGCACCCGTGACGTCCCGTATCCCGCGCGACTCAAGGCTTCGACTCGTCCGAACGCGACCCCTGGCCGCCGCCCCCCGAGCGATGAACCAGCGGCCCGCGCGCCGCCCCGCACCCCGCCCGCCCGAGGGCACCCCGGCCCCCGCCGAGCTGGCCAGAATGGCACGGTTCGGCCTCGCCGGCGCGGCCCGCGTCGCCCACTGGGCCGACGCCGCCCTCGGGCCCGGCAGCGACGGCGCCACCGCCGACGGCAAGGCCACCCTCTCCGACGCGTCCGCCGAACGCGCGTCCGAGGACCTGGGCCTGACCGCCGCTCAGGTCCGCGCCGACTGGGACACCGCCCGCCTCGCCGGTCTGGTCGAGGTGCACGGCGACAGCGCACGCCCCGGCTGGCGCCTGCGCGCCTGGGACCGCGACGACAGCGCCGTGCTGCGCGGCTGGGTCGCCCTCTTCGACGCCTGGTCGCTCGCGCACCCGGAGCCCGCGGAGTTCGAGGCCGCCGCCGTCGCCGAGGTCGTCTCGGCCATGCCCCAGGTGCTCTCCTTCCTCCAGCTGTCCGCCGGTCCCGTCCCGGTCGAGCAGCTCCTGGACCTGCTGGGGCAGCGGGTCACCGAACTGCGCACCGAGCGCTGCGAGGTCCCCTACGACCCGGAGACCGGCACCGCGGGGCCGCTCGCCGCCGTGCGCTCCGCCGACGCCGACCCGGCGGACCACGCCCCGGCCGAGGACCCGGCCCCCGCCGACGAGGCCGAGCTCGCCCCGCTCCTCGACTGGTCCCTGCACGCCCTCGCCTCCGTCGGCGCGCTGACCTACGGCGACGACCAGGCCACCCTCACCCCGCTGGGCAGCTGGGCGGTCTGGGTCAAGCTGGAGCAGATCTGCGTCGCCGCGCAGAGCCCCGCCGGGAACATCGAGGTCGCCGCCGAGGAGATGCTGCGCGGCTGCGCCCAGCTCCGGCCCAACGCGGCCCGCGCCGAGTACCGCGCCTGGCTCGCCGCCCGCCCCGTCGGCGGCGCCGTCACCGAACTCGTGGACGCCGCCCGCGGCGAGGACGCCCTGCTGCGCGGCCTCGCCTTCGAGGCGCTGCGCGTCGTCGGCGCCCCTGCCGAACCGGACGTCCGCGCGGTCGTCGACGAGCCGACCCTGCGGCCGTACGCCCTGCTGTGGCTGGCCGAGCACGACGGGGTCGACCCCGAGGACGCCCACGAGGTGCTCACCAGGGAAGAGGCGACCTGGCTCTGGGTGGACACGGCCGCCGCGGTCGCCGACCACGGTGAGGCGCCGCTGCTGGTCCGCCACCTCGAGTCGGCACTGCAGCCCACCGTCCCCGTGCTGCTCGACGAGGTGCGCGCGGTCGGCCACCCGCGCACCGTGCAGGTCCTGGTCGCGCTGGCCGCCGCCCACCCCGACCCGGCGCTGGCCAAGGCCGTCCGCAGAGCCGCCTTCCAGGTGCACACCGGCGGCTGAAGGCAGGGGCGGATCAGGCCCCTATCTCCGGGGCGTACGTGCCGAAACTCCAGACATTGCCCTCGACGTCCCGGGCCATGTAGTCCCGCGAACCGTAGTCCTGCTCGGTCGGGGGCATCAGGATCTCGGCGCCGTGGTCCACGGCGCGCTGGTGGTGTGCGTCGACGTCGTCCACGACGATGTACACCCCGGTCGGGCCCGCACCCTCCATCGCCGCGTCGAACCGGCCGCCGCGGCCCTTGGAGCCCAGCATGATCGCGCCGTTGCCCTGCACCAGCTCGGCGTGGAGGACCATGCCGTCCTCGCCCTCGTACACCGACAGTTCGGTGAAGCCGAAGGCCTCCGTCAGCTGCTTGATCGCCGCCTTCGCGTCCGTGTACAGCAGCGACGGATAGATGCTCGGCCGCCCGCCACTCGTGCCCGCCATCCCGATCACTCCCTTGTGTGTCGGCCCCCGAAAGCCGTCGTTCCGGCCTGGTCCCCAGTCTGGCACCCGGCACTGACAACGCCCCCGGCCCGTACCGTCGTTGCAGGTCAACGGCTCATCGGAAGGTGTTGCAGCGCGCCATGTCCCCGCTCCGGTACCCCTGGTAGAACCACTGCTGCCGCTGCTGCGCCGACCCGTGCGTCCACGTCTCCGGTGTCACCCGCCCCTGGAACCGCTCCTGGATCCGGTCGTCGCCCACGGCCGCCGCCGCGTCCAGCCCGTCCTCGATGTCCGCGGTCGTCAGACTCGTGATCAGCGGCCGGCCGGTCGACTTGTCGTTCGTGGTCGTCGCGTGGTGCGCCCACACCCCGGCGTAACAGTCGGCCTGCAGCTCCGTCCGCACCGAATTGCTGCTCGCGCCGGTCAGGTTGTCCTGGGACCTGCTCAACGTGCCCATCAGGTGCTGCACATGGTGCCCGTACTCGTGCGCCACGACGTACGCCTGGGCGAACGGCCCGCCGCCAGCCCCGAACCTGGTCCGCAGCTCGTCGAAGAAGCCGAAGTCCAGATAGACCTTCCGGTCGCCCGGGCAGTAGAACGGCCCCACCGCCGCGGTCGCCGTCCCGCACGCGGTGCCGACCCGCCCGCTGAAGAAGACCGTGGGGGAGGCCGTGTAGGTGCCGTGGCGGCGGCGGAACTCCTGCGTCCAGAAGTCCTGCACGCTGTTGACCACCGCCACGATCCGGCAGTCCTCCTTGGCATTCGCGTCCTGTCCGGTACGGCAGGTCTGCTGCACCTGCGCCAGCGAGGAGGAGGCGGGCGCGGGCGAGCTGTCCCCGGAGGAGAGCCCCAGCTGATCCGGGCCGACACCGAGGAAGAGGGCGAGAAGCAGTGCGATCAGGCCGACCAGGCCGCCGCCGACGGTCGCCTTTCCGCCCGGGATCCGGCTGCCCCGCACATCCTGCACCTCGGAGGTGTCCAGGTTCGCGTCGTCGTCGAACTGCATGGGGCACCGCCTTCTGCTCGCACCGTCCCCCACCACCACCTTGCGCCATCCGCGCCGCCACTTCGCGTCGATGACCGGACGAACGCCCGAACGGGCGACGTCCCGCCCCGACCCCGCGTCACGCCCGCCCGCCCCTCGCACGCGTGGCTACGCTCTGCGACTGACTCATGGCACAGGGGCGCCCGGCCGGGCGCCGAGGGGGGAAGGGGTGGCGGTTCTGCACCACGGGAGGACCGAGCCACCCGACACCGAGGCATGCCCGGAGCGGTCTGCGACCGCCCACTCGAAGCAGCCTCGCCCCGAGCAGCCCCGGACCACCGTCCCGGAGCAGTCCTCGGCGGCCCACCCGCAAGGGCCGCAGACCGCCCTCCCGCAGCGGCCGCAGACGGCCCTTCCGCAGCGGCCGCAGACCGCCCTCCCGGGAGCGCCCCCGGCCCGCGGCCCCCTCAAGCCCCGCAAGCGCCTCCTCGCCCCTGCCCTCGCCCTGCTCGTCGTGGCCGTGCTCGTGGCCGTCGCCCACCAGATCCGCCCCGCCCCCTACGGCGACCGCCTCACCCCGGGCCCGCCCGCGCACACCGCACGCGCGCGCGGGGACGGCGTCGAGGCCTACGACGGGCGGTCCCTGCGCTGGCGCTACGCGCGCGTGGGCCGCCGCCCGCTCAGCGTGCTGCCCACGCACGGGCACGCGTTCACCGTCTGGGACGACGGGCTCGTCACCGACACCGACGGCCGCTCCGTGCGCTGGCACCGCGCCCTGCCCGCGGCGGCCGGCTGGCTGCGCACCAGGGGCGGCGCCGGCGTCCTGCGCCCCCTGGACCGCGGCATCCTCGCGATCGTCACCCCGGCCCGGATCACCGCGTACCGCACCGCCGACGGCGACCTGCGCTGGGTGCTGCCCGCCCGCGCGGGCTGTGCGTTCCGTCCCGAACGTGCCGTACGTCACGGCCGTGCCCTGCTCGTCGCCCAGCCCTGCGCGCACGGCGCCTGGACCGCGCAACTCGTCGCCGTGGACGACCTGGGGGGAATCGCTCCGCACCGCACGCCACTGGGCAACGACCGGCCCGGCACGGGCGGCCCCGAACACCCGCGCACCGAAAAAGCGCTTGCGCCGCCCCGTTAGACTTGGCCCATGGCCATTCTCCTCGCGCATTAGACGGCGGGAACGTCCTCAGCCGCCCACCCGTCACTATCCGTACGCTCTGGAGTCTGTCCGTGATCTCCGCCTCCGGTATCGAGCTGCGCGCCGGTGCCCGCATCCTCATCGAGAACGCCACCTTCCGCGTCGCCAAGGGCGACCGCATCGGCCTGGTCGGCCGCAACGGCGCAGGCAAGACCACCCTCACCAAGGTCCTGGCCGGCGACGGCATCCCCGCCGCGGGCACCGTCACCCGCTCCGGCGAGGTCGGCTACCTCCCGCAGGACCCCCGCACCGGCGACCTCGACGTGCTCGCCCGCGACCGCGTCCTGTCCGCGCGCGGCCTGGACGTCCTGATCCGCAAGATGCGCGAGAACGAGCAGCGCATCGCCAACGGCCAGGGCGCCACCCGCGAGAAGGCGCTCAAGCAGTACGAGCGCCAGGAGACCGAGTTCCTCACCAAGGGCGGGTACTCCGCCGAGGCCGAGGCCGCCACCATCGCCGCCGCGCTCAACCTGCCCGACCGGGTGCTCGGCCAGCCCCTGCACACGCTCTCCGGCGGTCAGCGCCGCCGGATCGAGCTGGCCCGGATTCTGTTCTCCGACGCGGACACCCTCCTGCTCGACGAGCCGACCAACCACCTGGACGCGGACTCGATCGTCTGGCTGCGCGACTACCTGAAGACCTACCGCGGCGGCTTCATCGTGATCTCCCACGACGTCGACCTGGTCGAGACGGTCGTCAACAAGGTCTTCTACCTGGACGCCAACCGCTCCCAGATCGACGTCTACAACATGGGCTGGAAGCTCTACCAGCAGCAGCGCGAGGCCGACGAGAAGCGCCGCAAGCGGGAGCGCGCCAACGCCGAGAAGAAGGCCGCCGCACTGCACTCGCAGGCCGACAAGATGCGCGCCAAGGCCACCAAGACGGTCGCCGCCCAGAACATGGCCCGGCGCGCCGACAAGCTGCTGGCCGGCCTGGACGCCGTCCGCGTCTCCGACAAGGTCGCCAAGCTCCGCTTCCCGGAGCCCGCGCCCTGCGGCAAGACCCCGCTGACCGCCGAGGGCCTGTCGAAGTCGTACGGCTCGCTGGAGATCTTCACCGACGTCGACCTTGCCATCGACAAGGGGTCGAGGGTCGTCATCCTCGGGCTCAACGGCGCCGGCAAGACCACCCTGCTGCGCCTCCTCGGCGGCGTCGAGCAGCCCGACACCGGCGAGGTCGTCGAAGGCCACGGCCTCAAGCTCGGCTACTACGCCCAGGAGCACGAGACCCTGGACCCGGAGCGCACGGTCCTGGAGAACATGCGCTCGTCGGCGCCCGACATGGACCTCGTCGAGGTCCGCAAGGTGCTGGGTTCGTTCCTGTTCTCCGGCGACGACGTCGACAAGCCGGCCGGGGTCCTCTCCGGCGGCGAGAAGACCCGCCTCGCCCTCGCGACCCTGGTCGTCTCCTCCGCGAACGTCCTGCTCCTGGACGAGCCGACCAACAACCTCGACCCCGCCAGCCGCGAGGAGATCCTCGGCGCCCTGCGCACCTACAAGGGCGCGGTCGTCCTCGTCACCCACGACGAGGGCGCCGTGGAGGCGCTCCAGCCCGAGCGGATCATCCTGCTTCCCGACGGCGTCGAGGACCTGTGGGGCGCCGACTACGCGGACCTGGTCGCCCTCGCCTGAGACCCGGTGAGGCCCGGTGGGATCCGGTGAGATCCGAAGATCCGATCGCGTCGCCCTCGTTTGATCGAATGCCTGATCCACTGGCTATGGATCATTCGGCCTATCGGTGATCCACCATCTGCGTGAGATCTCCTCGTATCGAGGTGTGTCCTACATCGATTTTGCGGCCGATCCCTTTGTCGACAAGGGATCGGCCGCTTTCCGCTTCTGACCTGGCACTTCGCGGATGAACCCGTTCGGCCCTGCGGACGGCCCTCGGCGGAATCCTGGATTCCGCATGTGGGGATGAACTCCTGTCGTCACAACGATGTCTCACGGACCTTGCCGAATGGGTGGCCATCGCGCCCCGGAGGGGTGATCATGAGGGGACCAGAGCGCACTTCCCATGAGGAGGCACGGGTGGCCGAGACTCTGAAGAAGGGCAGCCGGGTGACCGGCGCCGCGCGCGACAAGCTCGCGGCAGACCTGAAGAAGAAGTACGACTCCGGTGCGAGCATTCGGGCACTGGCCGAGGAAACCGGCCGCTCGTATGGCTTCGTCCACCGGATGCTGAGCGAGTCGGGTGTCACGCTGCGTGGGCGTGGCGGGGCGACGCGGGGCAAGAAAGCCGCGTCCTGACCCCGGGCGGCCCATCGGCTTCGATGGTGGCCACCCGGTCGGTCGGGTGATCGGCCGGGTGGTTACTGTGCAGTCACTTAGCATGCCGTAAGGCAATGCGTGATGACCGCACACATCGGAGGCGCCCCATGGCTTCGCCCGACCAGGACCTCGCTCCTGTTCTCGACAAGGACGGCGTACGGCTCACCGTCGACGACGCGCTCGCCACGGTGACGCTGACCAACCCGGCCAAGCGCAACGCCCAGAGCCCCGCTCTGTGGCGGGCGTTGGCCGAGGCCGGGCGGTCGCTGCCGGGGTCGGTCCGGGTCGTCGTGCTGCGCGGTGAGGGCCAGTCCTTCTCCGCGGGCCTCGACCGGCAGATGTTCTCGCCGGAGGGGATCCCGGGCGAGCCGACCTTCATCGAGCTCGCGCGCCGTGACGACGCCGAACTCGACGCGGCCATCGCGGGATTCCAGGAGGCGTTCACCTGGTGGCGGGAGAGCGACATCGTGTCGATCGCCGCCGTGCAGGGACACGCCATCGGGGCCGGCTTCCAGCTGGCCCTCGCGTGTGACCTGCGCGTCGTCGCGGACGACGTGCAGTTCGCCATGCGCGAGACCAGCCTCGGACTGGTGCCGGACCTGACCGGCACGCATCCGCTGGTCTCCCTCGTCGGCTACGCCCGCGCGCTGGAGATCTGCGCGACCGGACGGTACGTCCAGGCCGCGGAGGCGGTATCTTCCGGGCTGGCCAGCGTTGCCGTGCCGGTGGGTGAACTCGACGCGGCGGTCCAGGACCTCGCGGGCGCGCTGTTGGCTGCGCCGCGGGACGCCGTGGTGGAGACCAAGGCGTTGCTGCGGGGTGCGAGCGGCCGTACCTACGACGAGCAGCGGGCCGCGGAGCGGCAGGCGCAGGCCCGGCGGCTGCGGGACCTTGCCGGGGTGGGCGAGTAGTTCACTGCGGGCCGGTGGGGGCCGATCGCGCAGTTCCTCGCGCCCCTTACGGGGCGCTGCAGCCGATGCCCGTCACCAATACAGCCTCCGCGCGCCCCTGACGGGGCGCGCTTCAGGCGACATCTGTCACCAATACAGCCACCGTCGGCCGATCCTCCAGCGCCTCGCCGACCGCCGCGCGGACCCGGCGGGCCACCTCGACGGCCCGCGGGCCGTCGGTCAGCGCCACCTCCACCCGCACATGCCGACGCGGCAGCGCGGCCTGGAAATGGACCTCGCGGCTCAGCGCCCCCGTCACCCGTGCCACCCCCGGCACCGCCAGCGCCGCCGCCGTCACCAGGGCCCCGTCGGCATCCGTCCCTTCCCGGACCGACGGCGGCCGGGGCACACGTACCGCCTCCGGCGCCCCCGGCTCCTCCTCCAGCAGGTCGGTCACCCGCAGGTCCACCTCGGTCACCGCCAGCCCCAGCCGTACCGTGGCCGCGGCCAGCGCCCGCCGCAGCCGGGACGCCGTGGCCGGCAGGGGTTCGGCGGCCGTCGCCGCGAAGTCCGCCGAAAGACGCAGCGGCCCCGGCGGCACCGCACCGGGCGGTGACGGTACGACGGGCTCCGCCACGTCCGCCGGATCCGCCAGGGCGATCCGCACCGCGCCCAGCCGCACCCCCGGCACCTCGGCCGCCGCCCGCCGCAGCACCGCGTCCGCCACCGCCTCCGTGAGCCACGCCCCGTCCCGCGGCCCGCCCAGCGGAAGCAGCCTGCCGAAGCCCAGGGGGTGCCGTACCGTCTCTGTCCGTCGGTCCGCCGTCATTGCTCCAGCCTGCCGCATCTCCGGGGCACGACAGGACATCCGCACGTACCGTGGTCGCAGGACGACGACGGGAAGGGACGCACGGCGATGACCGAGATGGCGGCGGAGCCCGAGAAGGACCCGACGGTACAGACCCGGAAGACCGTCCGGCGCGGCGGCGGCGACCCGGCGACCCGGGGGCGGACGACGATCGCCGACGGAGTCGTGGAGAAGATCGCCGGACTGGCGGCCCGGGACGTGGTCGGCGTGCACGCGATGGGCAGCGGCCTCGCCCGCACCTTCGGCGTCGTGCGCGACCGGGTGCCCGGCGGCTCCAAGTCCGTGAGCCGGGGCGTGAAGGCCGAGGTCGGCGAGGTACAGACCGCGCTCGACCTGGAGATCGTCGTGGACTACGGGGTGTCGATCGCCGACGTGGCCCGCGCGGTGCGGGAGAACGTGATCGCCGCCGTGGAGCGGATGACCGGCCTGGAAGTGGTCGAGGTCAACATCGCGGTGAGTGATGTGAAGCTTCCGGAGGAAGGGGAAGAGGAGCCGGAGTCCCGGCTCCAGTGACCACCGACCGGGACCGCTGACTGGAACTGCCGACCGGAACTGCCGACCGGGACTGCCGACCGTGCCGGTGACCGGGACCGGTGACCGGGATCTTTGAGGGGAGCGCACCATGAGTATGGCCGTTGTCGGCATGATCGCCGGCATGGCGCTGGGCTTCGCCGGGTACTTCGGCGGGTTCGGCGCCTTTCTGCTGGTGGCGGCGCTCGGGGCCATCGGGTTCGTCGTCGGCCGGTTCGCGGAGGGGGACCTCGAACTCGGCGACTTCTTCCGCACCCGCGGCGACCGGCGTGACCGTCGGCGATGACCTTCGCGAGCGGTGAGACGCACGGCGCCCCGAAGGTCGTGGCGCCCGGTGAACGCGGCGCCGTCCGGATCGCCGACCGGGTCGTGGCGAAGATCGCCGCGCAGGCGGCCCGCGAGGCGCTCGGCCCCCTGCCGAAGGACGCCGTGCCCCCGCACGCCACCGTGGTCACGCACCACGACACGGCCCGCGTCCGGGTCCACCTCGAACTGGACTACCCGTCCGACATCGGCGCCCGCTGCGCGGCGGTGCGTCGGCATGTGGTCGAGCGGGTAGGCGCGTTGGTGGACATGGAGGTGCCGGAGGTCGCCGTCCACGTGGAACGGCTGCACCCGGCCCGGACCCAGGGGAGGGCGTGATGAACACCGAGCAGGCACCGGTCGTCGAGAAGCCGCCGCCACCACCGGCCGCACCCCCGGCCGGCCAGGAGCGCCGCTTCTGGTCCCCGCGCCGGGTCCCCGCGGCCCTGGTCGCGGTGCTCGTCCTGGTGACCGCGGGCGCCTTCCTGTACGACATCGCGGCCGTACGGGCCCACCACCCCGCCATGCACTGGCGCCGCGAACTGGCCCGCCAACTGGCCCGGCAGCCCCTCGACGACACCTGGGTCCTGGTGGGCGCGGGCATCGCCGCCGCCCTCGGCCTGTGGCTGCTGGTCCTGGCCGTCACGCCCGGGCTGCGGGACCTGCTGCCCATGCGCCGCACCCACCCCGACGTGCGCGCCGGGCTGCGCCGTGACGCGGCCGCCCTGCTGCTGCGCGACCGGGCCATGGAGATCTCGGGCGTGCGCCGGGTGCGGGTACGGCTGCGCCGCTCCCGCGCCCACGTCCTCGCCGTCTCCCACTTCCGCGAACTCGACGAGGTGCGGGGTGACCTGGAGGCGGCCCTGACCGACGCGATCCGCGCGATGGGGCTGGCCCGCCCACCCGCCCTGACCCTCCACGTGATCCGCCCCGGCCGGAAGGGGTGACGCCGTGCTCGGCACCGTCAACCGCGTACTGATCGCCCTCGCGGGTCTTCTGCTCCTCGCCCTCGGCGGCTCGGTCCTGGCCGTCGGCCTCGGCGCCCCGCCCCCCTCCTGGTGGATCCACACCGGCCGCCACGACGTCCTGCTCAGCACGGCCGAGCGCACCCGCTGGCGCGACGCGGGCTGGTGGTGGCCGACGGTCCTGGCCGCACTGGCCGTCCTGGTCCTGCTCGCCCTCTGGTGGCTGACCGCGCAACTGCGCCGACGCCGCCTGACCGAGGTCCGGGTGGACACGGGAGACGGCGAGAGCGCGCTGCTGCGCGGCAGGGCCCTGGAGACGGTCCTGGCCACGGACGCGGCCCACCAGCACGGCGTGTCCCACGCCCAGGCGGTCCTGAAGGGCACGCGCACGGCACCGGAGGTACGGGTATGGCTCCAACTGGAGCCGGACGTGGCCCCGGAGGAGGCTCTGGACACCCTGACGGCCCAGGCCCTGACACATGCCAGGGACTCGGCGGCACTGAAGAAGCTCCCCGCAGAGGTCCGACTGACGTCGGTGAAGCACCGTGCGGAGAGGGTGAGTTGATAACGCCGACCAGGGCCGCGCCCCTGTCTTCAGGGGTGCGGGGCTGTATCAATGTGCGGCTGCCGCCGCGTGGGCGCGACAAGCCCCCACCCACCCGCGCCCGTAGAACCGACCGTCAGAACCCGTGCCTCATCCCCCCGTCCACAGGCACCATGATCCCCGTCAGATAAGACGCGGCCGGAGACATCACAAACGCCGCCACCCGCCCGAACTCCTCCGCCGTCCCGTACCGCCGCAGCGGAATCCGCGACTCGTGCTCGGCCCTGGTCGCCTCCGGGTCGGCGGACATGGCGTCCAGCTCCCGCACCCGGTCCGTGTCGATCCGCGACGGCAGCAACCCCACCACCCGGACCCCGCGCGGCCCCAGCTCGTCCGCCAGCGACTTGGCGAACCCGGCGAGTCCCGGCCGCAGCCCGTTGGAGATCGTCAGTCCGGGAATCGGCTCGTACACCGACGCGGACAGCACGAACCCGATGACACCGCCGTCCTCCAACTCGGCCGCGGCCGCGCGGGCGAGCCGTACGGCCCCCAGGAACACGGACTCGAACGCGCTCTGCCACTGCTCGTCCGTGTTGTCCGCGACGAACCCGGCCGCGGGCCCGCCCACGCTCACGAGGATGCCGTCGAACCCCCCGAAACGCTCACGCGCGAGGGCGATCAGCCGCTCCGGCGCCGCCGGATCCGCGTTGTCGACGGCCGCGCCCACGGCGTTCGGCCCCAGCTCGGCCGCCACCTCGGCGGCCCGCTTCTCGTCCCGTCCGGTCACCACGACCTTCGCCCCGTCCGCGACCAGCTCGCGCGCGGCCGCGTGGCCCAGCCCGCGGGTGGCTCCGGTGACGACGTACACCCGGTCCTTCAGTCCAAGATCCATGGCTCCTATCCTGCCTTCTCGCCGTCGAAGAGCGTGAGGGCGGTGTTCACCAGCCCGATGTGACTGAACGCCTGCGGGAAGTTGCCCAGCTGTCGTCCGGTCTCCGGGTCGTACTCCTCGGACAGCAGCCCCACGTCGTTGACGAGGCCCACCAGCCGTTCGAACAGTTGCCTCGCCTCGTCGGTGCGGCCCGTCATGTGCAGGGCGTCGGCGAGCCAGAACGAGCAGGCCAGGAAGGCGCCCTCGCCGCCCGGCATCCCGTCGACGCCGATCGCGTCGGTGTCGTAGCGGCGCAGGAACCCGTTCTGACCCAGGTCGTCGCGGATCGCGTCCACCGTGCCGATCACCCGGGGGTCGTCCGGGGGCAGGAAGCCGACGCGCGGGATCAGCAGCAGGGAGGCGTCGAGTTCGCGGGAGCCGTAGTACTGCGTGAAGGTGTTGCGCTGCGTGTCGAACCCCTTGTCGCACACCTCCTGGTGCACCTCGTCGCGGAGCGCGCGCCAGCCCTGCAGATTGCCCTTGAGCTCCGCGTGGTCTTCCAGGGTCCGCACGGCGCGGTCCGCGGCCACCCACACCAGCACCTTGGAGTGCACGAAGTGCCGGCGGCCGCCGCGGACCTCCCACAGGCCCTCGTCCGGCTGCCGCCAGGCCTTCTCCAGGAACTTCATCAGCGCGCACTGGATGGCCCACATGTGCGGCTTGGTGGGCAGCCCGGCGGTGCGGGCCAGCGACAGCGAGTCCATGACCTCGCCGTACACGTCCAGCTGGAGCTGGTCGACGGCGCCGTTGCCGACGCGTACCGGGCTGGAGCCGGCGAAGCCGGGCAGCCAGGGCAGTTCGAACTCGGGCAGCCGGCGTTCGCCCGCGAGGCCGTACATGATCTGCAGGTCCGCCGGGTCGCCGGCGACCGCCCGGACCAGCCAGTCGCGCCAGCGTTCGGCCTCCTTGTGGTAGCCGGCGGCGAGCAGGGCGCCGAGGGTGAGGGTGGAGTCGCGCAGCCAGCAGAAGCGGTAGTCCCAGTTGCGCACCCCGCCCAGCTCCTCGGGGAGCGAGCTGGTGGCCGCGGCGACGATGCCGCCGGTCGGCGCGTAGCTGAGCGCCTTGAGGGTGATCAGGGAGCGTACGACCGTGTCCCGGTGGGGGCCGGCGTAGGTGCAGCGGGCGGTCCAGCGCCGCCAGTCGGTGACGCTGGCGCGCAGCGCCTCGTACGGGTCCACGAGCGGCGGGCGCGGCTCGTGCGAGGGGTGCCAG
Source organism: Streptomyces sp. NPDC047061 (assembly GCF_040643955.1). Classification (NCBI taxonomy): domain Bacteria; kingdom Bacillati; phylum Actinomycetota; class Actinomycetes; order Kitasatosporales; family Streptomycetaceae; genus Streptomyces; species Streptomyces sp. NPDC047061. Next base: position 460,694 of record NZ_JBEYVI010000003.1, read on the forward strand.
GTCAGCACGAACGCGACCCGCTCGCCCTCGGCGACGGTGAACTCCGAGTGGGTGCCGAAGTCCTCGCCCCAGGTGCGCACGGACGGATCGCTGCGCAGCCATACCGAATCCGGTCCGGCCACGGCGACCCGGTGCCCGCCGGAGCGTCGCATCCACGGGATGACCGAGCCGTAGTCGAAGCGGAGCCGGAGCGTGCTGTGCACGGTGACGCGGCCGCTGACGCCCTCGACGATGCGTACGACGTCGGGCGCGCGGTCGCGCTGGGGCATCAGGTCGGTGACGCGGACCGTGCCCCCGTCGGTCTCCCACTCGGTGTCCAGGACCAGGGTGTCGGGCCGGTAGCCGCGCCGGGTACAGGTTGTGGCGCCCTGCGGGGCGATCCGCCAGTGGCCGTGGTCCTCGTCGCCCAGGAGCCTGGCGAAACAGGCCGCCGAGTCGAAGCGGGGCAGGCACAGCCAGTCGATGGAGCCGTCCCGGCCGACCAGAGCCGCCGTCTGCTCGTCGCCGATGAGCGCGTAGTCCTCGATGCGTCGGTCCACGGGACCCGGTTTCCCGTCCGGTCGGGGCGCGAACCAGGGGGTGGGCCGGGGGAGTGACGCGGCACGGCGCTCAGACGGCGGCCGGTTCCGCTTCCTCGGCCGTCTCCTGCTCCGCCGTCGCCTCCGCACGCGTGCGTGCCTCACGGCGGACCAGCACGAAGAAGCCGTAGGGGACGCCCGCGGCGAACAGCCACCACTGGATCATGTACGCGTAGTTCAGCGGGGCGTCTTCCTTGCCCGGATCGGAGATCTGTTCCGGGGTGTCGCCCTTGGGCTGCGGCGCCGTCTGCTCGATGTAGCCGCCGAGGACCTGCTTGCCGAGCCGGCGCGACTGCTCCTCGCTGTTGATCAGCATGATCTGCCGGTCCGGCAGGCCCTTGAGGTCCTTGATGCCGCTGGCCGCGGTGGTCTCGTCGGGCATCAGCCGGCCCTGGATGGTGACCTTGCCGGCCGGCGGCGCGGGGATCTTCGGGAAGGCGGTCTGGCTCGGGCCGTCCGACGGGATCCAGCCCCGGTTGACCAGCAGCACCTTGCCGTCGGTCAGCACGAAGGGGGTGAGGACGTGGTAGCCGACCTCGTCGTCGGAGTTGGTACGGCGGCGGACGACGACCTCGTCGGCGGTGTCGAAGGTGCCGGTCGCGGAGACGGTGTGGTACCGCTCCTTGCGGGTCACGGCGTGCCCCGGCTCGGTCACCTGCTCGACCGGCACCGGCTTGGCGCCGAGCGCCTCGGCGACCAGCTGGTTGCGGGCGCTGCGCTCCTCGTACCGGTGCTTCTGCCAGAACCCCAGGCGGATCATCGTGGGGATGAGAAGCAGCGAGATGAGGGTGAGGATCACCCACTGCCGGGTCAACAGGAAGCGGTACACCCCACGACCGTACAACTCGGTCGTGGGGCGCGAACGGGCGGGTACCGGGTCACACGCGGTCGACGATGCCCGCCTTCCCCGCCTCGCGGGCGCAGTGGGCGCCGCAGTACCACTGGTTCTCGGCCTCGACGCCCTGCCCGATGATCGAGACCTTGCAGTGCTCGCAGAGCGGGGCCATGCGGTGGATCGCGCAGGAGAAGCAGTCGAAGACATGGACCGCGCCCTGGGCGTGCACCTCGAAGGTCATTCCGTAGTCATTGCCGCAGACTTCACATTTCGCCATGCGCCACAGGGTGGGCGGTCGCCCGCGCGGGGGCGAGCGGGCGCCGGGCGAGTCGTACGGCAATCACCCGTCCGTACGGCCCGTGCGGACGGGTGTACGGCCCGCCGCCGCGCTTACTTCTCCGCGGTCGCGCTCACTTCTCCGTCGCCGGCGCCACGTCCCGCAGCAGCTGCCCGAAGGCCGCCTCGTCGACGACCGGCGTCCCGAACTGACGGGCCTTGAGGACCTTCGACGTGCCCGAGTCGGGGTCGTTGGTGACGAGCAGGCTCGTGAGCCGGGAGATGCTCGTGGAGACGTGCAGACCGGCCTCGGCGGCCCGGTCCTCCAGCAGCTCCCGGTCGATCGAGGTGTCCCCGGAGAAGGCCACCCGCATGCCCTGCATCAGCGGCTTGCCGTCCTCGTACCGCCCCGGGTTCGGGTGGGGGCACGCCGGCCGCCTGCGGGACGGCCGCCAGCTGGTCGGCCGGTAGCCGCCGCCGTGGCCGCCGCTCGCCTGCTGGCCGATCCGGGGCGTGTCCGACCACTCCGTCAGCGGCCGGCACTCCAGCAGCGGCAGCCGTACGTTGCCCGCCGCCGCGGCCCGCAGACTGGGCCGGAACGCCTCCGCGAGCACCCGCGCGTCGTCCAGCGCGTGGTGCGCCCGCCGCTGTACGACACCGAAGTGCGCGGCCAGGGTCTCCAGTTTGTGGTTGGGCAGCGGCAGACCCAGCTCCTTGGAGAGCGCGATCGTGCACAGCCGCTGCCGCACCGGGGCCTCGGCCTTCGCCCGCGCGTACTCCCGCGCGATCATCTGCCAGTCGAAGACCGCGTTGTGCGCGACCAGCACCCGGCCGTCCAGCCGGGCCGAGAACTCCTCGGCGATGTCGCCGAAGAGCGGCGCGCCTTCGAGTACCTCGCTCGTCAGGCCGTGGATCCACACGGGACCCGGATCGCGCTCCGGGTTGACCAGCGTGTACCAGTGGTCCTCGACCTCGCCGCGCTCGTCCAGCCGGTAGACGGCCGCGCTGATTATCCGGTCGTCCCGGGCCAGTCCGGTGGTCTCCACGTCGACGACGGCGTACCCCTTGGGGTACGCGGCCGGCCACGGGGTGCCGGGGGACACTGCGGTCGTACGGTCTTCGAGCATGGTCATTGAGGATACGGGCCCGGACCGACAGCCCTGTCCGTCAGGTCGCCTGCCGCAGCCGCCCGTTCGAATGTCCTGATTCCCCGTCCGCCGCAACCGCCCGCCCTGATTGCCCTTCGCGTGGCTATGGACCTTTTCGTCGCCCGGTGCAAGCGTGCACCCCGCCCGGCGCGCAGACGCGGCGACTCCTCGACGACTCCGCGCCGACGCGACGCAGCCGGTGGTCGACGGAAGGGCGGTACGGCGGATGGCACGCGTACGGTACGGCGCTCGGACCGATGCGGAGATCGCGGCCGGGCGCACCGCGAAGCTCCCGGACGTCTGGTCCACCGGGGTGGTGGCCGTCTGGGAGACCGACCCGGACGCGGTCGCGGCCGTCCTGCCGCCGCCGCTGAAGCCGGCCGGCCGGCCCCTGGCCCGCGTCAACATCAGCAAGGTCGAACTGCCCGGATACCCGCTCGGCGCGGGCTCGTTCGCGGTCGCCGCCGCGCACGGCACGGTCGAGGGCTGGTACCCGCTGGTCATGCCGATGACGCACGAGCGTGCCCTCACCGGCGGCCGCGAGGTCTTCGGCGAGCCCAAGAAGCTGGGCGAGGTCACCGTCGAGCGCGAGGGTTCCGCCGTCCGCGCGGCCCTCGCCCGGCACGGCGTCGTCTTCGTCGAGGTGCGCGGCACGGTCGACGGCCCGCTGCCGCTGCCCGAGCCCGCCCCGAAGACCGACTTCTACTTCAAGTTCCTGCCCGCTGTGGACGGTTCGGGCTTCGACGGCGACCCGCTGCTGGTGCACTGCGTCCGCGCGGAGAGGGTCCGCCGGCTGGAGCGCGTCACCGGGGAGGTGATCCTCCGCGAGTCGGCGTACGACCCGGTCGCCGACCTGCCGGTGCTGCGCCTGCTGGACCTCACCCTGAGCGAGAAGACCAGCGACCAGCGCGGCCGGGTCGTCGAACGGGTGGACGCCCAGGCCTTGTTGCCGTACGTCCACCAGCGCTACGACGACCCGCGCCAGATCCACGACGCGCCCCCGGAGGACAGCGGCGAAGGGAGCGGGGCCTGATGGAACTGCGCGAAGGACAGGTCGCCGTCGTCACCGGCGCGGCGAGCGGGATCGGGCTCGCGATGGCCCGGCGGTTCGCCGCCGAGGGGCTGAAGGTCGTCCTCGCCGACGTGGAGCCGGCCGCCCTGGAGAAGGCCGCCGACGGGCTGCGCGCGGAGGGCGCCGACGTGCACGCGCGCGTGGTCGACGTCGGCGTGCGCGAACAGGTCATGGAACTGGCCGAGTCGGCCTACGACACCTTCGGCGCGGTGCACGTCCTGTGCAACAACGCCGGGGTCGGCTCCGGCGCCGAGGGCCGGATGTGGGAGCACGAACCGAACGACTGGACATGGGCGTTCGAGGTCAATGTGTGGGGCGTCTTCCACGGCGTGCAGGCTTTCCTGCCGAGGATGATCAAGTCGGGTCAACCCGGTCATGTGGTCAATACATCCTCCGGTGACGGCGGTATCGCGCCGCTGCCGACGGCTTCCGTGTACGCGGTCACGAAAGCGGCCGTCGTCACGCTCACCGAGTCCCTGTACGCGCATCTCAGGGCGGAGCACGCGCGCGTGGGCGCCTCGGTGCTCTTCCCGGGGCCGCACATGCTGCGCACGGGCCTGTGGGAGTCGCACCGCAACCGCCCCGACCGCTATGCCAAGGAGCGGCCGCGCAGGACGCCGTACCGCAGCCTCGACCAGTGGGAGGCGGCGATGCGCGCGGCGGGCAAGGAGGTCGCCTTCACGCCCGTCGAGGAGGTCGCCGACTTCGTCGTGGCGGGCATCCGCGCGGACCGCTTCTGGCTGCTGCCGCCCAGCGAGCACAGCGACGCCCAGATCAGGGCGCGGGCCCGCTCGATGCTGGACCGGACGAACCCGTCGTACCTCGAAAGCTTCATCCTGGACTGAACAGGGGGCAGTGGTGACCGCGTACGACGACCCATACCTGATCATCTCCTCCGACTGCCACGCCGGGCTGCCCACCGAGGAGTACCGGCCCTATCTGGACGCCCGGTTCCACCGGGACTTCGACGAGTTCCTCGCCGGGCGCGACCGCCGCCGGGAGGAGATGACCCGGCTCGGCATCCGCAACGAGGCGTTCGCGGCCAAGTGGTTCCAGGACAACGAGGAGGGGCTGCGCGGCGGCTGGGACAGCGCGCAGCGCCTGAAGGAGCTGGACGGCGACGGGGTGGCCGCCGAGGTGGTCTTCCCGGACGCCGACGCGGTCGACAGCCGGACCGCGGCACCCTTCGGGGTGGGCCTCGGCCTGTCCGGCGACCAGGACCCGGAGCTGGGCATGGCGGGGGCGCAGGCCCACAACCGCTGGCTGGCCGACTTCGTCTCCGAGAACCCCGAACGGCACTGCGGGGTGGCCCTGCTGCCGGTCACGGCCCCGACGGACCGCGTCGTCGCCGAGGTGTACCGCGCGAAGGAGTCCGGTCTCGGCGCCCTGATGATCCCGTCCATGTGGGTCGACAAGGAGCCCTACCACGACCGCCGTTACGACCCCGTCTGGGCGGCCGCCGCCGACTGCGGGATGCCGGTCCTCACCCACTCCGGCGCGGCGCCGCGCCACGAGTACGGCGACCATCTCGGCATCTACGTCAGCGAGGTGACGTGGTGGCCGGCCCGCCCGCTGTGGTTCCTGCTCTGGTCCGGCGTCTTCGAACGCCATCCCGGACTGCGCTTCGGCGTCGCCGAGTCGGGCTGCTGGTGGCTGCCGAACCTGCTGTGGTTCATGGACCGCCTCTACCTCGGCGCGCACGGCGGCAAGAAACTCTCCCCGTTCGAGGAGCTGCAACGCCCGCCGCACGAGTACCTGGACCGCCAGGTGTTCGTCTGCGCCACCAACACCAAGCGCCGGGAACTCGCCCAGCGCTACGAGATCGGCGTCGACAACATCCTCTGGGGCAGCGACTTCCCGCACCCCGAGGGCACCTGGCCCGACACGCGCGCGTGGCTGCGCAGTACCTTCCACGACATCCCGGTGGCCGAGACCCGCCGGATGCTGGGCCTCGCGGCGGCCGAGGTCTTCGGCTTCGACGTGGACCGCCTGACCCCGCTGGCCCACCGCATCGGCCCCACCCCCGCCGACCTCGGCCAGCAGGCCGACCAGGCGGCCGTGGAGGCCTCCTGGGCCCGCTCGCGCGAGGTGGGCCGGCACTGGCTGACGGACAACGACTTCCCTGTGCTGGGAGCGGATCGATGAACGAACAGGACCGCTACACGGTGATCTCGGCCGACTGCCACGCGGGGGCGGACCTCCTCGACTACCGCCCCTACCTGGAGAAGCGCCACCACGACGACTTCGACGTGTGGGCGGCGACGTACGTCAACCCGTACGAGGACCTGCTCGCCGACTCGGCGGACCGGAACTGGAACTCCGCGCGGCGGCTCGCGGAGCTGGAGGAGGACGGGATCGTCGCGGAGGTGATCTTCCCGAACACCATCCCGCCGTTCTTCCCGTCGGGCTCGCTCATGGCCCCCGCGCCGACGGCGGCGGAGTCCGAGCTGCGCTGGGCGGGCCTGCGCGCCCACAACCGCTGGCTGGCCGACTTCTGCGCCGCCGCACCCGGCCGCAGGGCGGGCGTCTTCCAGATCCTCCTCAACGACGTCGAGGAGGCCGTGAAGGAGATCCGGTGGGCGGCCGGGGCGGGCCTGAAAGGCGGCCTGATGCTCCCCGGCACCCCGCCCGGCTCGGGCCTGCCCGAACTGCACGCGCGCGTGTACGACCCGATCTGGGCCGTCTGCGCGGAACTCGGCGTGCCCGTCAACCACCACGCGGGCTCCGCGTCTCCGCCGCTCGGCGACGAACCCGCCGCCCGCGCGGTCTTCATGGTCGAGACGACCTGGTTCTCGCACCGCGCGCTGTGGCACCTGGTCTTCGGCGGTGCCTTCCGCCGCCACCCGGAGCTGAGACTGGTCCTGACCGAACAGGGTTCCGGCTGGATCCCCGGGGTGCTGGCCATGCTGGACTACTACCACGGCCGCATGCTGGCGGCGGCCACGAAGGCGACGACCGCCGAGTCGAAGTTCGGAGTCGGCCTGGCGGAGGCGATGGGCGAACCGCCGTCCTCGGTCTGGCACGAGAACTGCTTCGTCGGCGCCAGCTTCATGCGCCCGCACGAAGTACCGCTGCGCGACCGCATCGGCGTGGACAAGATCATGTGGGGCAGCGACTACCCGCACGACGAGGGGACCTACCCGTACACCAGGGAGGGCCTGCGCTTCGCCTTCGCCGGCGTCCCGCGCGACGAGCTCGCCGCGATGCTCGGCGGCAACGCGGCCCGCGTGTACGGCTTCGACCTGGACCTCCTGGACCCGATCGCGGCGAAGGTGGGCCCCGCGGTCGCGGAGATCGCCGAGCCGCTGCCGGAGCCGCCGGCGGACGCGACGAGCCCGGTGTTCGCACGCGGGGCCTCGGTACGGGTCTGGTGACGTGGGCACGGGGCCGGTGAAGTCAGTACGGGTCCGGTGAAGTCAGTACGGCGTGTACCGGCCCCGGGGTGCGATCCTCCCTGCTGTGACCGAACCAACGCACGACAACGAGGCCCACGGGGGAGCCCTCGGCTCCCGGCTGAACTGGCTGCGGGCGGCCGTACTGGGCGCGAACGACGGCATCGTGTCGACGGCGGGCATCGTCGTCGGCGTCGCGGGTGCCACCGCCGACCGGGGCGCCCTGCTGACGGCGGGCCTGGCGGGGCTGCTCGCCGGGTCGATGTCGATGGCGGCGGGGGAGTACGTGTCGGTCTCCACCCAGCGCGACTCGGAACTGGCCGCGCTGGCACAGGAGAAACAGGAGCTGAAGGAGCAGCCCGAGGCCGAGCTGGAGGAGCTGACCGAGCTGCTGGAGCGGCGCGGCCTGTCGCGGGACGTGGCTCGTGAGGCGGCCGTCCAGCTGACGGAACGGGACGCGCTGAAGGCCCACGCGAGCGTCGAGCTGGGCATCGACCCGGACGAGCTGACCAACCCCTGGAACGCGGCCCTCGCCAGCTTCCTGGCGTTCACGGTGGGGGCGCTGCTGCCGCTGCTCGCGATGGTCCTGCCGCCGGCCGGCTGGCGGCTTCCGGTGACGGTGGGCTCGGTGCTGGCGGCGCTGGTCCTGACCGGCTGGGCCAGCGCACGCCTGGGAGCGGCCGCGGTGGGGCCCGCGATGCTGCGCAACGTCCTGGGCGGGGCGCTGGCCATGGGGGTCACCTATGCGGCGGGGACCCTGCTGGGGGCGGCCGGGGTCTAGCTCATTGGCGGAGATCGCCAACAGGCAAGCGCGTACCGCCGCCAATACTTGTGGGTAACAACGTCTAGCCGCGGCCGACCGGCGGTTCTACGGTGCCCCCATGCCGAACCTGCCCGATGTCGTGCTGTGGTCGATACCCGCCTTCGTGCTGCTCACCGTGATCGAGGTGATCAGTTACCGCATCCATCCCGACGACGATGCCGCCGGGTACCAGGCCAAGGACGCGGCCACGAGCATCGGCATGGGGCTCGGGTCGCTCGTCTTCGACTTCGTGTGGAAGATCCCGATCGTCGCGATCTACACGGCGGTGTACGAACTGACCCCGCTGCGCGTTCCCGTCCTGTGGTGGACGGTCCCGCTGATGCTGCTCGCGCAGGACTTCTTCTACTACTGGTCGCACCGCGGCCACCACGTCATCCGCATCCTGTGGGCCTGCCACGTCGTGCACCACTCCAGCAAGAAGTTCAACCTCTCCACCGCGCTGCGCCAGCCCTGGACCTCGCTGACCGTCTGGCCGTTCTACGTCCCGCTCGTGGCCGTGGGGGTGCACCCGGCCGCGCTGGCCTTCTGCTCCTCCGCCAACCTCGTCTACCAGTTCTGGATCCACACCGAACGCATCGACAAGATGCCCCGCTGGTTCGAGTTCGTCTTCAACACGCCGTCCCACCACCGGGTGCACCACGCCTCCCAGGGCGGCTACCTGGACCGCAACTTCGGCGGGATCCTGATCGTCTGGGACCGGCTGTTCGGGTCCTGGGTGCCGGAGACCGAGCGGCCCGTGTACGGGTTGACCAAGAACATCAACACGTTCAACCCCGTCAAGGTGGCCACCCACGAGTACGCCGCCATCGCCAAGGACATCAGGGCAGCGCGCAGCTGGCGGGAGCGGGCCGGGCGGGTGTTCCGGGGACCGGGCTGGGCGCCGGCGCCCGCCGTGGAGCAGGCCGAGGAGTCCGTGGCCGCGTGAGAGCGTCCCGGGAGCTGCTCGCCGCCTTCGCCCTCGCCGTCGTCCTCGACCTCGCCTGCCTGGCCGTCGGCTTCCGCACCGGGCATGCCGTCGCCAAGGTGCTCCTGATGCCCCTGCTGGCCGCGTCCGCCGCCCGCGCGGGTGCCCCGCGGCTCCTCGTCGCCGCTCTGCTGTGCGGCTGGGGCGGCGACGTCCTGCTCCTCTCCGACGCCGACCCCGCCTTCATGGCGGGCATGGCGTCCTTCGCCGCCGGCCACGTCTGCTACCTCGTCCTCTTCCGCCGCCAGGGCCCGCCACACGCGCGTGCCCGACTCCTCGCCCCCGCCTACGCGGCCGCCCTCGTCACCCTGGTCGTCCTGCTGTGGCCGGACCTGCCCGCCGGCCTGCGCGTCCCGGTGGCCGGCTACAGCACCCTGCTCACCGCCATGGCGTACACCGCCGCCACCCGCCTCGGGCCTCTCGCCGGGCTCGGCGGCGCGCTCTTCATGCTCTCCGACACGCTGATCGCGACCGGCGTCGCCGACTGGCCGCAGCTGCCGCGCCCCGACCTCTGGATCATGCTCACCTACGCGGTGGCACAGTTCCTGCTGGTCCGGGGCACCCTCGACGCGCGGTCCGTATCGGCCACGGCGTACCGTGAAGTGCGCTCGACCACCCCCTGAGCGCATCCACGACACTGCACGAGAAGGACCCTCGCCATGCGTGCCACCACCATCCATGCCCCGTTCGACATGCGCGTGGAGGACGTGCCCGAGCCCGTGGTGCAGCTGCCCACCGACGCCGTCGTACGGGTGCTGCGCGCCTGCATCTGCGGCAGCGACCTGTGGGCGTACCGGGGCGAGTCGGCCCGGCAGCCGGGGCAGCGCATCGGGCACGAGTTCCTCGGCGTGGTCGAGGAGACCGGCTCCGAGGTGGGCACCGTGCGGCGCGGCGACCTCGTGGTCGCCCCCTTCATGTGGTCCGACGGCGTCTGCGACTACTGCCGTGAGGGCCTGACCACGTCCTGCGAGCACGGCGGCTTCTGGGGCGCCGTGGGGTACGACGGCGGCCAGGGCGAGGCCGTGCGCGTCCCGTTCGCCGACGGCACCCTGGTCCGGCTGCCCAAGGACGCGGCCTCCGACGACCACCTGCTGTCCGCCCTGCTCACCCTCTCCGACGTGCTCGGCACCGGCCACCACGCGGCCCTCGGCGCGGGCGCCCGGCCCGGTGCCACGGTCGCCGTCGTCGGCGACGGCGCGGTCGGCCTGTGCGCCGTGCTGGCTGCCAAGCGGCTGGGCGCCGAGCGGATCATCGCGCTGGGCCGGCACGAGGTCCGCACCGACATCGCGCGCCGCTTCGGCGCCACCGACGTCGTCGCCGAACGCGGGGAAGCGGCCGTGGCGGCCGTACGCGAACTCACCCGGGGCCAGGGCGCGCACTCCGTCGTCGAGGCCGTCGGCACCGAGCAGTCCATGCGGACGGCCGTCGAGATCACCCGCGACGGCGGCGCGATCGGCTTCGTCGGCGTCCCGCACGGCAGCGGTACCGGCCTGGACCTCGGCGTCATGTTCGACCGGAACATCGCCCTGCGCGGCGGCGTCGCCCCCGTCCGCGCCTACATCCCCGACCTGCTGCCCGACGTCCTGGACGGCACGATCGACCCGTCGCCGGTCTTCGACCTGACCGTCGGCATCGAGGGCGTGCCCGACGGCTACAAGGCGATGGACGAGCGCACCGCCCTGAAGGTGCTCGTCACCAACGGCTGAATCAACGCCCCGATCAACACTTGATCGAGCCGATCATCGATCAAGTCCGCCTGATCGGCAACGGCAGCATCGATCAAGTCCACCTGATCGGCAGCGGCAGCGCCGTCAGCACCCCCGACACCGCGACCACCACCCCCAGCACGGCCACCTCGGCCCGCGCGGGCACGTACGCGGTCAGCGGGTCGGTCGCCCGGCGCAGCCGGAACCGCGCCCACAGCGCGAGCACGGCGACGGCGGCGACGAGGATCACCTTGGCCAGCAGGGTGCGCCCGTACGCCGTCGTCGTCAGCTGGTCCAGGACCGTGCCCGTGGGCATCCGCCGCAGCGAACTCCACACGCCCGTCGCGACGATGGCCGCGAGCAGTACGGCCGCCACGCGCGCGTAGAGCCCGAGCAGCGCCGCCCCGGCCGCCCGGCCGCGCCACCGGCGCAGCATGCGCAGCGCGTGCAGCAGACCGCCCACCCACAGCGTCGCGCACGTCAGATGCACCAGGGTCAGCGCGGAGCCGAGCAACGGGCTGTGCTCGGGCGCGGGATGGGCGCGCAGCGCCTCGGCGACGGCCACCGCCGCCAGCGGCCACACCTGGGCCGCCGGGCGGCGCGAGCGGGCGCACAGACCGGCCAGCAGAAAGGCGTTGACCTCGATCAGCGCCAACTTGCCGTCACGCGACTGGTACAGGCCGCCCACGTCGACGTCGGCGACCGAGCGCGGCACCAGGTTGCCCGTCGACACGACCGACGCGAGCCCCAGGGCGGCGACGAAACCGGCGACGGCCGCGAACACCGCCCAACTGGACGGCCGTTCGGGCGGCGCGTCCGGCAGCCGGCGGACCAGCCGGTCCACGAACAGCTCGCCCGACGGCACGCACAGGGCGGCGAACAGCACCCCGCGCAGCAGGGCGATGCCGCCCACCCCGGGCGCCGCGGCCTCCCCGGTGTCCCGCAGCGCCATGGACGGCCCGAGCAGCGGCACCAGCGCGGCCACCGCCACCAGGACCAGGACGGCGACGGCCCGCCAGGTCCCCGGGCGTCTCGCGGGGCGGCTCGCGGCCACCTCGGCGGTCGGTCGTGTCAACGGCCCCCCTGATCTCCACCAGTCATCACAGAAGCGGGCAAGTACAGGAAAACAGCTGGCGGAACGGCATACCACCTATTCGTCCGTTTCCGGCCGTCCGGCGCGTACTTCATACCCAGCGGGCCGGAACCGATCCCCAGGGCACCGGAGGCCGGGCCCAGTCGGCCGGTCCGCCCGCGAAGGACACCGGCGGCCGCGCGTACCGCAGCCGCCCCAGTGCGCTGTCCGTCTCCGCGAGCCAGGCGTCCGGCCCGTCGTACGGCTCACCGGTCCCGGAACCCGGCTCCAGCTCCTCCGTCAGCCACCGCGCGGTCCGCGCCAGAGCCAGCCGTACGAACCTGCTGCCGCCGTCGTAGGACTGCTCGGTCAGCGCCCGCAGCACGCCGGCCGCCAGCAGATAGCCGGTGCCGTGGTCCAGTGCCTGCGCGGGCAGCGCGCCCGGCCGGTCCGCCGAGCCCTCGATCTCCGCGATGCCCGTGGCGACCTGGACCAGGCTGTCGAAGCCGCGCCGTCCGCCCCACGGCCCGTACGCGCCCCACGCCGACACCTGGGCCACGACCAGCCCGGGCCGCCGTTCGGCGAGCGCCTCGGGGGAGAGCCCCAACCGGTCCAGGGCGCCCGGCCGGTAGCCGGTGACCACGACGTCCGCCGCGGCCAGCAGCTCCTCGAAGGCAGCCCGGTCCGTCGTCAGGTCGAGCGTCGCCGAGCGCTTCCCGAAGCCCGTGTCGGCGTGCTGGTCGGGGAGTTCGGGCAGCCATGGCGCGTCCAGCCGCAGGACGTCGGCGCCCAGCAGTCCGAGGGTGCGGGTGGCGACCGGACCGGCCAGGACCCGGGTCAGGTCCAGGACGCGCAGGCCGGTGGCGGGCAGCAGGGGAGCGGCACCGGCGTCGAGCGGCGGGAGCACGCGCGCGTGCGCCGCGTCCGGGCGGCCCCGCTCGACCAGGGGCCGCGCGGCCACCTCGGCGGCCTGCTCGTGCCCGGCCCACTCCTCGGGCGAGCGCAGCGCCACGGCGAGCCCGCCGGTGGCGTAGACCGCGTTCTCCACGTCCCGGGCGGGCCGCTCGGCGATCCGCGCCGCCACGTCCTCCACCGAGGCGCCCTCCGCCAGCCCCAGCGCGTCCAGCAGCCGGGCCCTGTGGTGCGGGTAGTTGGCGTGGGTGCGCACCCAGCCGTCAGCGGTGCGCCAGAACCGGGACAGCGGGGCGAACTGCACGGGCGCCCGCCCGTCGACCAGCAGGTGCCGCTCGCTGGTGAAGGCCGTCGCCACGGCCCCGTCGTCCATCCGGACCCCGGGCACCTCCGCGGCCCCGGCCCGCCGTGCTCCCAGCTCGGCGGCGGCCAGTGCGCACACACCGACGCAGGCGCGGGCGAGCCGGTGTACCGGAAGGTGTGCCGGAAGCGTGCCCGCGCGCGTCACGGTCGTGACCCGCGCGGGCAGCGACGGATCGCCGCCCAGCGCGGACCACGCGTACTTGATTCCAGTCATGACTGCACTATGCATGATTGACTGGATCAATATATGTACCTACCTGGTCACCGCCGCCAGTGCGTCGGCGGTGCCCCAGCCGTAGAAGCCGTTGCGGTTCCTGGAGCCCTCGCACACCGCGTCGATCTTGCCGTCGCCGTTGATGTCGTACGGGTCGGTGCACGGCGTCGCGGTCGCCTCGGCGTACAGCAGGGCCTTCACCAGGGCGGCGGAGGCGTGCGGATGGGTTGACTTGATCAATGCGGCGACACCGACGACATGGGGGGTCGCCATCGACGTGCCCGCCATGTAGCCCCACCTGCCGCCCGGCAGCGGGCCCAGGATCAGGCCGCTGGTGGCCGGGGGCGCCGGCGTCTGGTAGGCCGTCGCGTCGCCGCCGGGCGCGGCGATGTCGATGACTCCGAGGCCGTAGTTGGAGAACGACGACTTGAGGCCCTTCGCGCCGGTCGCCGCGACCGTGACGACGCCCGGCAGCTGGGTCGGTATGTCGAAGCACGTGTGCGGGTCGATCACCCGGTCGCTGGGGGTGGCGTCGTTCGGCGAGACCGGGTCGGTGATGGAGTGGGAGGCCAGGTCGTAGCTCTCGTTGCCGGCCGCCGCGACGTTGACCGTGCCCTTGCGCTCCGCGAACTGCGAGGCCCGGGTGATGGCGTCGACGAGCGCCTTCTGGTCCGGGTCGTCGGTGCAGTTGAAGTACCAGGGGTCGGTGTAATAGCTGTTGTTGGTGACGTCGATGTGGTGCTCGGCCGCCCACACGAAGCCGCAGACCACGGCCTCCGTGTAGAAGTACCCGGCGGTGGTGGCGACCTTGATGCCGGCCACCTTGACGCCCGGTGCCACACCGGTGATGCCGATCCCGTTCTTGGCGCCCGCGATCTCGCCCGCCACGTGCGTCCCGTGCGGGCTCTCCGCCGCGGTGGGCCGCCAGGCGCCGTACGTCGTGTCCGGCTTGCCCGTGACGCAGTTGGTGGACTGCGAGGCGGAGAAGTTGGGGGCGATGTCCGGGTGGGTGTCGTCGACGCCGGTGTCGATGACGGCGACGGTGACCTTCGAGCTGCCCAGGGTCTTCTCGTGCGCCTTGTCCGCCTTGATGGCCGGCAGGTCCCACTGCAACGGCTCCAGCGGGTCCTGCCCGTCGGTCGCCTGCGCGTCCGCCGCCGAGACCTGCTCGGAGCTCAGCACCTCGGGCGTGCCGACGTCGGTGGTCGACTGGGCGGGCAGCGGCGCGTTGCGGGTGTTCCCGGCGGAGTCCACGCCGGGCACCTTGCGGATGATCTTGGCGAAGTCGGCGTTCGACGAGTGGACGACGATCACACCGATCTCGTCGTACGCGATCACCACCGAGCCGCCGGCCCGCTCGATCGCCTTCTGGACCCGCGCGGAAGTGCCGTGTCCGGGGCGGACGTTGACGACATAGCTGAGGGATGTCGTGCCGTCGGTGGCGGCCGCGGACGCAGCCGCGCCGGTGTCGGCGGCGGACGCCGAGACGTTGGGCAGGAAGGCGAGGGCCGTGGCCATGGCCATACCGAGCGGGAGGGCGAGGACGCGACGGTAGCGCGGCTTGGGCGCGGTCATCTGAGGTCTCCAGTTCGTTCGCGGAACGGGCATGCCGTGCGGGAAGTCCTGCTCTGCGGTGACTACTTGACGGCGCGCAGCGCGTCGACGACACCGGAGCCGTAGAAGCCGTTGACGTGCTTGCCGCCCACGCAGGTGGCGTCGACGACGCCGTCGCCGTCCCCGTCGTACGGGCCGGACGGGCAGCCCGGGTTGTCCGCCTCGGCCTTGAGGAGGGCCTGCAGCTGGGCCGGAGTGGCGTGCGGGTGGGTCGACTTCAGCAGCGCGGCCACGGCGGCCACGTGCGGGGACGCCATCGAGGTGCCCTGAAGGAAGCCGTACTGGTCGTTCGGCAGGGTGGACAGGATGCGGCCGTTCTTCGACGGCGTGTCCGGGATCTGGTACTTGTCGCCGCCCGGGCCCGCCACGTCGATGACGCCCTGGCCGTAGCTGGAGTAGTACGACTTCGTGTCGTTGACGCCGACCGCGCTCACGGTGACCACACCGGGCAGTTGGGTCGGCACGTCGAAGCACTCGTGCGGGTCGACCGTCCGGGTGGTGGCGGTCGAGTCGTCCGGGCTGGAGTCGTCCGTGAGGGCGTGCGAGTCGAGGTCGTCGTTCGAGTTGCCCGCCGAGGCCACATTGAGCGTGCCCTTGCGCTGGGCGTACAGCTGAGCCCTGTTGACCGCGTCAACGATGGCGCGTTGATCGGGGTCGTCCATGCAGTTGTACAGCCATGGGTCAACGTAGTAGCTGTTGTTGGTGATCTCGATGCCGTGGTCGGCGGCGAAGACGAAGGCGCAGACGACGCTCTCCGGGTAGAACAGCTGCGTCGAGTCGGGCTGGGCCACGGTGATGCTCGCGACCTTCACGCCCGGTGCCACGCCGGCCACGCCGATCCCGTTGCGGGCCGCGGCTATCTCACCGGCGACATGGGTGCCGTGGTAGTGGTCGGCGTCCACCGGCCGCCAGGCGCCGTACGTCGTGTCCGCCTTGCCGCTCACGCAGTTGGCGGACTGCGAGGCGGAGAAGTTGGGGGCGATGTCCGGGTGGGTGTCGTCGACGCCGGTGTCGATGATGCCGACCGTCACCGAGCGGCTCCCCGGGTTGATCGCGGCGGCCTTGTCGGCGCCGATGGCCCGCAGGTCCCACTGGTCGGCCTCGAGAGGCTCCTGGCCCGCCGTCGCCCGCTGCTCGGCCTTCGCGGCCGCCGCCTTCGACAGGACCTGCACGGCGCCCTCGTCCGTGGTTCCCGCCGCGCTCAGCGGAGCCGTCCGGGTGGCGCCCGCCGACTGCACCCCGCGCACCGCGCGCATGGCCGCGCCGAAGTCCGGGTTCGCCGAGTGCGCGACGATCACGCCGATCCTGTCGTACGTCGCGATGACCGTGCCGCCGTTGCGGACGACCGCCCGCTGCACCGAGTCGATCGTGCGATGGTCCGTCCTGGTGTTGACGACATAGGCCAGGTTCGGCCCGTCCGTCACCGACGCCGCCCGGGCGGTCAGCGGGACCGCGGAAGCCGCCGCCGGCACGAGGCCGAGCGAGGCGGTCAGCGACAGGACGACCGGGACGGCGAGCGCCAGCCCGCGTCTGGAACGCAGATGAGCCATGGGGTCTCCACATCATCCGGAACATCGGCCGAGAACACCGGCCGAAAACGGGACCGCCCAAGACGCGAGTGGCGCTTGGGCAGGTACATGACGGGTGGTGCACGGCCGAAGCTATCTCCCGCAGTCACCGGCCAGCAATGACCGGAGGTGACTTGCGCCGACGACTTCCGAAAGAACCCGGGCGAGTTGAACCTGTCCACGCGTGGCGCCGTGACCTCGGGGAGGGAGCCGCAGCAGGATCGAGGCCCCCCGTCGGATTCACTCACCGGAGTCAATGTGTCACTCCAGGTGAGTGATCCACATGTCTGTGAGGTCAGAATCCGCATGTCCGTATCGCGAGGAGACTCCGTGGCCACCGAGACACCACCGCCCTCGAACACACAGACCCGGCTCCCCTCCGGCGAGGAGTTCGCCGAGGTGCAGCAGAGTCCGGAGTTCGCCGAACTGCGGCACTCCTACCGCTCCTTCGCCTTCCCGCTGACCGTCGCCTTCATCGCCTGGTACCTGCTGTACGTCCTGCTCTCCAGCTACGCGGACGGCTTCATGGGCACCAAGGTCGTCGGCAACATCAACGTGGCCCTGGTCCTCGGCCTCGCCCAGTTCCTCACCACGTTCCTCATCGCCTGGTGGTACGCCCGGCACGCCGCCGCCAAGCTCGACCCCAAGGCCGAGGCCATCAAGTCCCGGATGGAGGGCGGCGCATGAGCCCCGCGATCACACTGGCGGCCGACAGCTCCGCGATCACGCTGGCGGCCGGTGAGGCAAGCGAGCACCGGACCCTGATCATCACCCTGTTCGCGGTGTTCGTCGCCGCGACCCTCGTCATCACCGTATGGGCGGGCCGCCAGACCAAGGACGCCGCCGACTTCTACGCGGGCGGCCGCCAGTTCACCGGCTTCCAGAACGGCCTCGCCGTCTCCGGCGACTATATGTCCGCCGCGTCCTTCCTGGGCATCGCCGGCGCCATCGCCCTCTTCGGCTACGACGGCTTCCTGTACTCCATCGGCTTCCTGGTCGCCTGGCTGGTCGCCCTGCTCCTGGTCGCCGAGCCGCTGCGCAACTCCGGCCGCTACACCATGGGCGACGTGCTGGCCTACCGCATGCGCCAGCGCCCCGTCCGGACCGCCGCTGGCACCTCGACCATCGTCGTCTCGATCTTCTACCTGCTGGCCCAGATGGCGGGAGCGGGCGTCCTCGTCTCCCTCCTCCTCGGCATCACCAGCGACGGCGGCAAGATCGGCATCGTCGCCCTGGTCGGCGTCCTGATGATCGTCTACGTCACCATCGGCGGCATGAAGGGCACCACCTGGGTCCAGATGGTCAAGGCCGTGCTGCTCATCGCGGGTGCCCTGCTGTTGACCCTCATGGTCCTGGCCAAGTTCAACTTCAACGTCTCCGACCTGCTCGGCAAGGCCGCCGACAACAGCGGCAAGGGCGCCGCCTTCCTGGAGCCCGGCCTGAAGTACGGCGCCACCGGCACCAGCAAGCTGGACTTCCTCTCCCTCGGCATCGCCCTGGTCCTCGGCACCGCCGGCCTGCCGCACATCCTGATCCGCTTCTACACCGTGCCCACCGCCAAGGCGGCCCGGAAGTCGGTCCTCTGGGCGATCGGCCTGATCGGCACCTTCTACCTGATGACCCTCGCCCTCGGCTTCGGCGCGGCCGCGCTGATCAAACCGGACGAGATCATCGCGTCCAACAAGTCCGGCAACACCGCGGCCCCCCTCCTCGCCCTCCACCTCGGCGGCGTCGACTCCAACTGGGGCGCGATCCTGCTGGCCACCATCTCGGCGGTGGCCTTCGCGACCATCCTCGCGGTGGTCGCGGGCCTCACCCTGGCGTCCTCGTCGTCCTTCGCGCACGACATCTACGCCAACGTCATCAAGAAGGGCCAGGCCACCGAGAAGCAGGAGATCAACGCGGCACGGTACGCCACGGTCGGCATCGGCGCCGTCTCCATCCTGCTCGGCGCCCTCGCCCGCGACCTGAACGTCGCCGGCCTGGTCGCCCTCGCCTTCGCGGTCGCCGCCTCCGCCAACCTGCCGACCATCCTCTACAGCCTCTTCTGGAAGCGGTTCACCACCGCCGGAGCCCTCTGGTCGATCTACGGCGGCCTGGTCACCGCGGTCGGCCTGGTGCTGTTCTCGCCGGTGGTCTCCGGCAAGGAGACGTCGATGTTCCCGAGCGTCGACTTCCACTGGTTCCCGCTGGAGAACCCGGGCATCATCTCGATCCCGGTCGGTTTCCTCCTCGGCGTCGTGGGCACCCTGCTGTCCAAGGAGGCACCGGACACCCAGAAGTACGCGGAGCTGGAGGTGCGGTCCCTGACAGGTACCGGAGCACACTGAGCTTCGTACGACTGGCCGCGTCGACGGGATCGTAGAGTCCTACGACGCGGCCGCGTCGTACCTCGTGGCATCGGGCCCCTCGCGATGTCGGTGGTGTCACGTAGGCTCGCAGGTGACGGGAATGAACTGGTCCGGACGCGGGAGGGGGCCCACGTGCTCATCGACACCTATGGCCGGGTGGCCACCGATCTGAGGGTCTCGCTGACCGACCGGTGCAATCTGCGCTGTACGTACTGCATGCCCGAGGAGGGGCTGCAGTGGCTGGCCAAGCCCGACCTGCTCACGGACGACGAGATCGTCCGGCTGATCGACGTCGCCGTCCGTCTGCTGGGCGTCGAGGAGGTCCGCTTCACCGGCGGCGAGCCGCTGCTCCGTCCCGGCCTGGTCGGCATCGTGGAGCGGGTGGCGGCCCTGGCCCCCCGTCCCCGGATGTCCCTGACGACCAACGGCATCGGCCTGCGCCGCACCGCGACGGCCCTGAAGGCGGCCGGCCTGGACCGGGTCAACGTCTCCCTGGACACCCTCCGCCCGGACGTCTTCAAGACCCTCACCCGCCGTGACCGCCACCAGGACGTCCTGGACGGCCTCCGGGCCGCCCACGACGCCGGCCTCACCCCGGTCAAGGTCAACACGGTCCTGATGCCGGGACTGAACGAGGACGAGGCCCCCGACCTGCTCGCCTGGGCGGTGACCCACGGCTACGAACTGCGCTTCATCGAGCAGATGCCCCTGGACGCCCAGCACGGCTGGAAGCGCGACAGCATGGTGACGGCCGGGGACATCCTCGCCTCGCTGCGCACCCGCTTCGACCTCACCCCCGAGGGCGCGGACGACCGCGGTTCGGCCCCGGCGGAGCGCTGGCTGGTCGACGGCGGCCCGCACCGCGTCGGCGTCATCGCCTCCGTCACCCGCCCGTTCTGCGCGGCCTGCGACCGCACCCGCCTCACGGCCGACGGCCAGATACGGACCTGCCTGTTCGCGCGGGAGGAGACGGACCTGCGCGGCGCGCTCCGCTCGGGCGCGCCGGACGAGGAGATCGCCCGCACGTGGCGGCTGGCGATGTGGGGGAAGAAGGCAGGGGCGGGACTGGACGATCCGGCGTTCGTGCAGCCTGACCGCCCGATGTCCGCGATCGGCGGCTAGCCCCGCCTACTCGGCCCGCCCGGGCGACTCCGACTCCCACTCCCGCAACAGCACCACGTCCTTCAGGAACCCCCGCACCCCGAGGAACTGCGAGAGATGCTCCCGGTGCTCCTCACAGGCGAGCCAGGTCTTGCGCCGCTCCGGCGTGTGGATCTTCGGGTTGTTCCACGCCAGCACCCACACGGCGGCGGCGCGACAGCCCTTCGCTGAGCAAATAACGTCACTCACTGCTTCGTCTCGCACTGCTTCGTCTCGCAAAAAAAGCCCCGCAAACAAGGCGACGCCGAGCAGCCACGGGGGGAGCTGCCCGGCGTCGGTCCGTCGCTCCGA
This sequence comes from Streptomyces sp. NPDC047061, assembly GCF_040643955.1. Lineage (NCBI taxonomy): Bacteria > Bacillati > Actinomycetota > Actinomycetes > Kitasatosporales > Streptomycetaceae > Streptomyces > Streptomyces sp. NPDC047061. The sequence continues at coordinate 481,034 of NZ_JBEYVI010000003.1, forward strand.
CGGGGGATGCGGAGCGCGTACGCAGTATGTCACGGGTCACCCTTGGCCCGGCACTGGAACAGCACGACAGATCTGAGCATTTCTTGAGCTTCGCGCCGGGTCGCCGCCTGTCCGCGACAGGTCCCGATCGTCAGACCGACTCCGGACGCTCGCCCCTCACCGCCCCCGCCGCCGGGTCCGCCACCACGTCCTCCGGGACGGATTCCGCATGCGGCGCCTCCGCCCGCGGCGGCGCGATCATCAGCCGGGTCGGCGCGACCCCGAAGGTCGACGGAAGCGACGGCGGCCGTTCCCGTCCGGCGTTGGCGATCACGACGGCGACATAGGGGAGCAGCGCCCCGAGCACCAAAGCCACGACGGCCACGTACCGTTCGACGTTCCACAACGTCACCGCGAGGATCACCGACATGGTCCGCACGGTCATCGAGATGATGTACCGCCGCTGCCGACCGCGTACGTCCTCCGCCAGGCCGGTGCGGGCTCCGGTGATCCGGAACACCTGGACGTTGCCGTCGCCGCGCTGCTTCCGCATCACATTCCACCATCCGCCCGCATCGGACTCTCCCCGACCCCTGCCCGGCCCGCACCCGCTCGGGTATCCGGGCCAGGACGCTTCCCACGTTACGCCGCGCCTGCGCCGCCTTCGAGACCGGGTCGCCCTCCCGCCTGCGTGAACGCCCTGCGCCGTAGCGCGTACGGCCCTACCGACATGCGCCGTACGGCGTACGGACCCAGACTTGGCGTAATGCTCACGTCGAGCCGTACGAGGAGGCAGTCATGGGCTGGTTGTGGGCGATCATCGTGGGTTTCGTGCTGGGTCTGATCGCGAAGGCGGTCATCCCGGGCAAGCAGCACAGTCCACTCTGGCTGACGACCATCTTCGGCATCCTGGGCGCCATCGCCGGCAACGCGATCGCCCGCGCGGTGGGCGTGGCGGAGACACGGGGCATCGACTGGACCCGCCACCTGTTCCAGCTGGTGGCGGCGATCATCATCGTCTTCCTGGGCGACATGGCGTACACGGCGACGGTGGGGAAGCGGAAACAGCACGCCCCGTAAGGGGCGCGGGGCTGTGTCAATTTGCGGCTCCGCCGCGTGGGCGCGACCAGCCACGACGAACCGGCACTCCGCAACGCACCCCGTACTCCTACGGCGCCTACGAACCGACGACCTCCACGGCCGCCAGGTTCTTCTTCCCCCGCCGCAGCACCAGCCACCGCCCGTGCAACAGCTCCGCAGGATCCGGTACCGCGTCCTCGGCGGTCACCTTCACGTTGTTCACGTAGGCCCCGCCCTCCTTCACGGTCCGCCGCGCGGCGGACTTGCTGGCCACCAGCCCGACCTCGGCGAACAGGTCGACCACCGGACCCAGCTCGGCGACCCGGACATGCGGCACCTCGGACAGCGCGGCGGCCAGCGTCCGGTCGTCCAGCTCCGACAGCTCGCCCTGCCCGAAGAGGGCACGGGAGGCGGCCATCACGGCAGCCGTCTGGTCGGCGCCGTGCACCAGCGTCGTCAGCTCCTCGGCCAGCGCGCGCTGGGCCGCCCGCGCCTGCGGACGCTCCTCGGTCTGCTTCTCCAGCTCCTCGATCTCCTCGTGGGACCTGAAGCTGAAGATCCGCAGGAACTTGGAGACGTCCCGGTCGTCCGCGTTCAGCCAGAACTGGTAGAAGGCGTACGGCGTGGTCATCTCCGGGTCGAGCCAGACCGTGCCGGACTCCGTCTTGCCGAACTTGGTGCCGTCGGCCTTGGTGATCAGCGGCGTGCCCAGTGCGTGCACCACGGCGTCGGGCTCGACCTTGTGGATCAGGTCGGTGCCCGAGGTGAGGTTGCCCCACTGGTCGCTGCCGCCGGTCTGCAACGTGCAGCCGTACCGCCGGTACAGCTGCAGGAAGTCCATGCCCTGCAGGATCTGGTAGCTGAACTCCGTGTAGCTGATGCCCTCCTGGGACTCCAGGCGCCGGGCCACGGCCTCCTTCGCGATCATCTTGTTCACGCGGAAGTGCTTGCCGATGTCCCGCAGGAACTCGATGGCCGACAGGCCCTGCGTCCAGTCCAGGTTGTTGACCATGACCGCCGCGTTCGGACCCTCGAAGTCCAGCAGCGGAGCGATCTGGGCGCGCAGCCGCTCCACCCACTGGGCGACGACCTCGGGGTCGTTGAGCGTGCGCTCGGAGTTCGGCTTCGGGTCACCGATCAGGCCGGTGGCACCCCCGACCAGGCCCAGCGGGCGGTGGCCCGCCTGCTGGATCCGGCGCATCGTGAGGATCTGCACGAGGTTGCCGAGGTGCAGGCTGGGCGCGGTCGGGTCGAAGCCGCAATAGAACGTGACGGGACCGTCCGCGAACGCCTTGCGCAATGCGTCCTCGTCCGTGGAGAGGGCGATGAGCCCCCGCCACTTCAGTTCGTCGACGATGTCCGTCACGGTTCTCGTATCTCCTTGAACGATCTTCGGCAGATCTCTGGATGATCTTCGGGCAGTCGTGCGACCACCGGCTACGAGGTTATACGCCCTGACTGACAGAGCTCATATTGAAGTCGGGCACGCGCAGCGCGGGCATCGCAGCCCTAGTGAACCAGTCGCTCCACTCCCTCGGCAGCGTCTTTTCCGTGCGCCCGGCCTCGGTCGCCCGCCCCAGCAGGTCCACCGGCGACTCGTTGAACCGGAAGTTGTTCACCTGCCCGGTGACCTGGCCGTTCTCCACCAGGTAGACGCCGTCCCGGGTCAGGCCCGTGAGCAGCAGCGTCGCCGGGTCGACCTCGCGGATGTACCAGAGGCAGGTCAGCAGCAGCCCGCGCTCGGTGGCGGCGACCATGTCCTCCAGGGAGCGGTCCTGGCCGCCGTCGAGGATCAGGTTGCCGCCCGCCGGGGCGACCGGCAGCCCGGTGAGGCCCGCGCTGTGCCGGGTGGTCGTCAGGTTCTTCAGCTCACCGCGCGCGACCCACTCGGTAGGGGAGACGGGCAGCCCGTTGTCGAAGACCGACTGGTCCCCGCCGGAGGAGTGCGCGAGGACGAAGGGCGCGGACTCCAGACCCGGCTCGTTCGGGTCGCTGCGCAGCGTCAGCGGCAGGTCGGTCAGCTTCTCGCCGACCCGGGTGCCGCCGCCCGGCTTGGAGAACACGGTCCGTCCTTCGGCCGCGTCCCGGCCCGACGCCGACCACAGCTGGTAGATCAGCAGGTCGGCGACGGCGGTCGGCGGAAGCAGCGTCTCGTACCGGCCGGCCGGGAGGTCCACGCGCCGCTCGGCCCAGCCCAGCCGTACGGCGAGCTCGGCGTCGAGCGCGCCGGGGTCGACGTCCTTGAAGTCCCGCGTGGACCGCCCGGCCCAGGCGGAGCGCGTACGGTCCGGCGACTTGGCGTTCAGCTCCAGCGTGCCGGTGGGCTGGTCGTGCCGCAGCCGCAGCCCGGTCGAGGTGCCCACGTACGTCGACACCAGCTCGTGGTTGGCGAAGCCGTACAGCTCACGGCCGCCGGCACGCGCGCGTGCGAAGGCCTCGCCGAGCGCCGGGGCGAAGTCGGAGAACACGGCGGAGGAGGTCTCGGCGGGCGCGTCCGCGAAGTCCGGGGCCTCCGGTACGCCGGTGACCAGCGGCTGGGCGTCCTCGGCGGGCCCGGCCCCGCGCGCGGCGGCCTCGGCGGCCCGCACCAGCGGCTCCAGGTCGTCCGCGGTCACGGCCGACCGGGACACCACGCCCGAGGCGGTGCCCTCCTTGCCGTCGACCGTCGCGATGACGGTGAGCGAGCGGCCGCGCGTGACGCCGTTGGTGGTGAGCGCGTTGCCGGCCCAGCGCAGGTTGGCGGTGGAGTGCTCGTCGGCGATGACCACACAGCCGTCGGCCCGCGACAGTTCCAGCGCACGCTCGACGATCTCGTGCGGCTTGTTGCTACGGGCGCTCATCGACCGGCCTCCTGCGTGGTGTTGAGGATGTGCTTTCCCGGGGGGCAACCCCCGGACCCCCGGCCGAGTCCTGCACTGACGCTCATCGACCGGCCTCCTGCGTGGTGTTGAGGATGTTGACGCCCTTGAAGAGGGCCGACGGGCAGCCGTGCGACACCGCGGCGACCTGTCCCGGCTGGGCCTTGCCGCAGTTGAAGGCGCCGCCGAGGACGTAGGTCTGGGGGCCGCCGACGGCCGCCATGGAGCCCCAGAAGTCGGTGGTCGTCGCCTGGTAGGCGACATCGCGCAGCTGCCCGGTGATCCGGCCGTTCTCGATCCTGAAGAACCGCTGGCCGGTGAACTGGAAGTTGTAGCGCTGCATGTCGATGGACCAGGAGCGGTCGCCGACCACGTAGATCCCGCGGTCGACCCCGCCGATCAGGTCCTCCGTCGCCAGCCCGGCCGGGTCCGGCTGCAGGGACACGTTGGCCATGCGCTGCACGGGGACGTGCCCGGGGGAGTCGGCGTACGCGCACCCGTTGGAGCGGTCGAAGCCGGTCAGCTTCGCGATCCTGCGGTCCAGCTGGTAGCCGACGAGCGTGCCGTCCTTCACCAGGTCCCAGGACTGGCCCGCGACACCCTCGTCGTCGTAGCCGATGGTCGCGAGGCCGTGCTCGGCGGTGCGGTCACCGGTGACGTTCATCAGCTCGGAGCCGTACTTCAACTTGCCGAGCTGGTCGAAGGTGGCGAAGGAGGTGCCGGCGTAGGCGGCCTCGTAGCCGAGCGCACGGTCCAGTTCGGTGGCGTGGCCGATGGACTCGTGGATGGTCAGCCACAGGTTGGAGGGGTCGACCACCAGGTCGTACAGGCCCGCCTCGACGCTCGGCGCCCGCATCTTCTCGGCCAGCAGCTCCGGGATCTGCTCCAGCTCGGTGTCCCAGTCCCAGCCGGTGCCGGTGAGGTACTCCCAGCCGCGGCCGACCGGCGGTGCGATGGTCCGCATCGAGTCGAACTCGCCGCTGGACTCGTCGACCGACACCGCCGTCAGCTGCGGATGCAGCCGCACCCGCTGCTGGGTCGTCACGGTCCCGGCCGTGTCCGCGTAGAACTTGTTCTCGTGCACGGTGAGCAGCGAGGCGTCGACATGGCTGACGCCGTTCGCCGCCAGCAGCCGCGCGCTCCACTCCGCGAGCAGCGCCGCCTTCTCCTCGTCCGGCACGGAGAACGGATCGATCTCGTACGACGAGACCCACGTCTTCTCCGCGTGCACCGGCTCGTCGGCCAGCTGCACCCGCTCGTCGGACCCCGCGGCCTTGATCACCTGCGCCGAGAGCTTCGCCATCGCCACCGCCTGCGAGGCGACCTTGGCGGCCGCGTCGAGGCTCAGGTCCACCCCCGACGCGAAGCCCCACGTGCCGCCGTGCACGACCCGGACCGCGTACCCGAGGTCGGTGGTGTCCGACGATCCGGCGGGCTTGGCGTCCCTCAGCCGCCAGGACGCGCTGCGCACCCGCTCGAACCGGAAGTCCGCATGCTCGGCCCCGAGCGCACGCGCGCGTGCCAGCGCGGCGTCGGCCAGAGCCCGTAGGGGCAACGCGAGAAAGGTTGGATCGATTCCGTAGGCCACAGGAGGCTCTCCCCTATTGACGTTTCATTGCGAGGCCGGACAAGCCGCAGTCAAGCACGTACGCGGCGGATCGTGCGGCGTCCACAGCCTGCGTACCGGCGGTGAAGACCCCGTTACGGAATTCGTCGGGCAAGTGCCAGGATGTGAACACCGAGTGGCATGATGACGCCATGCTGGGGTGGGGGACAGATTTTCGCACGTGGCTCGCGACGCTCGAAGAGCCGGACATCCGCAGCCTGTTGACGCGCCATCACTGTCTGCGTCACCAGTCCTGGGGCCGTCGTCATGACGGCGGCAGCCGCGCACCGGTCACGCGACGTGATGTGAACGCCTTCCGGGTCTGGGTCGCCAGGGTGAGACAGCCGCAGCTTCAGTCTGCGGCCTCTTGCGGGTTGACCTGGGCACGCCGGGCGCTCGTCGAGGAACACGGCTGCGCCGCGGACCTGCTCGAGGAACCGACCCTTGAGCAACTCGAGGCTGCGCTTTGGGTCTTGGAGGCGCCGCTCGCACGCTGCGCGCTGTACGGAATGTTGTCCCCCGATATGAGGAAGACGCCGATGGCCCCCGTGGTCGTGGGCCATACGGACAGATTGCGGAAGGCAGCCGACCAGCAGCCCCCGTCGAACCCCGCTGAGATTCTCGGGAGAGTCGTGCCAGCAGCAGGACAGCCAGCACCGGAAGCTTCGGTCGGCGAGTCGTCGCACTCCGCAGACGAGCAGCCTGCCCGAGACGAGAACGCGGTTCCGGTTCCGGCCCCCCGCGTGGGCCGGGACCTGGCGCTCGACGGTGTACTGGCCGAACTGACGGGTTCCGGACGGCAGCTGTCCGCCTCGCTGCGCAGCGTCGCCGACGTGGTGGAGTCGGGCCGTCGCCCCGGGGCGACGCGTGATCTGACGGAGGCGATGACGGCCTGGGTCGGCCTGCGTGACCGTGCCGCCGACCTGTGCGCCGACTCAGGCGTCGACTGGTCGCACGAATCGGACTACGCATGGCTGACCGCCGAGCGCGCGCGGCTGCGGAAGTCCCGTGACGAACTCGCCGCCCTGCGGGCGAGAGCTGAGTCCTACAACACCTTGATCGACGCCACCATGGATCCGGACGAGGGAGCGACCCTCACCATGTTGCGTGATCGCCTGCGGGCACAGATCGCCGAACTGGAGAGCACGCTCGGGGGCGGTACGGCATCGGGCGCGACCGTTTCCGGTGACGGCCCCGACGACGATACGCGCGAGACGCTGGCGGCCCGGCCGACCGGGGACCCGCGCACCGACGGCGGCAAGGACCCGGCCCGCGACCGTGCCCCGGAGCCCGGCCGGGTGGAGACCGCGGCCGCAACCCTGGAGGAGGAGGTGTCCGCGACTCCGGTGGAGTCCGCCCCCGATACCGGGACGACGGTCGTGCCGACTTTCCGGGACGCCGTCGAATCCGGGACCGAGCCGGTCGAGCCAGCGCCACGGACAGCACGACTCGCCGCTTCCGCAGAGGCTGACGAACCGGAGACCTCCACCGCGCACCCGGCCCTTGGCGGCGAGGGAGTGCCGGAGCGGTACGAAGATCTCGGCCAGGCACCTCCGGCCGTGGATGCTTCCTCCGAGGAGCCGGCCGTCGTGGACAGCGCGTACGAGGCGTCCGCCGGGAGCGAGGACACGGCCTCCGAGGTCCTGGCGGAGGCTCTCCCGGACGACGCCTCCCAGCCGGAGACGATGGCAGAGCAGGAGCCGTGGCCGCCGTCGGTCGCGGACGCGGACTGGGACGTGCGGGCGCCGTGGGAGACAGGGAAGGAACCGCCGGTCACCCTCCTGGTGAGGTCGGGGCGCCTGGCCGAGGCCTACTGGATGACCGAGGCATCCGCCGAGCCTGACATCCGCGCCCGGGCGCTCGCGTTCGCCGCAGCGGCCTTCGACTGCGTCACCGAGTCGGAGGCCACGGCAGTACAGATCACGCACGACATCGACCAGGTACTGCTCTCCCGGGACCGCGACGCATACCTCGTGGCCTTCACCGCGGCGCTGCGCGCGGGCCTCACCGCCTGCTGGCCGCATGCGCTCGTCAGCGACTTCTCGCCGCCGGCCGGGCTGGCCGAGCCCTGGCAGGAACTACTCACCGCACTCGTGGCCGCAGTGCGGAACGGCCGGTCCTTCGACCCCGGCGCGCAGCAATCGGACGACAGTCCGCAGGATCACGACCTGCGGGAAGAACTCGGTACACAGGCACGGCAGCTGCTCGAGAGCCTTTCCTGGCGTAAGACGAAGTACCAGCGTGCCACCCGGGTACTGCAGGATCTGGTCGGACCGAGCGGGGAACTCGGCCTGGCGTTGGGCGACATCATCCGATGGGTCGAGGGCGGTCCGCTGCCCGCAACCTCGTTCCGGGACCGGGCCGAGGAGCTGCGCAGTGCCGTTGACGTCGATCGGCTGATCGAGCAGACGGACAGCCGGTTCCGCACCCCTAAACAGGCGAAGGAACCCATTACCGCGGGTGCCCTTCGCCAGCTGCACACGGCCTGCCGGTCGGTCGCGGACGTCCTGACCAAGGCGGACGCGGTGGCGGCCAGTCTGCTGCGCCCGGCCGGACCCTCCCAGTCGGGCATTCCCGAACTGGCGTCCGTACGGCGCGGGCTTCGGGACGTGCCACCGCCGCCCGGCGTGGGCGGCGCGGCTCTGGACCTGCTGCACCGCTGGCTCGACGGCAAAGCGGGCCGCCCGGGCGGCGAGAACCGGCCGGCGAGGGAGGAGGGAAGTCCTCGCCCCACCACCGACTGCCTGCTCACGTTGCCCGACCTGCCACGCGACAGCGTTGACATGCCCGATCTGCATGATCCGCGTACCGCCCGCCGTATGGCGGCGCTCATGGCACCCGCGGACGTCGAACACGCGCTAAGGCGATACCTCAGCCGGGGTGACCTGCACCTGGCGCGAGCGCTCGTGGACGCCACACGACAGGACGCCGTCGGTCACGGCACGGCGGACACCGAATGGGTGGAGGGCGCGGAACGGCGCGTCCAGCAGGCACAGGAGAACTGGCGGGAGAGCGTACGCCGGCGCCACGCGGAGGCGGCAGGTCTGCTCGCCCAGATGCGGACGCTGAACCTGCTGGCGCCCGATCAGGAGCGCGAGTTCACCGGGCGGCTGCAGGAGTTCGCGGACGGAGAGTCGTCCGGCCGCTACCGGCATGCCGTGGGCCGGCTCGAAGCGCTGCAGCAGGAGCTGTCGCAGCTGGTGGAGAGGTCCACCCGCCGTCAGCGCCAGGAACTGGAGCAGTTGCGCCTTGCGTCGGGTGCACGGCTCACCTCCTCCGACTACGAGCGGATCGCCAAGCTCATCACCGAAGGCGACACGGTGACCGCAGAGGAGTTCCTCGCTCTGGCACGCGGCGGCAAGCAGCTGCCCGAGCGGCCCGAGGACGACGGTGCGGAACTCGGCACGTTTCTCGCCGGGCTGACGGGCCCGGGGGTGCCTCTGCCCGGCGGCGACGGGGTCGACGCCGATTGGTGGGCGGCCCACTACGGGTCCGGCGCCCAGCTCACGGAGGCGGCCGATCTCGGACTGCGGTCCTGGAAGGCGTTGTGCACCCGGCACGGGCGCAACAGCGAATGGCAGCAGCACCTGCCGAGGGTGTTGCGGCTGCTTGGCCTGGAGCCCAGCGGCCAGCCCGTCCTGGAGACCCGTACCCAGGGGGTGCGCCGGTTCGAGGTACGGGCGAGGGTCGCCGAGCGCCCTGGATACGTCGCCGCGCTCGGTTCCCAGGCGACCTCGTACACGGTCCAGTTGATCTGGGAGGAGCAACGGGCGAACGGCCCCCTTGCCCATCTGGAGGACGCCGATGTCGACGCCAACATCGTGCTCTACCTGCACCCGCTGGGAGTCGAGGGGCGGCGCCGGCTGGCGGACTCGGCCCGTGGCAGGGCACAGCAGGCGCTGGTGGTGGACCCCGCAGTCGTGGGCTGGATGGCCGCCGCCGCACCGGGTAGCTTCCGTGCGCTTCAACGGGTCACGCTGCCTTGGGCGGCGTACAACCCGTACACCCCGTTTGTCGCGGGACTGGTCCCGCCGGAGGTCTTCTACGGACGGGACGAGGAAATGCGGGAGGTCATGGACCCGAGCGGAGGCCTCTTCCTCTACGGCGGCCGGCAGTTGGGCAAGTCCGCGTTGCTCCGGCGGGTGGCCCGGATCTTTCCGCGGGGCTCCGACAACTACGTGGCCGTGTATCTCGACCTGCTGAAGGCGGAGATCGGCCAGGCCGAGGCGCCCGACAAGATCTGGAGCCTGCTCGCGGACGAGCTCAAGCGCCGGGGCGTGTTCGGGAACAAGAACAAGGTGTCCGAGCAGGCCGGTGCGGAGGTGGTCGCGCGGCGGCTCGGTGAGTGGCTGGACGCGGACGAGTCACGGCGACTGCTCGTACTCGCGGACGAGGCGGACGCCTTCCTGACCGCTGATTCGCGACGCACGTTCCGTACGGGCGGTGAGTCCACATTCCCCAACGTGAAGCGATTCCAGCAGCTCATGGAGCACTCGGAGCGACGATTCAAAATTGTTTTCGCCGGTCTTCACCAGGTTCAGCGTTTCGGTGCCCTGTCCAACGTCTCGACCGCGCACGGAGGCCCCGACGTACTCGTCGGCCCGCTGAAGCCACAGGCCGCCCTTCGGCTTGTCACCGAACCCATGGCCGCGCTCGGCTATGTGTTCGAGCGGCCGGAGCTGGTCTGGCGGATCCTCGCCATCACCAACTACCAGGCCAACCTGGTGCAGATCTTCTGCAGTGAACTGGTACGAACGCTGCATTCACGCCCCTACGCGGCGACGGTCCGGGCAACGGCCATCTCGGAGACCGACGTCCAGGAGGTCGCGGCCTCGGAGACCCTCCGCCGCAGGATCGCCGAAAGACTGCGTTTCACGATCAACCTGGAGGACCGCTATCGGGTCCTGGCCCTCCTCATCGCGCTGGAGAGCCTGAAGGACGGCTACCGTGGCGACTACAGCGCCAAGGAACTGCTCGACCTTGCCCGGGACGCCTGGCCGGAGGGGTTCGAGGAGTGCGGGGTGCAGCAGGCTGAGATCTATCTCAATGAGATGGCGGGACTCGGGCTGCTGATCCGTCTGGGCAATCAGGCGCGGTTCGCCGTAAGAAGCCCCAACGTAGTCAACATGCTCGGCACCCAGGAGGAACTGGAAACCGAGTTGCACGAGACAGAGTTCGGTCTCCCCTACGACTACAACCCGCGTGCCGCACGGCGCATCCTCGGCCGGGACCGGAACAGCGGTGTCCAGCGCTACAGCCCACTGACCGAAGGGCAACTCCACGAGACCGCCCAGCCGGGTGTGTCCGTGGTGTCCACCACGGACCTGCACCGGCCCGAACTGGTCCTTCAGGCCGTGTCCGCGTTCGCCGAAGGGCGCGGGGTGAAGGTCCTGCGAGCACAGCGCGGTGAGGACCTCGCCACACTCCTGGCCGCGGCCCGTCCCCGTACGGCGTACGTCGTTCTGGCCGACCTGCGGGGTGCGGGGGCCGATGCGCTGGGAGAGGAACTGCGACTCTGCGTGGATCATGTCGGACCCGCGGCCGACAAACATGTGTCACAGAACGAAGGCCGCAAGAACAAGCAGAGCCGGTCGGTTCTGGTCTTGGCCGACGCCGAGGTCGTCGGCTCGTTGCGGGGCACCGACGCGGGCCGGCGGTTGCGTGTGCGGATCCTGCAACCGCGGCGCTGGACCGCTGACTCCCTGCGCGCCTGGCCCGAGTGCCCCTTCGACTCGCGCGAGGAGCGCCGCCGGCTCACGGACGCCACCTCCGGCTGGTCCCACCTGACGGAGGTCGCCGTCGCGGACGTCTCGCTCAACGGGGCGACGCTCGACGATGCCCTTGACCACATTCGCGCCGGCACCCTCAAGCCGGCGAATGTGGACACTCACCTCGGGAAGTCCGGCCTGAGCGGCAGGGATCTCTCCCTGCTCGCCCAGTGGACCGAGTACGTCGAGGAGGGACAGGGCGTGCCTGTCGATGACGTCGAGGCCGCCACCGGCCTCACCCCCGAGGAGACCCGGGACTGGTTGGTTCGTCTCAACGATCTGAACGTCGTCGACGAGACAGACGGGGGAGTGGCACTGGATCCCGTGACCTTCCGGGCGGTGCGCGCACGAGCCGTGAAGACCGCGTGACAGCGGTCTGGCCCGATCCGGTGCTGAGCGGCCTGCCCGGCGTGAAGGCACAGCTCGACGAGATCGCCGACCAGCTGGCGGTGGGTCTGCACTGCCTTTGGCTGCTGCCCGACCAGCTGGTCGACACGGGACAGGCAGAGGACCTGTACCGGGCTGCGCTCAACAGCACGCCTGATCGCCTTGACGTGGCACCGCCTGCCGTTTCGGCGGTGCCCGCACCACGCCGTCCGGGCTCCGGCGGAACAGACGAGCTGACCGCGTACGACGCTGGCCAGTGGGAAGAGACGGACGGAGACGACTGGGGCGATCTGCCCGAGATCGACTTCGACGACGGGTTCGATATCGGCTGGTCTGCCGAGCGCCCGGCACGCAGCGTGCGTCAGGCCCTCCATGAGCAGGCCGTACCGGGACTCTTGGAACGGCTGGCCAAAGACCTCGCCGTGGATCCCGGTGAGGTCGTCGCACGGCTGACGGACCCGGCTCGCCGCTGGCGACCGGTGATAGGCCTGCGGGCCTGGGCAGAACCGGACGACCACGGGCAGGCCATCCTGGGCGTGCCAGGCGGGGGCAACAGCCGGGGCGGAGCCGTCCAGCGGCTCTTTCACGCGCTGTCCGCCGCGACCAAGGAGGCGGGCCTGCCGCCCCAGGTACGTCCGCGACTGCTCGTCGTGGCTCGGCTGAGGGACATTCCCGGAACGCTCGTCGAAGAACTGGAGCGAGACATCGCAACCACGGCCGTGCGCTGGTGGTGGGGCACGATCGGGCGCCTGGACACAGCGACGATGGTGGCGTCCACCCGAACGCGGGGCACCGAAGTCCATGTCGCACAGCGCATCCGGGCCGTCGTCCGTGACGAGGTCGTCGCCGAGATCGCCGGATTCGACCTGGCGCTCGCCCAGCGATTGGCTGTGGCGTGGGACGGCCGGGTCGGCGCACTCGGCTCCGCTCTGCGGTCCTGTCTCGACGCCGAGCAGATCGGCCGGGCCGACGCCTGCCCCGATACGACGTTCGAGGCCGGCATCCGGAGCCGCCCCGGCTCACGGCTGCGCCCGGCCTGGTCCGAAGGGCTGGTGCAGTCGTGGGAGGGCATGCTGCGTCGGCATCCGGCGGTCTGGTATGCCGACGGCGGCGTGGACGGGCCGTCCGAACTCGACCTCCTGGTGGGTCAGGCTCAGCAGCGCGCGGTGTTCCCGTGGATCGAGGACGCCCGTCATCGGCTGGCTCTCGTGGGCGTCCGTCATGCGGCCCGCCCCCTGGCCGCCCTGGTCGAGACCTACGCCCAGCGACCGCCTGCCGACTTCCGCGCGCACCCCGAGAAAGCCTTCGTGCAATTGGAGGTCGGCGCTCTGCTCTCCGCCTGTCACGAGGGCGGCCTGGTCCTTCCGAGCGAGGAATTGCGGCTGCTCAAGGTGCTGGTGAAGGCCAGAAACATCCTCGCGCACAGGGGCGCGCTCCGTGACGTCACACTGCACGCGCTGTGCGAGGAGCTCGGGCTGGCGCATCGGCGCTGGGCAAAACTGTAGGGACCCGACAGCGACACTCCCGAGCCACTGTCGGTGCCCGCTTGCTCGCGGCGATGGCCGGACCGATAGGTTTTCGATGAAGCCGCCTGTCGTGTCAGCTGTTCGGGCGGGTGGTCAGACCGAACGAAAGGGTGATCCGTTGAGCCGCTCGGTTCTCGTCACTGGAGGCAACCGGGGCATCGGCCTCGCCATCGCCCGTGCTTTCGCCGACAACGGCGACAAGGTTGCCGTCACGTACCGCTCCGGTGAGCCGCCGGCCGACCTCAAGGAACTGGGCGTCCTGGCCGTCAAGTGCGACATCACCGACTCCGAGCAGGTGGAGCAGGCCTACAAGGAGATCGAGGACGCGCACGGCCCGGTCGAGGTCCTGATCGCCAACGCCGGCATCACCAAGGACACGCTCCTGATGCGGATGTCCGAGGAGGACTTCACCTCGGTCCTCGACACCAACCTCACCGGCACCTTCCGGGTCGTCAAGCGCGCGAACCGCGGCATGCTGCGTGCCAAGAAGGGCCGCGTCGTTCTCATCTCCTCGGTCGTCGGCCTCTACGGTGGTCCCGGCCAGGCCAACTACGCCGCCTCCAAGGCGGCCCTGGTCGGCTTCGCGCGGTCCCTCGCCCGGGAGCTGGGCTCGCGCAACATCACCTTCAACGTCGTCGCGCCCGGCTTCGTCGACACCGACATGACCAAGGTGCTCACCGACGAGCAGCGCGCCACCATCGTGTCGCAGGTGCCGCTCGGCCGGTACGCGGAGCCCGAGGAGGTCGCCGCGACGGTGCGGTTCCTCGCCTCGGACGACGCCTCGTACATCACTGGAGCCGTCATCCCCGTTGACGGCGGACTGGGAATGGGTCACTGATCACCATGAGTGGAATCCTCGAGGGCAAGCGCATCCTGATCACGGGTGTGCTGATGGAGTCCTCCATCGCCTTCCACGCGGCCAAGCTGGCCCAGGAGCAGGGTGCCGAGATCATCCTCACCGCGTTCCCGCGGCCCACGCTGACCGAGCGCATCGCCAAGAAGCTGCCGAAGCCCACCAAGGTCATCGAGCTCGACGTGACGAACGACGAGCACCTCGGCCGCCTTGCCGACCTCGTCGGCGAGGAGCTCGGCGGCCTCGACGGCGTCGTCCACTCCATCGGCTTCGCCCCGCAGGACGCGCTCGGCGGCAACTTCCTGAACACGCCGTTCGAGTCCGTTGCCACCGCCATGCACGTCTCGGCGTACTCCCTGAAGTCGCTGACCATGGCCTGCCTGCCGCTGATGCAGAACGGCGGCTCGGTCGTCGGCCTCACCTTCGACGCCCAGTACGCCTGGCCGCAGTACGACTGGATGGGCCCGGCCAAGGCCGCCCTGGAGGCCACCAGCCGCTACCTCGCGCGTGACCTGGGCAAGCAGAACATCCGCTGCAACCTCATCTCCGCCGGCCCGATCGGCTCCATGGCCGCCAAGTCCATCCCGGGCTTCAGCGACCTGGCCGCCGTCTGGGACCACCGCTCCCCGCTGGAGTGGGACCTCAAGGACCCGGAGCCGGCCGGCAAGGGCATCGTCGCCCTGCTGAGCGACTGGTTCCCGAAGACCACCGGCGAGATCATCCACGTGGACGGCGGTCTGCACGCCATCGGCGCCTGACCCGCACGGACCCCCGAGGCCCGCATCCCGTGAGGGTGCGGGCCTCACCCGTTCGGCCCACCGGCCGGGCCGTCGCCGCTCGGGCGGCGCACCCTGGATTACGCGTGGAGCGATCGTTCACCGCGCGACGTCCCTCCCCAGCCCGGCCGAGGAGGTCCCCTTGTGCGCCTGTCCCGCAGCCTGGCTCCGGTGACCCTGGCCCTCGCCCTGGTGCTGTCGCTGCCCTGCGACGCGGAGTCCCACACGCGCGTGCCGAGCGGGCACGAACCCGCCCCGGAGCTGTTCGGTGCGTCGTGTCGGACCACCGTCCGCGGCTCCCATGTGGTGGCCTACTGCCACAACCCCTATGTCGACACCGACCGGGTCCGGCTGCACATCGAGTGCGCCCAGTGGTGGGACATCGACACCGACGGCTCCCCGGTCGACACCGGCCCGGCGCTGACCGTACGGCTCTCCGGCCGCTGCTGGAAGGAGGTCCGCGCGGTGTGGATCAGCCACCAGAAGGTGAGCTGAACCGGTCCGGACGGCACAGGAACGGGTAGCTCGCCGCCTCCTTCGCCGCCGCGTCCGCGTCGCCCGCGCGGATCGCCTCCACCAGCCGGGCGTGGTCCATGTACGACTGCGGCGTCAGCTCGGCGCCGACGTCCGCGCGCAGCCAGTCCCGCAGCACCTCGCCCAGGTCGGCGTACATCGCCGTCAGTACGTCGTTGTGCGAGGCGGCCACCACGGCCAGGTGCAGGGTCGCGTCCGCCGTCACGAAGGCCTCCGCGTCCCCCGACCGCCAGGCCTGCTCGCGGCGTGCCAGGAGGGCGTCGAGCTGCCTGAGGTCCTTCTCGGTGCGGCGGGCCGCGGCCAGCCGGGCGGCCGACGACTCCAGGGTGGAGCGCAGCTCGGCGATGTGCCGGGGATCGGCCTCGGCGAACCGGCGGTGCATCACGCCGGCCAGCTCACTGGTCGCCGCGACATACGTCCCCGAGCCCTGGCGGATGTCCAGCAGGCCGTTGTGCGCCAGCGCCCGGACGGCCTCCCGGACGGTGTTCCGGGCCACCCCGAGCTGCTCGACCAGCTCCGGCTCGGTGGGGATGCGTGAGCCGACCGGCCACTCGCCCGAGGTGATCTGGTTCCGCAGCTCGGCGATGACCTGCTCGGACAGCGCCGAGCGGCGCGGATGGCTCAGAGGCATGACACACCTTCGCACGCGAGGACCCGGCGGGAACGATCGGGCCTGCCCGGGGATGGACAACCAATCATCCCATGATTCTATGATGGGCCTCATGGCAGGCAAGGAAACCGAGAGCGCGGCGTCTACGACAGCACGGACGACAGCACGGACGGCAGTAGGGACGACTGCAGGGACGACTGCAGAGACGACTGCGCGGTCGACGGCACTCGAAGGGAGCCCCGCGACCGCCACGCGCGCGTGGACGACACGGCTGGTCGTCATCGGCATCGTGCTGTCCGCGGTCAACCTCCGGCCCGCCATCACCAGCCTCGGCGCCCTCCTGGAGGAGGTCCGGGACGGCCTCGGCATGAGCGGCAGCGTGGCCGGGCTGCTCACCTCCGTGCCCCCGCTCTGCTTCGCCGTCTTCGGCGTCACGGCTCCCCGTCTCGCCCGCCGCTTCGGCCCGGTGGCCGTGGTCTGCGCCGGCATGGTGGCCGTCACGGCCGGCCTGCTGATACGCCCGTACGCCGGGAACACGGCCGGGTTCCTGGCCGGCAGCGCGCTCGCGCTCATGGGCATCGCGGTCAGCAACGTGCTGATGCCGGTCATCGTCAAGCGCTGGTTCCCCGACCGGGTCGGCTCCATGACCGGCCTGTACTCGATGGCCCTCGCCGCCGGCACCTCGGTGGCGGCCGCGGTGACCGTGCCCATGACCGACGCGCTGGGCGGCGGCTGGCAGGCCGGGCTGGCCGTGTGGGGCGGGCTCGCGGCGGCCGCGGTGCTGCCGTGGGTTCCGCTGGTACGGGACCGGGGAACGGCACCGGCTCCCGAGGCAGGGGCAGGGGCAGGGGCAGAGGCCCCGGCCCGCGCGCGTGCGGAGCGGCAGCCGCCCGCCCTGCGGATCACCCGCAGCCGTACCGCCTGGGCGCTCGCCGTGTTCTTCGGGCTGCAGGCCACCGCCGCCTACATCACGATGGGCTGGATGGCGCAGATCTTCCGGGACGCGGGCGTCTCCGCGAGCACGGCGGGGCTGCTGCTGGCCGTCACCATGGCGATGGGCGTACCGCTGGCCTTCGTCATCCCGCGCGTGGCCACCCGGCTGCCGCACCAGGGCCCGATCGTGATCGCGCTCGGCGTCTGCGGCCTCGCCGGATACGTCGGCCTGTATCTCGCGCCCGCCGGCGGCGCCTGGGCCTGGGCCGTGCTGCTCGGCATCTCGAACTGCGCCTTCCCGCTGGCCCTCACCATGGTCGGGATGCGGGCCAGGACCGGCTCGGGCGTCGCCCAGCTCTCCGCGTTCGCCCAGAGCACCGGATACCTGATCTCCATCCCCGGCCCGCTGCTGGTGGGCGTGCTCTACCAGCACGGCGGCGGCTGGGGTCTGCCGATCGCCCTCATGATCGGCCTGATGATCCCGCAGATGGCCGTCGGCGTCCTCGCGGGCCGCGACCGCACGGTGGAGGACGAGGCGGCCGGGGCCGGGTGACGCGGAGCCGGCCGGGGCCATCTGACGTAGGGTGGGTCGGGGCCGCGTGACGTAGGGCGGGCCGGGAGCGCGTGACGTAGGGCGGGCCGGGAGCGCGTGACGTAGAGCCGGCCGGGACCGCCTCGTCGCACCGCCCCGGCGGCCTGCGCCGTCCCCTCCCGGCGGCCTGCGCCGTCCTCGCGGCGGCCCGTGCCGGCCCCCGCCGAGCCGTGTCGCGGCCCCCGCCCGGTCCGTCCCCTTCCGGGGGTGCCAGACTGGCCCCATGCCAGTGCTCGACCCGAACCCCCAGAACGGTCAGAAGAAGATGCTGATCGTCTTCGGCTCGTTCTTCGCCATCTTCATCGTCATCGCCGTCATCGCGACCCTCGCGTCCCCCTGACCACGCCGGCCACGCCCCCGCGGCCGATGGTGGGGCTAGCCCCACCGTCCCCTAGGGGGTGAGGGTCAGGGTCAAGTGGGTGGATCACCGGATGGGTTGGAGACCGCGGATTCCGTAGTTTCGAGGTGTGGCCGCGAGGACGGCCGACGGACCTCGGAGACCAGCGGAGGCGATCATGCCGGCCCTAACGCACACCCGGCCCCACCCGGCGACCCCGGGCAGCGTCGACATCCGGCTCCCCTGGTGGGCGCTCGCCCTTCCCGCGCTCGCCTTCGTCGCCCTGCTGATGCTCATACTGAACCCGGCGGACGCCCACGCGGCCACCGGCGACCCCGCCGTCACCCACCTCGTCGAGCGCGTACAGCAGCTCGTCACCCGCTAGCCGCCGTACCTCGGC
The DNA here is from genome assembly GCF_040643955.1 of Streptomyces sp. NPDC047061. NCBI lineage: Bacteria > Bacillati > Actinomycetota > Actinomycetes > Kitasatosporales > Streptomycetaceae > Streptomyces > Streptomyces sp. NPDC047061. The sequence goes on from NZ_JBEYVI010000003.1 coordinate 499,273, forward strand.
GCCGGCCGCCGGGCAGGGCGAAGTCGCATGTCAACTCCCTGCGCCCGATGGCCTGTTTCATGCGAAGCTGGGTGCCATGAGCGTCGCAGAACCCCGCAGGATTGTCCTCTTCCGCCATGCGAAAGCCGACTGGCCACAGGTGACCGACCACGAGCGACCGCTCGCTGACCGGGGTCGAATGGACGCCGCCGTCGCCGGACGCAAGCTGGCGGACAGCGGCATCACCTTCGACCTGGCCCTGTGCTCCACCTCCCTGCGTACCCGGGAGACCTGGAAGCTCGCCGTCCATGAGCTCGCGCACCGGCCGAAAACCATCTATGAGGAGCGGGTGTACGAGGCCTCGCCGGGCGAGCTGATCGCCGTGCTCAACGAGGTGCCCGACGACGTACAGAACGTGATCCTCATCGGTCACAACCCCGGCGTGCACGGGGTGACCGAGATCCTCGCCGGCACCGCCGAGGCCGACGCCCGCGAGCGGATGAACCGCCGGGGCTTTCCCGCCGCCGCCTTCGCCGTCGTGACGCACGAGGGCTCCTGGAAGGCTCTGGAGCCCGGCGCGGCCACACTCGCGGACTACTGGGCACCCTCCGAATGAGACCACCGCACCACTGACGTGGCACGCCGAGGGCCCGGCACCGTGGAGAACGGTGCCGGGCCCTCGCGTCCCGATCGGCGCGTCCCGATCGGCGCGTCCGTGCGGGGTGTCCGGATCGTCGGCCGGACGGTTCAGCTCCCGGCTCAGCCCTCGTCGTGGGTGTCCGCCGCCTCGACCTCTTCGCGGGTGACGCCCAGCAGATACAGGACCGTGTCGAGGAACGGGAAGTTCACCGCGGTGTGCGCGGCCTCGCGGACCACCGGTTTCGCGTTGAAGGCGACACCGAGACCGGCCGCGTTCAGCATGTCCAGGTCGTTGGCCCCGTCACCGATGGCCACCGTCTGTACCAGCGGCACGCCCGCCTCGGCGGCGAACCGGCGCAGCAGCCGCGCCTTGCCCGCCCGGTCCACGATCTCGCCGGTCACCCGGCCGGTCAGCTTCCCGTCGACGATCTCCAGCGTGTTGGCCTGGGCGAAGTCCAGCCCGAGCCGCTCCTTCAGATCGTCGGTGACCTGGGTGAAGCCGCCCGAGACGACGCCGACTTGGTAGCCGAGCCGCTTCAGCGTACGGATCAGGGTCCGCGCGCCCGGCGTCAGCCGCACCTCGGCGCGCACCTTCTGCACGACCGACTCGTCCAGCCCCTTCAGCAGCGCCACACGCGCGTGCAGCGACTGCTCGAAGTCCAGCTCGCCGCGCATCGCGGCCGCCGTGACCTCGGCGACCTGCTCCTCGCAGCCGGCGTGCGCGGCGAAGAGCTCGATCACCTCGTCCTGGATGAGCGTCGAGTCCACGTCCATGACGACCAGCCGCTGGGCCCGCCGGTGCAGACCCGCCGCCACGACCGCGATGTCCACGCCGAGCTCGGCCGCGTCGGAGGCCAGGGCGGTGCGCAGCGGCTCGGTCTCCACGCCGGACACCGCGAACTCGACCGCTGTCACCGGGTACTTGGCGAGCCGGAAGATACGGTCGATGTTGCCGCCGGTCTTGGCGATCCGGGCGGCGATGGCGGCCGTCGACTCGGCGGTCAGGGGGTGGCCGAGGACGGTGACCAGGGAACGGCCGAGACCGCGCGGCCGGTTGTCGCCGCGGCCGGAGATGATCTCCGCCTGCATCTTCACCGACTCGGCCCAGCTGTGCACGGTCGCCCGGAGATCGCCCTCCAGCCCCGCCGGGGGCTGGGTCACGAGCGCGCACAGCACCAGGCGGCCTCGTGTGACGACCTGCTCGATGTCGACCACGTCGACCATGTAGGCGGCAAGAGTGTCGAAGAGGCCGGCCGTGATGCCCGGCCTGTCCTTGCCGAAAATCTTGACGAGGAGAGTGGGGACCTCGGAGGTCTGCGGATCGCTCATGGTGTAACCACGGTAACCGGCACCCAGTGCCTGCGGCGCAGGTGGTCCGCCTGACGGACACGGAACAATAGGTGTCGGGCCGGTGTCGGACGCTTGGCTTCCGGACAACGGGCGAACGTGCGTGCGATGTCCATGGCCTGCCCGGGCAGGCCGGGCAGGGGAGACACCCGGCCGCGCCCTCACGCATTGGTTCGGCACCGGGACACGCGCACGCCGGACGTCACGATCCGTGCGGCCGCCGCTCCCGGCTCCCGGCCGCCGCTCCCGCTTCCACTCCCGGCTCCCGCTCCCGCGCCCGGTCTCAGCGCCGGGGTCGCCCGGGCGGAGGGGGCGGGGGAGGAGGCGGTGGCGGCGGTGGCGGCGGTGGCGGCCCGGCGCTCGGGCCGCCCTGGGGCCCGTCGGGCCGCCGCGCGCCCGGCCTGGGCCGCGAGGAGCGGGGCGGCGGGTCGACCGGCCGGGCCATGGTGGGCGCGCCGTACACGTCGCCCGAGCCGGGCGGCGGTGCGTCGGAGCGGTCCCCGCCGCCACCCGGCCGGCTCTCCTCCGGTGCCCGTCGTGCGTCGGCGCGCCGGCCGTCGTCCGCCGGGGGCGGTGCGTCCGGCGGACGACGGCCCCGGACGGCGGGACCGCTCGGCGGCGCCGCCCGCCGCGCTCCACCGGACCAGGCTCCCCGGCCGCCCCCTGACCCCCTTGACTCCCCTGAGTCCCGCAGCTCCTCCGGCACCCGGAGATACGGGTTCGTGTTCGGATTCGGCGGACGGTACGGGGTTCCCGGCGCATAGGGTCCCGCCCCGCTCCCGACCCGTTCGGGAGCGTTGCCGGCCCCCGGACGGGCAGGCCCGGCGCCCGCCCCGCCGTGCCCCGCGTCACCCAGTGCCAGCGGGGCCGCACGCGACCCGGCCGCGCCGGTCACCCATGCCAACAGAGCCCCCGAGGCCCCCGCCGCCGCGCCCCAGACCGCGCCGAGCAGCAACGCCATGCCCAGCTGCCCGTGCAGTTGGATCCCCGCCCCGAACGCGTCGAAGCCCAGCACCGACAGCGAGGCGTCCACCGACACGTCCGCCAGCCAGGCCAGCAGCGGCAGTGTGAGCGCGGTGGCGATACCCAGCCGCACCGCGCACCGTCCGGCGAACCCGAGCGCGCCGGAACGCGAGCCCGGCCCACCTGCGCCCCCAGCCCCGGCCGGGCCGCTCGGCCGCCCGGCGGGAGTCCGCCCCACCGAAGTCCGCCCCACCGGCGTCCGGACCGCCGTGAACACCCCGGCCAGCAGCATCAGCAGCGCCGCCGCCACCCCCAGCAGCCACACCCGTCCGTCCAGGTCGGCCAGGTGGCCCAGGGTCACCGACCGGTCGGACTTCGAGTTCAGGAGTTCGTCCAGGGGGTGCGGCAGGAACATGGTCAGGACGCCCGTGGCCCGGCCGTCGAAGGGGACGAAGAGGCCGATCGGGATGCCCAGCCAGACTCCGTTCGGGGCACCGAGCAGCGCCGCGCCCATGATCCGGGCCGGGTGCGGGTCGCCGATCGCCGCGAAGGCAGCCGCCGCCCAGCCGGCCGCCACGGCCACCAGGAGCACCGTCACCAGCGCCGAGGCCGCCGGCCGTACCACCCGGTGCACCGCCTCCCAGCCGCGCGGCAGCGGAGTCCGGCGGGAGGCCAGCAGGGCGATCAGCAGGATGCCCACCGCCCAGCCGAGGCCGCCGAGCAGGGTCGCCGCCGTGTCCACGCTGAAGCCGACCGCCGCGTTCGCGTTCACGAGGTCGCCGAGGCGGTCCGGCAGCAGCCCGCCGATGTCACCGATGCCGGGGATCTTCAGCCCGCCGCCGCTCCCTCCCCCCGGCAGCTTGTCCAGGCCGAGCGCACCGCCGTCGATCGTCACGACGGAGTGCCCCGCCCAGGCCAGTCCGCCCAGTGTCGCCACGAACAGCACGACCACCGAGCCCGCGCGGGCCAGGAGTTCGGCCGGGGCGATCACAACTCCCGCCGTGCGCAGGGACCGTAAGAAGAACCATGACAGGAGCAGCGCACCGACCAGGCTCACGCCCAATGGCGTGATCTGGATGGCCGTCGCGGCCTCCGCTCCCTTCAGGCCGAAAGCGGACAGATCTCCGTCCGGGGTGACCGAACCACCCGCCCCGAGCGCCACAACGGCCGCGGTCATGGGGCCCAGTGAGCCCGCCGCGTCGGCCCGCAGCAGATGCAGACCCAGCGCCGCCGTACCCGCCATACCGATCAACGCCCAGCTCACGGTGGCGATCGCGGACAGCAGGATGTCGGCCCACGGCAGCCGTACGCCGTGCCCCGCGCGCTCGACTCCCGTACCAGACGCATCAGCACTCATGGCAGACCCCCCGATCCGCAGGCGCACCGGACCACTCCGTCGCGCTTGTCCCCCTCGCGTGGATTACCACTCTCCGGGCCGGTTTCAACCCCGTCAACGGAAAGAGTTGAAGCGCTCGTCCGAGGCCTCCACAAGGCCCGGCTTTCGGTCAGAGGGCCGAGCCTGAAATAGTTCCCGACGATGTTCGACATCCCTAGACTCCCTGTGATGGGGGTAACTCGGGGGACTACTCATGGGGCTTGGAGTGCCGGAACTCGTACTCGAATCAGACGGACGCACCTGGACGCTCGATCCGTCCAGGTCATACACCCTCGGACGCGATCCGCAGGGGGACATCGTGTTCGACGACGCCAGGGTCTCCTGGCGACACGCCACGATCAGCTTCGACGGCCGCAGTTGGGCCATCGAGGACCACGGCAGTACCAACGGCACCTTCGTGCAGAGCCAGCGGGTCCAGCGGTCGGAGATCGGCCCGGGCTCGGCCGTTCATCTCGGCAACGCCAACGACGGACCGCGCCTGAGCCTGTCGGGCGCCGCGGCCGCCGTCGCCCAGCCGCAGCCCCGGCAGCAGCCGCTCGCGGCGCAGGGCGCGGGCGGTGCGGGCTGGTCCCAGCAGGCGGCTCCGCAGCAGTCGGCCGCACAGCCGCAGGCTCCGCAACAGGGCTGGCAGCAGGCCCCGCCGGCGATCCCGCAGCAGCAGGGCGTCCCGGCCATGGCCGCCGGCGGTGGCGCGGGGGCGCCGCCGGTCTACGGCGACCGCAGCCCGACCACGTTCCACCAGTTCTCCATCGGCCGCGTGATGCGCATCGGCCGTGCCCTGGACAACGAGCTGGTCGTCTCCGACCTGCAGGTCTCGCGGCACCACGCCGAGTTCCACTCCGCGCCCGGCGGCCGCATGGAGATCCGCGACCTCGGCTCGCACAACGGCACGTACGTCAACGGCATGCCGATCGCCAAGGGCGGCAGCGCGCTGCTCGACGCGGACGACATCGTGGGCGTCGGCCACTCCACCTTCCGGATCGTCGGCGACCGGCTCGAGGAGTTCGTCGACACCGGTGAGGTCTCCTTCTCCGCGCGCCATCTGACCGTCACGGTCGACGGCGGCAAGCAGATCCTCAAGGACGTCTCCTTCGGCGTCCCGGAGAAGTCGGTGATCGCGGTCATCGGCCCGTCGGGATCCGGCAAGTCGACCCTGCTCAAGGCGCTCACCGGCTACCGCCCCGCCGACGAGGGCGAGGTGCTGTACGACAACCGCAACCTGTACAAGCAGTTCGCCGAGCTGCGCCAGCGCATCGGTCTGGTCCCGCAGGACGACATCCTGCACAAGGAGCTGACCGTCAAGAAGGCCCTCAAGTACGCGGCCAAACTGCGTTTCCCCGCCGACACCACGACGGAGGAGCGCGAGGCCCGCATAGACGAGGTGCTGCGCGAGCTGAAGCTCGACATCCACAAGGAGAAGAAGGTCACCTCCCTCTCCGGCGGCCAGCGCAAGCGCGTGTCGGTGGCCCTGGAACTGCTCACCAAGCCGTCGCTGATCTTCCTCGACGAGCCCACCTCGGGCCTCGACCCGGGCATGGACCGCGATGTCATGCAGCTGCTGCGCGGCCTCGCCGACGACGGCCGCACGGTCCTCGTCGTGACCCACTCGGTGGCCGAGCTGGCGCTGTGCGACAAGCTCCTGGTGATGGCCCCGGGCGGCGCGGTCGCCTACTTCGGGCCGCCGGAGGAGGCGCTGAACTTCTTCGGCTACGACACCTGGGCCGATGTCTTCTCCGCCTTCGAGAACTACCGCGACTACGACTGGGCGGGCCGCTGGAAGGGCTCGCAGCACTACCAGATGTACGCCGCGGACATCGACGCCGTTGCCCCACAGGCCGTACAGATGCCTGCGATGCAGGCGATGAAACCGCCCAAGCCGCAGGGCTGGCTGTCGCAGTTCAGCACGCTCGTGCGTCGGTACGCGTCGGTGATCGCCTCCGACAAGGGCTTCCTGATCCTGACGGTGGTGCTGCCGCTCGTCCTCGGCTCGGTGAGCCTGCTCATCGACGCCGGCAAGGACCTGCTGGTCAACACGGAGATCAATCCGGCGACGAAGCAGCCCGTCCCGAACGGCACGGCCACCACGGTCCTGCTGATCCTGGCGGTCGGTGCCTGCTTCGCCGGTGCCGCGAACTCCGTCCGTGAGCTGATCAAGGAACGGGTCATCTACGAGCGGGAGCGCGCGACCGGCCTCTCCCGCTCCGCGTACCTGATGTCCAAGGTCTTCGTGCTCGGCATCGTCACGGTCCTGCAGGGCCTGCTGGTCGGCGTCATCGGCTTCGCCAGCCGGAAGATCCCGGCGGAGGGCGTGGTCTTCGGCCACCTCACGCTGCTGGAGCTCTGCCTGCCGGTCATGGCGCTGGGCTTCACCTCGATGATGTTCGGCCTGGTCATGTCCGCCCTGGTGAAGACCTCCGAGAAGACCATGCCGCTGCTGGTCATGTTCGCGATCATCCAGGTCGTCTTCACCGGCTGCCTGTTCGCCCTGAACGGCACGGTCGGCGTCAACCAGTTCTCGTACCTGATGCCGTCGCGCTGGGCCGTCGCCGCCGCGGGCGCCACCCTGGACTTCAACGGGATCGCGCCGCCGGGCAAGGGCAAGCCCGACGACCCGCTGTGGGCGCACACGGCCGGCGCCTGGACCCTGGACATGGTCGCCCTGCTCGCCCTCGGCGTGGTCTGCGCCTTCCTCGTGGCCCGCTTCCTGCGCCGTCACGAGCCCGAGGTCATGCGGAAGTAGCACGCCGGTGCCCATAGGACGCCCGAAGGGCGGCACCCCGCAGTGGGGTGCCGCCCTTCGGCATGTGCGTGAAGAGGTCCGCGCAGGCCTCAGTACGCGCTGTTGACGTTGTCCATCGAGCCGTACCGGTGGGCGGCGTAGTTGCAGGCGGCCGTGATGTTGGCGACCGGGTCGTAGATGTTCCACGAGGTGCCGGCCACGTGGTAAGTGGCGAAAGTCGGCGGGATGACCTGGAGCAGACCCTTGGAGGGGATGCCGTTGATGGCGTTGATGTCCCAGTTGTTGATGGCGTTGGGGTTGCCGGAGGACTCCCGCATGATGTTGCGGTACAGGCCGTTGTAGGAGCCCGGGATGCCCTTGGAGTGCATGATGTCCAGGGACTGGCGGATCCAGCCGTCGAGGTTGTTGCTGTATGTCTTCGCGGCGACCTGCTGGATCTGCGGGCGCTGCGCGGACCGGCTGGCGGCCTGCTGGGCGGCGCGCTTGGCGGCGGCCTTCTTGACGGCGGCGACGTGCTTCACGTGGGCCGCGTGGACGTGCTTCACGTGGGCGGTGTGCGCCTTCTTCACGTGGGAGACGTGGGCCGCGTGGACCTTCTTCAGGTGAGCCACGTGGAGCTGGTGGGCGGAGGCCTTCGTCTTGGCGGCGATGGCCTCGACCTTGACGTTCTGGAGGGCCAGCTGGTCGGTGACCTTGCCCGTGACGTTCTGGATCTGCGCGGTGCCGTGGGCCGCCTCGGCGGCGGTCGCGGGGGCACCGGACGTGATCGTCTCGGCGCTGCTCGGCACGGCCGAGACGGCGAGGGCGGCGGCGCCGAGCGTGGCGACACCGGCGAGCGCGATCTTGTGGCGCTTGGTCAGGGTCGGACTGTGGGTGTGCTTGGGCATGGCAGGACCTCTTCGAATAGCGCGGAGGTCGCTCGTTGTCCGCGGGGGAGACCGGCTCCTCCTGCACGAACACCGCGGGGGGAACCCGCGGTGCTGAGCGACGGCAGCCATTCTTAGCGGCCGCAAAATGCTGTGGCAAAGGTGTGACGTACGATCCCCGGTAGTGGAGCCCGGATGGGCAAAACGGGACAGACTGGAACGTCTGCCCCGTTCAAGAGGGGACCCTTTATCTCCTATGTCCGTTCGTACGTGATGTGCACCCTATGTGCGGCCTCACATGGGCTGCACATGAATCTCACCCGGAGTTGCTGTCGCAATGCTCTGCGTGAGTGCACTCCTCCGGGAGGATGAGGTGCACGTCCCCGAACTCGTGCCACAGGTAGAGCCCGCGCAGCGCCTCCTCGTAGCTGCGGTCGACCGCGGCCCGCCCCGCGACCGCCTCCAGCATCAGCAGATGCGAGGCCTCCGGCTCGTGCAGCCCGGTCAGCAGCCCGTCCACCACCCGCACCCCGCGCTCGGGCGTCACCACGAGCTCCGTCCACCCCTCGGCCGCCCGCACCACCCCGTCGGGCCCGGCGGCCGACTCCACGGCCCGCACGGCGGTCGTCCCCACGGCGACCACCCTGCCGTCACCTGCTCGCACGTTGTTGATGAGCCGAGCCGACGCCTCCGGCACGGCGAAACGCTCCGCGTACGGCGGCTCGTGCGCCTCCGCCGAGGACACCCCCGTGTGCAGGGTGACCGGCGCGAACTGCACCCCCCGGCTCACCAGCTCCGCCACCAGCCGCGCGGTGAAGGGCCGCGCCGCACTCGGCATCTCCGCACTGCCCGCCCCGTCCGCCGGCGGCAGCGCGAACACCGTCTGGTAGACGGACAACGGCTGGTCCCGCTCCGTATAGGAGTAACGAATGGGCCGCCCGTGCTCCCGCAGCAGTCCCCGTACGTCCGCCGACACCCTCGCCCACCACAGCCGCTCGCCCCGCGCACTCTGCGGCTCCTCCAGGACCAGCCGTACGCCCCCGGGCAGCCACACCTCACTCCCCGCACGCGTGCCCGCACGCGCGCGTGTGGTCCCGTTCCCGTCCGGCTCCCGCAGCTCGACCGCCCACCGCCCGTCGTCCCCGCGCGTGGAGAAGTGCACCACCACGCGCGCGTGCCCGGCCCGCCCGTCCACGGCGGCCGCCAGGGTGGGAGAGGTGTTCACCACCAGGAGGTCCCCGGCCCGCAGCAGGCACGGCAGCTCGGCGAAGGCGTGATGCGACGCCGCCGTCCCGCGCGACACCAGCAGCCGTACGGCGTCCCGCTCGAGACCCGGCCCGCGCTGCTCGGCCGGCACCCGCGCGGACAGCTCCTCCGGCACCCTCACCACGGTCGTCATCGCCCCTCCACCAGGGCCGGAGCGCCGTACCGCCCACTGGCCGGCCGCTCGTCGAGGAGCCGAAGGAACGCCGGGACGACGGACTCGGGTGCCGGCCGCGGATCCTCGTCGTCCGGTACGGCCGCCGCGTACAGGTCGGTCGCCATGTCCCCGGGATCCACCGCCCACACCCGCAGCCCCGGCTCCTCCACACCGAGCACCGCCGCCAGCTGGTCCAGGGCCGCCTTCGAGGCGCCGTAACCACCCCAGGTCTCGTACGCCTCGGCGCCCGCGTCCGAGCTGATCATGACCACCGCACCCGCCGCCGACTCCCGCAGCAGCGGCAGCGCCTCCTGGACCAGGCCCAGCGCCGCCACCACGTTCACCTCCAGCGCCCGGCGCAGCCCCTCCAGCGGCAGCTCGCCCAGGCGCAGCAGCGGCTCGGCACCCAGCGCGCTGGCATTGCTCACCACCAGGTCCACCCCGCCCAGCTCCCATGCCGAGGCCACCAGACCGGCCCGGTGCCCGGCGTCCGTCACATCGCCGGGCAGCGCCGTCACCCGCGTCCCGTGCCCCGCGACCGCCTCCGCCGCCTCCTTCAGGACCGCCGCGCTCCTGGCGTCCAGCACCAGATCCCAGCCGCGTGCGGCCAGCGCCTCGGCCAGCGCCCGCCCCAGCCCCTTCGAGGCCCCCGTGATGATCGCTACCGGCATGACAACCGTCCCCTCGGCTCCGTCCGCCTGCCCCGGCGGTGCCCCCCAACGTAGGAAGGGGACCGCCCCGGCCGCCTCGGACGCGGGCCGCAACCGGGTGGGTCCCTTCGGACTACGCCCCTGGTCCGGGTCCCGCGCCCTAGGTCCGCGGGCCTACGGCCACCGGCCCGGGCCCTGCGCCGTCGGCCCGATCCGTGGTGTCGGACCCCGCCGGTACCGTGAGGGCATGAGCCAAGGTCCCCGGTCCGGCCTCGCGGCGGTGAGTTCCGCGCTGCTGGCCATGAGCAGGCATCTGGAGGTGCGCGACGTCCTCAAGACGATCGTCGCCTCCGCCCGAGAGCTGCTCGACGCGCAGTACGCCGCGCTCGGCGTCCCCGACGACCACGGCGGCTTCGCCCAGTTCGTCGTCGACGGCGTCACCGACGCCCAGTGGAAGGCCATCGGCCCGCTCCCGCGCCAGCACGGCATCCTCGCCGCGATGCTGCGCGAGGCGAAGATCGAGCGGCTGGCCGACGTCCGCACGGACCCCCGCTTCGAGGGCTGGCCCTCGGCCCACCCCGACATGTCCGACTTCCTGGGCCTGCCGATCCGGGACGGCGACGAGGTGATCGGCGCGCTGTTCCTCGCGAACAAGAACTGCAGCAAACCTCAGGGCGGTTGCGGCTTCACCGCCGAGGACGAGGAACTCCTCTCCATCCTCGCCCAGCACGCGGCCATCGCCCTCACCAACGCCCGCCTCTACGAGCGCAGCCGCGAGCTGACCATCGCCGAGGAACGCTCCCGGCTCGCCCACGAGCTGCACGACGCGGTCAGCCAGAAGCTGTTCTCCCTGCGCCTGACTGCCCAGGCCGCCGCCGCCCTGGTCGACCGCGATCCCTCCCGTGCCAAGGGCGAGTTGCACCAGGTGGCCGCGCTCGCCGCCGAGGCCATCGACGAACTGCGCGCCGCCGTCGTGGAGCTGCGCCCCGCCGCCCTCGACGAGGACGGTCTCGTCGCCACCCTGCGCACCCAGGTCCAGGTCCTCGACCGCGCCCACACCGCGCGCGTGACCTTCGCCGCCGGCGGCCTCCGGGCCCTGCCCGCCGCCCAGGAGGAGGCCCTGCTCCGGGTCGCGCAGGAAGCACTGCACAACGCCCTGCGGCACTCCGGGGCCGAGCACGTCGACGTGACCGTGAACCGGCGCGGCGGCGGCGCCGTCCTGCGGGTCACCGACGACGGCGGCGGCTTCGACCCGCACCTCACCCGCAGTGCCGGACGCCACCTCGGCCTGGTCTCCATGCGGGACCGGGCGAGCGGCGTCGGCGGCACGCTGACCGTGGAATCGGCGCCCGGCAAGGGCACCACGATCGAGATGGAGGTCCCCGGTGGCTGACGCGATCCGGGTGCTGCTGGTCGACGACCACCAGGTCGTCCGCCGCGGTCTGCGCACCTTCCTGGAGGTCCAGGACGACATCGAGGTGGTCGGCGAGGCCGCCGACGGCGCCGAGGGGGTCGAGCGTGCCCAGGAGCTGAGCCCCGACGTCGTCCTCATGGACGTCAAGATGCCCGGCCTGGACGGCGTGGCGGCGCTGCGCAGGCTCCGCGAACTCGACAACCCCGCGCGCGTGCTGATCGTCACCAGCTTCACCGAACAGCGCACGGTCGTCCCGGCCCTGCGCGCGGGCGCCGCCGGGTACGTCTACAAGGACGTCGATCCCGACGCGCTCGCCGCCGCCATCCGTTCGGTGCACGCCGGGCACGTCCTGCTCCAGCCCGAGGTGGCCGGTGCCCTGCTCTCCCAGGAGGAGGCCAACACCGGTCAGGGCAGGGGCGGTTCGCTCACCGAGCGGGAGCGCGAGGTGCTCGGGCTGATCGCCGACGGCCGTTCCAACCGCGAGATAGCGCGCGCCCTGGTGCTGTCCGAGAAGACCGTCAAGACCCACGTCTCGAACATCCTGATGAAACTCGACCTCGCCGACCGCACCCAGGCCGCCCTGTGGGCCGTTCGCCATGGCGTGACCGGCTGAAACGCCCTCCGCAACGCTTCACGGACGGCAACCCGGAGGGTCGCCTTCCGGGCTGAGATTCATACCGTCGTGGGAATGTCACCCGGACGGCGCATCCTCGCCCGGCCGCCACCGTTCTTCAGTGCGTGCTGCGGCGACCGCCGTGGCGATCGCCAAGGAGGGCTCAAGAAGTGAAGAACCTGAAGAAGGCAGCGGCCGTGACGATGGTGGCCGGCGGGATCGTGGCCGCCGGTGCGGGCATGGCCTCCGCCCACACCGGCGGTGCCGGTGCGGCCGGCGCGGCCCACGGTTCTCCGGGCGTCGTCTCGGGCAACGTCATCCAGGCCCCGGTGGACGTCCCGGTCAACGTCGTCGGCAACAGCATCAACGTCGTCGGCGTGCTGAACCCCGCCTTCGGCAACCTCGGCCTCAACCACTGAGACCGCGCCGCACGGCGGCATCGACCTCCGGCCTTCCGGGCGCCCCCGGAAGGCCGGTCGGCTTGTCCGCGGCCGGGCAGCACCCCGTAAGGGGCGCGGGGCCGTATCCGATATGCGGCTACCGCCGCGTGGGCGCGACCGGCCACGACGCTGCCGCAGACGACGAACGGCACCGCGCTGCACCTCGCGCGCCCCGAGCGAAGCGCTCAGCGTCCCCGCTCGCGCTCCTCCACCATCGAGTTGTACGCCGCGACCTGTGCCCGCCGGGCCGTCCGCTCCACCGGTCGCAGCGCCAGCGACCGCCCCGCCATCTCCGACGCGCTCACCGCCCCGCCGTGCCCGTTGTCGTACGCCAGCGAGACCAGCAGCCCCACCCGCTGCGCCAGCTCCAGCACCCGCACCGCCCGCGGCGGATACCCCGGCGCCAGTACCTCCCGCCCCCGCTCGGCCCGCGCCCGGTACGCGTCGATCGCCGCCTCCGCCACCGGCCCCGAACCCGCGACGTCCAGCTTCGACAGCATCTCGGTGGCGTCCCGCAGCGCCTCCGCCAGCTCCCGCTCCGCCTCACCGAGCGACGGCACGTCGGCCGGCGGCGCCTCCCGTACCGGCAGCACGTGCCAGACCACCTCGACATGCACGTCACCGGCGGGCCCGGCCTCGGACACCTCCGGCACCAGACCGAACGCGGCGCCGTGACAGATCACCGCCTCCTCGGCCTCCAGCGCCCGCGCGTTGAACTCCGGCGGGCCGCTCAGTCCCAGCGGATGCCCGGGCGCCGGCAGCGCCACCCGCAGCCCGGTCGTCCCCAGCGTCCGCAGCCGCCCCAGCGCCAGCGTGAGCCCCACCGGCGCGGACTCACCCGGCAGCCCTTCCACCCGGTGCACCGCGTCCTCGCCGACGATGGCGAGCACGGCGTCATCCGGAGAGACAAGTCCGGCCAAAAGGGCATTTCCCCAAGCGGCGAGGCGTCCTGAACGCGGTTCCGAGAGCATGCCCCCACCCTAAGGACCGGACCGATGGAATGGAGCGCCGCACTCGTGGCGTAGATTTCGTAGGGGCTGCGCCCACCGGCGCCGCCGCCCGAGCCACAGGCGTACGCGACAGCCGAGACCGGCCACACTGCAAGGGGAGACAACGCGCTCATGAGCGATGTTCTGGAGCTTCAGGACGTATCTGTGGTCCGCGAGGGCCGGGCTCTGGTGGACCAGGTCTCCTGGTCGGTGAAGGAGGGCGAGCGCTGGGTCATCCTCGGCCCCAACGGCGCCGGCAAGACCACCCTCCTCAACGTCGCGTCCAGCTACCTCTTCCCCAGCAAGGGCACCGCCACCATCCTCGGCGACACCCTCGGCAAGGTCGACGTCTTCGACCTGCGCCCGCGCATCGGCATGGCCGGCGTCGCCATGGCCGAGAAGCTCCCCAAGCGCCAGACCGTTCTGGAGACCGTGCTCACCGCCGCCTACGGCATGACCGCCCACTGGCAGGAGGAGTACGACGAGGTCGACGAGCAGCGCGCCCGCGCCTTCCTGGACCGCCTCGGCATGACCGAGTACGTGGACCGGAAGTTCGGCACCCTCTCCGAGGGCGAGCGCAAGCGCACCCTGATCGCCCGCGCCCTGATGACCGACCCCGAGCTCCTCCTCCTCGACGAACCCGCCGCCGGTCTCGACCTCGGCGGCCGCGAGGACCTGGTCCGCCGCCTCGGCCGGCTCGCCCGCGACCCGATCGCCCCCTCCATGATCATGGTCACCCACCATGTCGAGGAGATCGCCCCCGGCTTCACCCACGTCCTGATGATCCGCCAGGGCAAGGTCCTCACCGCCGGCCCGCTGGAGCTCGAACTCACCTCCCGCAACCTCTCCCTCTGCTTCGGCCTCCCGCTCGTCGTCGAGCAGCTCGGCGACCGCTGGACCGCCCACGGACTGCCCCTGTCCTGACGGGACCTGACGGACCCTGACCCGGCAAAGCACTCTGTCGGGGTCGGCACCCCCGGCTCTACCATGACTATGTGAACAGCATCGACGCATGGGTGTGGTGGCTCGTCGTCGCGGCGGCGCTCGGTATTCCGCTCGTGATGACCGCGATGCCGGAGTTCGGCATGTTCGCGGTCGGCGCCGTGGCCGCCGCCGGTACCGCCGGACTCGGCGCGGGCGTCGTGCTCCAGGTGCTCGTCTTCGTCGTCGTCTCGGCCGCACTGATCGCCGTCGTACGGCCCATCGCGAACCGGCATGCCGCCCAGCGCCCCCAACTCGCCACCGGCGTCGATGCGTTGAAGGGCAAACAGGCCGTCGTACTCGAACGCGTCGACGGCGGCGCGGACGGCCGGATCAAGCTCGCCGGCGAGATCTGGTCGGCGCGCTCCCTGCACCCGGACCGTGCCTACGAAGTGGGCCAGGAAGTGGACGTCGTGGAGATCGAGGGGGCCACCGCGATCGTCATCTGACCTCGTAAGACTCAACTGAACAGAAGAGTCCCCGAGTTGCGCGTGCGTCTGTCAGACTCATCCAGCAAGATCTTCAACAACCATAAGATCTGCCGAAGCGCCGAGGCGGAGAAGGGTACGGGGAGCGACGATGGAACCGGTCATCATCGTCCTGATCATTCTGGTGGTGTTGGTCTTCATCGCCTTGGTCAGGACGATCCAAGTCATCCCACAGGCGAGCGCCGCCATCGTCGAGCGCTTCGGCCGCTACACGCGGACACTGAACGCGGGCCTCAACATCGTGGTCCCGTTCATCGACACCATCCGCAACCGCATCGACCTGCGTGAACAGGTCGTACCGTTCCCGCCCCAGCCGGTGATCACCCAGGACAACCTGGTCGTGAACATCGACACCGTCATCTACTACCAGGTGACGGACGCCCGCGCGGCCACCTACGAGGTCGCCAGCTACATCCAGGCCATCGAGCAGCTGACCGTCACCACCCTCCGCAACATCATCGGCGGCATGGACCTGGAACGCACCCTGACCTCCCGCGAGGAGATCAACGCGGCCCTGCGCGGCGTCCTCGACGAGGCCACCGGCAAGTGGGGCATCCGCGTCAACCGCGTCGAACTCAAGGCGATCGAACCGCCCACCTCCATCCAGGACTCGATGGAGAAGCAGATGCGCGCCGACCGTGACAAGCGCGCCGCGATCCTCACCGCGGAAGGCACCCGCCAGGCCGCGATCCTCACCGCCGAGGGCGAGAAGCAGTCCCAGATCCTGCGCGCCGAGGGCGAGGCCAAGGCCGCGGCCCTGCGCGCCGAGGGCGAGGCCCAGGCGGTCCGCACGGTCTTCGAGGCGATCCACGCCGGCGACCCGGACCAGAAGCTGCTCTCCTACCAGTACCTCCAGATGCTCCCGAAGATCGCCGAGGGCGACGCCAACAAGCTCTGGATCGTCCCCAGCGAAATCGGCGACGCCCTCAAGGGCCTCTCCGGCGCGATGGGCAACTTCGGCAACCTGGGCGGCGGTTCGAACGGCGGCGGCAACGTCCCGTCCCAGGAGCGCCGCGAAAAGCCGAACATCGACTGACGGTTCTGAAAAACAAAGGTTCCCCGCACCCCGGTAAGGGGCGCGGGGAACTGCGCGACAAGCCACAACGCGGCCGCAGCCGCACGACGGGACCGGCCAGGCACACGACTAGGCGGCGACATCTCCCGCCAGCCACTCAGGAAGCGCCGCCAAATCCTCGGCCCCCATGGCCAGCAGCATCGCATCCTGCGGCGAAGGCTCGAACGGCTTCCGAAGCAACGGCATCTCCGCCTGCTCCGGCGTCCGGTCCGCCTTCCGGTGATTGTCCTCCGCGCACGAGGCCACCGTGTTCAGCCAAGAGTCCTGACCGCCCTGGGCCCGAGGCACCACGTGGTCGACGGTCGTCGCCCGACGCCCGCAGTACGCGCACCGGTGCCGGTCCCTGACCAGCACCCCCCGCCTCGACCAGGGCGCCTGTCTCCGAAAGGGCACCCGTACATACCTGCAGAGCCTGATCACCCGAGGCGCAGGTATGTCCACCTCGGCACCGCGCATGCGCAGCTCGGGGTGGGCCTGCTCGACGACGGCCTTGTCCTGGAGCACCAGAACAACGGCGCGGTTCAACGTCACCGTAGACAGCGGCTCGAAGCTCGCGTTCAGCACCAGCGTGTCACGCATCCAGCCCACCTCCCATGTGCACCGTGCCCACCCCCGGCGGGCTTGGATCAACTCTGGACGGGCGCGCCGAGATGGACAACGCAATAAAAACTGCCCGCCCCTGATCACTTCCATGACCAGAGGCGGGCAAACGTTCAATGAACGCTCAGCTGATTTCGCGCGCGGCGTCAGCCCTGCTCGGGGTTCTCGTACTCCCCGATGAGCTGCGCCCGCGCGATCGCGTGGAACCGCAGGTTGAACCCGACGACGGCGGGCGACACGTCGGCGTCCGGACCGAGCTTCTCCTGGTCCACCGCGTACACCGTGAAGACGTACCGGTGCGGCCCGTCCCCGGGCGGCGGCGCGGCACCGCCGAAGTCCTTCGACCCGTAGTCGTTGCGCACGTGGACCGCACCCTCGGGCAGGCCCTCGAACTTGCCGCTGCCCGCGCCGGCCGGCAGCTCGGTCACCGAGGCCGGGATGTCGAACAGGACCCAGTGCCAGAACCCGCTGCCCGTCGGGGCGTCCGGGTCGTAGCAGGTCACGGCGAAGCTCTTGGTCCCGTCCGGGAAACCCTCCCACCGCAGCTGCGGCGAGACGTTCCCCTTCGCGTAGACCTGAGCGTCCTTGAGCGTCGCCCCTTCCACGATGTCCTCGCTCGTCACCGTGAACGACGGGACGGGCGGATGGAAGTCATGGGGGAGAGGCCGCCGCTTGAGCTCGGTCACCTCGGTACCTCCTGATCGGTACTGATCGATTACGGAACCCGTCACGGAATCCGCGGTTCCCGAGCCTAGAACCAGTTGCGCTTGCTGCCGACCTCGGACAGCCACTGGTTGAGATACGCCGCCCAGTCGGTCCCGTGGAAGTCGTGCAGACCCACCTGGAACGAACGGAACGTGTCACTGCCCTCGCTGAACAGCCCCGGCTTCTTGTCCATTTCGAGGATGACGTCCATGGCGTGCGCGTCCGCCACGAAGCTCAGCTCGACCTGGTTCAGCCCCCGGTACTGAGTCGGCGGGTGGAACTCGACCTCCTGGTAGAACGGCAGCGTCTGCCGCGTCCCCCGGATGTGCCCCTTCTCCAGGTCCGCGTGCTTGAAACGGAAGCCCAGCTGGATGAAGGCGTCCAGGATCGCCTTCTGCGCCGGCAGCGGATGCACGTTGATCGGGTCCAGATCCCCGGAGTCGACGGCACGCGCGATGTCCAGCTCGGTGGTCACCCCGATGTTCATCCCCCGCAGCGCCTGCCCGTCGATCATCGTGACGGGCGTCTCCCACGGAATCTCCAGCCCGAACGGCACCGCGTGCACGGCCCCGGCCTGAAGCTCGAAGGCACCGCCGAGCCGCACCTTGCCGAAGCCGATGTTCTGCTTGTACTCCTCGTCGCCGCTCTCCACCTCGACCCGTGCCTGGAGACCCACGGACAGCCCCTGGATCTCCTGGTTCACCGAGCCGCCCTGGATCCGCACCTCGCCCTGGACGACACCGCCCGGTACGACGTTGACCTCGGTGAGCACCGTCTCGACGGACGCCCCGCCGGCCCCCAGGCTCGCGAGCAGCTTCTTGAACCCCATGACTCTCCCTCTACTGCCTCTACTACGTACGGACCCTTGATCCCTACAAACGCGATCCGGTCCCGACCGGTTCCGGCCCACACCCTGGCAAGCAGACCAATCCTTGACCAGCCCTTGGCGTCCCCGGCCTGGACTAGGCTCGGACGCCATGATCGCGCCCCCGGACCGTACGCCACTCCCCAGGACCTTCTTCGACCGCCCTGTACTGGAGGTCGCCCCCGACCTCCTCGGCCGCACCCTCCTCCGCACCACCCCGGACGGCCCGATCGCGGTGCGCCTCACAGAGGTGGAGGCGTACGACGGCCCGAACGACCCCGGCTCGCACGCCTATCGCGGTCACACCCCCCGCAACGACGTGATGTTCGGTCCGCCCGGACATGTGTACGTCTACTTCACCTACGGCATGTGGTTCTGCATGAACCTCGTCTGTGGCCCCGAGGGCACCGCCAGCGCGGTCCTGCTCCGCGCCGGCGAGATCATCGAGGGCGCCGAGCTCGCGCGCAAACGTCGACTTTCGGCCCGATATGACAGAGAACTGGCCAAAGGGCCCGCCCGCCTGGCCACCGCCCTGGGCGTCGACCGGGCCCTGGACGGTACGGACGCGTGTGCCGTCGGCGAGACACCGCTGCGGATACTGACCGGCACGCCCGCACCCTCCGACCAGGTACGCAACGGTCCACGCACCGGGGTCGCCGGCGAGGGCGGCGACGGCGACGCCCATCCCTGGCGCTACTGGGTCGCCAACGACCCCACGGTCAGCCCCTATCGGGCCCACGTACCCAGGCGCCGCTCAAGTTGACGCGTCCCTGGAAGGTGCGTAATGTAGCCCGAGCCGCTGAACCGGGTACGGCAATCGCCAGCAGTCGGAAGCGGCCACCCACTACCTACGACTTCCCCTGGCAGGGTCCATTTCGGCATGCCTGCATGCCCGAATTCGAACTCGTGGGACTCGATTATGAGTCCCGGCGGGAATCGGCTAACGTAGTGAATGTCGAAAGGCCGACGGGCGGAAGCCGGAAAGCCTCAAGACAATCCCGCCGACCGGGAATCGGACGCCGAAAGGGTCTGATAGAGTCGGAAACACCGAAGGGAAGCCCGGAGGAAAGCCCGAGAGGGTGAGTACAAAGGAAGCGACCGTTCCTTGAGAACTCAACAGCGTGCCAAAAGTCAACGCCAGATATGTTGATACCCCGTCTCCGGCCGTTATGGCTGGGGCGTGGTTCCTTTGAAACAAACACAGCGAGGACGCTGTGTGCGAGGGGATTATTCCTCCTCTCGCACCGCTCTCGTGGTGTTGCACCGGCTGTATTAATTTACTGGCCGAGTAAACATTCACGGAGAGTTTGATCCTGGCTCAGGACGAACGCTGGCGGCGTGCTTAACACATGCAAGTCGAACGATGAACCACTTCGGTGGGGATT